>DKNE01000010.1 GCA_002470645.1 Patescibacteria group bacterium UBA7396
GAGTTATTTTTTTATGATTTTAATTATCCTTGAATATCTAATTTAATTGAAGGTCCCATAGCGTTACATACATAAACAGAGTTCATATATTTTCCTTTTGATCCACTTGGTTTTACTTCTTTTACAACTGACACAAATTTTTCAAGATTAGCGGTTAATTTATCTTTACCAAAAGATAATTTACCAAAAATAGAGTGAATATTTCATTGTTTATCAGTTTTAAATTCAAATTTTCAAGCAGCAATTTCTTTTACTACAGCGATTAAGTCTTCTCCCACTGTTCCAGTTTTTGGATTTGGCATAAGCCCTTTTGGTCCAAGAACTCTTGCAATTTTTCACATTTGTCTCATCATTGAAGGAGTAGCTACACATACATCAAAATCAAGAGCTGTTTCTCCAGAAGCAATAGAGTTAATTAAATCTTCACCTCCAGCGATTACGGCACCTGCAGCTTTTAATGCATCAACATTTCCAGCATCACTAAATGCACAAACTTTTACTGTTTTCCCAGTTCCATTTGGAAGAGAAATAGTAGTTCTAATCATTTGATCAGCATATTTTGGATCAAGATTTAAGTTAAAATGTACTTCTACAGTTGGATCAAATTTTACTGTATTTGTTTTTTCAAGTAATTCAACAGCTTCAGCTATGCTATAAGCCATTTCAGCATTGATAAATTCAATAGCTTTATTATATTTTTTACCTCTTTTTGCCATAATAGTTTTTGTTAAATGATAAGGTATTAGCGGATTTTTCATCCTTCCTTTTTTAGGCGCAGCAATTATATAGAAAAAATAAAAAAAGTAAAATGTTTTTACTTTTTTTATTGCACATCTTTGGTATTTTTTTCTATTTCACCTTGTACTTTATCGACTGGGTCATATCATCATTTATTCCAAGGCATACATCTGAGAATTCTCAAAAATCATTTACTCACTCAAAGAACAACTCATTTTTTTTCTATAGCTTCTATCATATATTCACTACACGTGGGGATATGTTTACAATAAGGAGGTTTATTGAGTGATTTCACCCAGATAGAATGGTCAGGGGAAAGATATTTTTGATAAAGTTTTACTGCGTAGATAAGATTTTTTTTCAATTTTATTATTTTAGAAAATAAAAAGAAGCTTAGAAAGCCTCCTTTTTTATACTATTTTACAAATGCTAAAACTTTTGAGAATACTTGTGGATTAGTAATAGCTAAATTTGATAAAACTTTTCTGTTTAATAAAACAGATTTTTTATACATAGCGTTAATAAATCTTGAGTATGTAGTTCCTTCTTGTCTAGCGGCTGTATTTATTCTTATTGTCCATAATCTTCTGAAATCTCTTTTTTTAGTTTTTCTACCGATATATGAATTTAATCCAGCTTTCATCCAAGCAGTTTTTGCTCTTGAAAATTGTCTAGAGTTTAATAATCTATACCCTTTTGTAGCTTTTAATATTTTTTTGTGTCTTTTTCTTGTCATGACACCTCTTTTTACTCTAACCATATTTTAAAATTATAAGTTGTAAATTATAGCAGCAAGTATTATATTCTTGCTCTTTTTGTCTGTAATTTTTTAAGCAAATGGTAATTGTTGTCTGATTTTTCTTTCTTCAGAAACAGATACAATTAAACCATATCTATTTCTTCCTTTTGCTTTTTTACTTTTATCTGAAAGTAAATGTCTTTTCCAAGCTTTTGCAAGTTTAAATTTACCTTTTGAAGTAACTTTAACTCTTTTTTTCACTCAGCTTCTAGTTTTTAAAGTCATAGTTTTTAAATTAAAATATAAGGATAATATTATTTTGGTAAGAGCATTACAATAAAATTACTTCAAGCTCTCACTAATTTTTTATCAATTTTATAAAAATTTTCAAGCATTGCAATAAATGTTTCCATTTTTTGTTTTGCAATATCTTCATAGTGATTCTCTCTTCATCTTAAAACGAGCATTACTTTGAGAGGATGTCCATCTTTTGCAAATTTTTCTGCTTGATTTTGTTTTACTTCAAGGTCATGATCTCCGATTTTAAAAGTTATTTTAATTGTTTTTAAATCAGGAGCTTTCCCTTTCGCTTTATTTTTTTGGTCTTGTTTCTTTTGTTTATAAAGAAATTTTCCATAGTCAAGCATTTTCACAATAGTAACTTCTCCTTCACGACCGAGTTGCATAAGATCTAGAGCATTTTCACGAGCTTTTTGTTTTGCATCAGAAAGTGACATTTCTCATATAACTTCTCCCTCGTCAGTAATAAGTTTTACTTTAGAGGCTTTTATTTCATCATTTAAAGGTCTTTTGTTCTCTTTCATGAACTTGGATTAAGATTGTAAAGAAGTTTCTAATTTTTTTAGCATTCCAGCATATTTTGATTTTTTTCTATCACCATTATTTTTATGAATGATATTTTTTTTCACAAGTTTATCAATATTTGATTGTAATCCTGATCATACAGTTTTACCATCTTCTTTTTTATTGAAAAATACTTTTTTTGCAGCTTCTAAATCATTATTTTTTACAGCAGCTTCAAAAGCTTTTCTTGTTTCTTTAAACATTTCTTTAAAATGTTCATTTCTCGAGTGTTTTTTTACACTTTGTTTTAATGCTTTTTTTGCAGATTTAATTATTGGCATAATATTGGCTTAAAATAAATATAAAATAACTGTTTGGGGCTAGTTACTTGTATTGTCAAAGGACAATATACCGCAGCATTATATGAAATAAATCAAAATAGTCAAAAAATTTTATATAAAAAGTTCAAAGTGAGTATTATGTACTTTGAATTATTTATAATAGGGAAATAAGTGGTTAAAGTTTGAGGGTTTTTATTATTGAATTAACTCTTTAAGTAAAAGTTCAATTATTTTATTATTACCTCATGCATATGCTAATTGAAGAAGAGAAACTCAATGTACTTTTATATTTATATTTGCTCACATTTTTATAAGAAATTCTACAATATTGGGATTTCATTCAACTATTGCAGAGACAATAGGACTAGATCATAGATAATTCTTTTCTTCAATATCAGCTCAATACTCAATTAGTAATTTAGTAAGATTGAATTTTCATTGTTGTATTGATGCTATAAGTACAGTTTCTCACTCTACCTGTATTTTTGTATCAGCTCAATAATCTAATAAGAGTTTCATCATTTTTTCATCTCCAGTTGCAATAGTTGTAAACAATGTTGTTCATCATTTATAAATTAGGTTTGGATTAATTCATTTCGCCATTAGATCCGATACTATATCATATTTTCAATGAAGTACTAGCATTATTAAACTCTTAGCTATATCAGAGGTATTATCTGTATGAGTATTTTTATTGGTTTGAAATTTATATTTTATAGTTGTAAATGTTAATTCTAATCATACAACCCATTCTCATTTTATATCAACTATAAATTCTATTAAAGACAAAATTTGCATTCTATCAAAATAGTTAAGAAATAATAATTCATCTGTAATTTCTTGTATACATATTGGTATTTTTACCTGTCCAGTTTTTTGATTTGTATGATTATTTAATTTTTCAGTTATTTTATTTACAATAATTTCAGAATTTAAATATCAATATCCATGTATTTTTTGGAACTCATAAAAAAACTCTATTTCATTTCTCTTTAGCTGCTTATTAGCTAACATAAATATAAATAATAACTCTAATACTTTAATAAATTGAGATTCATTTAATTTTTCACTTAACTTAAAAGATTCTATTGTATAATTTTTCATGATTTTCAAATTATTAATTATATATTATATTTTTCTTTCAATGCTTCGTTTACTAGGAATTGATTATCATAAATAGCATCAACAAGAATATCTCCCCAATTCGTTATAAGTCAGCATTTTTCATTTTTTACAATATAAGCCATCGATACTCCAGGTCCCATTTCACTCCAATTTGAATAATTATCATAAATAAAATCAATTTTAACTTCTCCAACTTTATTTATAAATCATATTTTTCCATTTTTTCTTGCGGGAGCTAATTGGGTATCTAGATTGAATCAATCCGAATAATCTCAAATAATTTCATAAGAGTTATTTATAAATCACATATTTTTAAAATTAAAAATTAAATTATTTTTTCTTTCATAAGATTGCTACTGCTACACTAACAATTGCAGGAACAACAATTTTTACTATTTCTATTAAAAAATCTCTATTAGTATTACTATTTCTATTAAAAAATCTCTATTAGTATTACTATTTTTGTGAAAGTATTTCATTGAATATTTGTTTCCATACTTTTTATTCATAGTTCCATAAAAATTAAAAATAAACTACCTAAACTTTCATTAAGTTATATTTTATATTAAATATTAAATATTAAATATTAAATATTAAATATTAAATATTAAACATATAAAGAATATCATAAAATAAAAAAAAATACAAGAGTTTTTTCTTGGATTTTTTTATTTTTTAGGTCAATATTGATTATCTCAATTTGTTCAAGGAATGAGTAGTAAAAATAAGGTAGATAATGGCATAAACATCACGGTGATTATTGACCACCATCAAGAAGTATCTATATCATGAAGTCTTTTTATATTTATGATATAGATTGAGTAAATAATAAAAGCAACCATTATAATATACATTAGGATAAATATATTTCATATTGTTTCGTTTATTTCCATTAAAATTGTAATAGCAGCTGATGGAAGTATTAAAAATAATAGATGTCCTATTATGGAAAGTAAAAACTGAATCCTATTTATTCTTCATTTACTTGAAAGAAAAAATTCTATAAACTCTCATTTAGGTGTATAATAAGTTGAATATCGACTATAATTTTCTTGGTTATTAGAAAAAGAATTGAATGTATTTCATAATAAAATTTTCTGTTTTTCAACTTCAAATTCCTCATCAGAAAGAATTCATTGTTCTTTTAATTTTGCTAATTTTTCAAGCTCTTCAAATTTTGTTGCCATATTTTTAAATTATAAATTAAATTATTTATTTTCAATTGCATCTCTTACAAAGTTTCATTTATTATCTATGATAAAATTTTTTCCATCTTTTTCAACGAAATAATTTCCATCTAGATAATTGATAATACTGTCATAAATAGGTTCTATTACAACTTCTCATGTACTATTCACTTTTCAAAATTTATCATTTAGCATGATTTCTCATAGTCAATTATTAAAATCTAAGGTTATATCATATATAATTTCTGTAATTTCCTTTCCACTTTCATCAATAAATCACCATTTTCAATTTTTTTCGACTGTAGCAATTCATTCTTTATACTTACCAATGTAATCATATCAATTATTTTGAGTTGCTACTGCTCTTTGATTTGATGAGTCTCAGTAGTTATTTGTATCATTACAAGATGTTAATCAGAAAGAGATTGTTATTACTATTAAAACATACATATATAGTTTCATAAACAAAAAATTTAAAAAAATAAAAAGTGACTCCTACAATCACTCAATTTTTTTGCTATGAAAAAAGAAAAATAATTTGATAAAAAAAATAAAGTTTAGCAACAAAAAAGGAGTAATTATCCTAAGTCGCCAAACTATTTATGTACTTTTTCTTTGATTTAAGAAAGGAGTAAATAATGGATAATTACTCCAAAATACTCTCAAATCAAAGAGAATTAAAAAAACATAAATAATTTGGCACTCACTATTTTATATACTTTCCCTAAAATTGCAAAAAAATAAAAGCGATACTTCGCTTTTTAGAAAACTTTTAAAATTATTTTTTGCTATAAAGATTCAATAATTGTTTATCAAATGTAACAAGAGTTGCAGAATATTTTTGAGAAATGAGTAATAACGATAAATCTGTGAACGAAATTTTATCTTTAAATTGTAAATAGAAATTTATTTCATCTAAAATATCGTTATTTATAAGTTCAATATTTTCAGTATTCAAAATAAATTTTATAAAATTATCAGCTTTTTGTTTTCAAAAACGATAAGAAAAAATAGAACAAACTTCTTGTACTACACAATAAGGGAGAATTATCTTATTTCCTTGAATTTCTTTAAAAATCTCTAAAGATAACTCATGCAATGAATCTCACTCAAAAAAAGCTCATATAAAAACATTGCTATCAAGTACATAAATATTATTTGTTTCCATAGAGCACTTCATCAACATTAAGAGCTAAATCTTCTTTTTTATTTCAATCATCTTTTATCATATATTCAAACAAATTATCCATAAGATTTTTTTTGTTTGTTTCTTTTTTCCTTCTTATAGTAAGAAAATTTAAACTATATTGTTTTAATGTTTTATTCTCTAAATTTATTGTAACCATATTCTTATAATATAATTTTAAATGTATGTTTATTATAATTCTTTTTTAGAAATTGCAAAAAAATAAAAGCCTATACGACTTTTATTTTTTATAAAACATATTATCTCAAACTTCCACCTTTCTTTTCAACTTTTGCAATAATGTCTTTAATAAGGTTTCATTTTACTTCATCACTGATAGTTTCTGTCATTGATTGAATATAAACTTTAAAGCTTAAACTTCTTTTTCCTGGAAGTTTTTCTTCATTTTCATAAATGTCAAAAAGCTCCACTCTTTGGATGAGTTTTTTATCTACTCAAGCAATGGTATTTGCAATTTCTCTTCCAGCAATACTTTTATCTACTACAAAAGAAAGATCGAAATTATTTTCTTGAAAGTTAGAGATTTCAGTTGCTTTTACTTTATGGTAGATATTAGGAAGTAATTTGGAAACTTCTATTTCAAAAAAACCAACTCTTTGACTGACATCAAATCTTTTGGCAACAATCGGATGAATTTCTCAAATATATCCTACTTCTTTTCCTCTTACTATAATATTTGCTACTCTTCCTGAATGTGCAAATGATGGGTGGATGGAAGTATTTTCAAAATGAAATTTATCCACGAATATAGTTTTAAAAAAGTTAGAAATAATATTTTGAATATCATAATATACGATATCTTCACTTGAAGTCATTACTCCAGAAAGTCTATAATCTTCACTCACTTGAGTATCTTTTCTAGAAAAAACTTTCTCAATTTCAAATAATTTCATATTTTTTCTTTCTCTGATATTATCCTCTAATCATTTCATAAGATTTGGAATCAGACTGCTTCTCATATGAGTTGCTTCTTCACTTAAATAATTTTTTAAAGGAACAAGATTTTCTACACTCATTCCAAGTTTTTCCATTAATTCTTGATTTACAAAAGAATAATTATATACATCAAAAAATCAGATGTCAGTAAAATATTTTTTTGAATCATTTTTTAGATAATAAATTGGATCCTGAATAATAGCTCAAAGATTAATTCTTGGAACGGTAGTTATGATTTTATCATATCCATCAATTCTTGCAATTTCTTCAGCAATATCAGCTTTTCTTGAAAGTTCTTTTCTCCAAAAAGGGATGTGAAGAGTATTGTCTACTTTTTTAATTCAAAGATTATTTAAAATTTCTAAAACATAATTTTCTGCATAATTTGCACCAATTAAGTTATTATAGAAAGCTAAATCAAAGCTTTGAGTTACTTCTTTTTGTTTGCTTTCATAAGAATCAAAATATCATTCTATTTTGAGATTTGGAAATTCTTTTTGTAATTCATTTATGATAAATGCTGTTGCATAACTTGCTAAATCTGGAACAATATCTTTTTCAAAAACATTTAAAGCATCAGTTCTTACACCAAGTCTTTTTCCAGTCATTCTCAGAATTGCTTGGTCAAAATGAGCCGTTTCAATAATAATATTTTTTGTATTACTTGATACTGCAGATGATTTTCCTCAAATAATTCCTCAAAGTGCAAGTACTTTTGAATTATCGGCAATTACGATATCTTTTTCACTGAGTTCATAAATTTTATCATCAAGTGCTTCTAAAGTTTCTCCAGTTTTTGCAAATCTTACTGTGATGTGTCCATCAATAGTATCAGCATCAAAAATATGAGCTGGTTGTCCATAAAAATAAAGAGAATAATTTGAAATATCAACTAAAAGTCATTTTACTGCATGTCCAGCTGCTTCAATAATTGTTTTTATTTCATCATTTGAAATTTTATTTTCTACTCAAGTTATTTTCGTAAGAGAATATCTTTTTACTGCTTCAGGTATAAGGTTTTCAGCCTTTAAAGCAGTAAGTGTTGAAAAATCTTGTTGAGCATATTTTACATCAAAACTTTTTCAGTTGATTGTTGCAACTTCTCTTAACACACCCATGTATGAAAACATATCAGGTCTGTGATTGATTGCTTTGTTATCAATTTCTAAAATTTCATCATCTTTTCCTAAAGCAATTGCTAAGTTTGTTCCTACTGGAACTGATAAAAATGAAAGGTCTAAAATTTCTTTCTCACTTTTTGCTGGAAATATATCTTTTAATCCAATTTCTTCTGATGCACAAATCATTCATAAACTTTCTACTCATCTAATAGCAGTTTTTTTCATAATTACGGGTTCTCATACTCAATGCCAGAGTACACTTGCTCCAATTTTTGCAACAGCTACTCATTGTCAAATTTCTAAATTTGAACCTCCACATACTATTTGAACATCATTTTCTTCACCAATATTTACTTGGCAAACTCTTAAACTGTCAGCATCAGGATGAGCTTCAATTTTTGAAATTTTTCCAAATACAATATTTTCAAAAGCATTTTTTTCTGAATGAATTTCTTCTACTTCAGCAGTATGCATTACAAGGTCTTGAGATACTTGTTCAGCACTTTCAATATAAGGTAAATATTTTTTGAGTATTTTGTATGAAACTTTCATTTTTCATTCTATAAGTAATAAATTTGCTTAATAATAAAAAAAAACTTGTTTTTGGCAAGTTTATTTTTTACTCACTACAAAGTAAACTCTTTCAGATTCGTGATTTACTTCTCCATAATGAAAATCAAGAATTTCTTCTATATGAAATCGTTTATTTTTAAGTTCTTTTTTTATCATATGAATGGGAAAAGAATTTTCTCGTACTGTTTCTGTGATGAGATCATATCTTCCATCAGGAGCTTTTTTGAAAATTTTTATCAGCCACTCGTAAAATACCACAGGGGACTCTCTCTTATCCGTTCATGATAATTCATCTTGCCCATTTTTTTTAAACATTTCTAAACAAATACTGTCATCTCAGAAATTATAGAACTGTGCAAATTCACGAGTAATATTTTCAAATTCAAAAAGGGTGTTTATATCAAAAATAAGAATTCAGTTTGGAGGTAAATGTTTGTACGTCATTTCAAAAAATTTTTGCCATTCTTGCCAAGTGAGTAGGTGGCAAATAGAGTTATAATTACATAACACAACATCAAATTTTTTATTTAATTCAAAATCTGTCATATCTCAAAGTACGAGATTTTCCTCTCAAATATTTTCTTTTGCTTTATCAAGCATTTTTTTGTTTATATCAAGTCCAGTAATTGTATATCAGAGTTTTTGAAATTCTTTTGCTACGATCCCCGTTCCACAAGCTGTTTCTAAAATAGAAATGTTTTTTCTTTCAGTTGGGTTGTATTTTTGTATGAGGTCATCTAAAAAACCTACTTCTTCATCAAGAGGAGAATTAATTCATCTTACTATTTTATCATAGTATTCTAAGAATATATTATATGTTTCCATTTTTCAGGAATAAGGAAATAATTAGATAGATTATATAAAAAAAATTTTAAAATCAAAAAAGACTCTTTTTGAGAGTCTTTTATAAACTATTTTTAATAATTTCTTCAATTTCATTTGCAACGTTAGGATTTTCTACCAAAAATTGTTTTACATTTTCTCTTCATTGTCAGAGTTTTATTTCTCCAAATGAATAGAAAGATCAAGATTTTTTAATAATTTCCAGTTCAGCTCAAATATCAACTATTTCTCCAGTTTTTGAAATTCATTCATTGTACATTACATCAAACTCAGCTTCTTTGAAGGGAGGTGCAATTTTATTTTTCACTATTTTTACCTTAGTCCTATTTCCTGTAGCTTCTTTGTCATTTCCAGTTCCAGCTTCAATTTTATCTTTTCTTCTTACTTCTAATCTTTGAGAAGCATAAAATTTCAACGCATTTCATCAAGTAGTAGTTTCAGGATTTCCAAACATAACTCAAATTTTCATTCTAATTTGGTTTATGAAAATTACACTACATCCAGATTTAGAAATTGGTCCAGTAATTTTTCTGAGAGCTTGAGACATAAGTCTTGCTTGAAGCCCCATGTGTGAATCTCACATTTCTCATTCTATTTCAGCTTTTGGAGTGAGTGCTGCTACTGAATCAACTACTATTAAATCAACAGCTCCAGATCTTACTAAAGCATCAACAATTTCAAGAGCTTGTTCCCCATAATCTGGTTGAGAAATAATAAGGTTATCAATATCTACTCCAATTTTTTTGGCATATGCGGGGTCAAGAGCATGTTCTGCATCGACAAATGCGGCTATTCCACCTGCTTTTTGTACTTCAGCAATAGCATGAAGAGTAAGTGTAGTTTTTCAAGATGATTCTGGTCCGTAAATTTCCACAATTCTTCCTTTTGCATATCATCCTCCAAGAGCAATATCAAGAGATACTGACCCAGATGAAGAAGTTTCTACATTCATAGCTTCTTTTTCTCAAAGTTTCATTACTGCTCATTTTCAAAATTGTTTTTCTATCATTGCAAGTGCTTGTGATAGTGCTTCTTTTTTGTCCATACTTTTATTATTAATAATAAATATATAATTTGATTATATAGTGTTTAGTATATAATATATTTGTATAAGTCAAATTTATTTTTTAAATTATCCTTTAACTCTGTAATTTTCTTTTATTCAAGCTAGAGTTCATATAGCAATATGTTCTCAACCACATACAAGGCATTTAAAAATATACCCATTTGCTTTTGGTCTTTCTACTTCAACTATACTTTCACAGTCTTTGCAATAAAATGAAACATCTCATCTTTCTTCATTAAATGTTTCTCTTTTTTGAAAATCATCTACATTTATCAGATCTTTATAATTCATGGGGAAAATAATAATATAAATTAAAATAAACTTAAAATTTGTTCTTTCTTTTGCTCTAATTTTACCACTCAAATTTTATGAAGCTCTAAAAAAGATTTTAACGTAGCTTCCACATCAACAATCGCATCATGTGCACCGATAAAGTATTCTCAAAAAAGTTTTTTATAAAGCTCTCAGAGTTTCGGATATTTAAATCTTTCTCAACTTCAAGGGAGTTTACAATACTCGACAGTATTTTTCATCGTACAGAGTATTTGTTTTGGAGTGTATTCATATTCACGGCCAAGTCTTTTGAGTTCTAGTTTTATCATTTCTTCATCATATTCTATATTATGTCCAATAATAACATCACTTTCATTGATAATTTTTATAAATTCATCAATATATTCTTCAATACTAGGGGCATTTTTTACATCTATATCATAAATATGGTGTACTTGACTTGCGGCATATGGAATAGAAATTTTTGGTTTAATAAATTGATTTATTCTTTTTATTTCACTAAATTCTCCATTTTCTAATTTTCAGTAAATTCAGGCAAATTGTATAATGTAAGGTTGAGCATTTAAATCAGGATTTTTCTTGTCTATAAATCAAGTTGTTTCAGTATCAAATATCAAAATATTCATAAAAAAAAGTTAATTTATTAAGCAAAAAATAGTTTAAAAATTTATGAAAAAAAAGCAAACGAAAAGTTTGCTTTTTAGATTAATCTTTTAATTGATAATAATTTCTTCAGACTCTTTGAATTATTTTTTTATTTTGAAGGTTCATGTAAATGGTAGTATTTTTGACTTTTCTTACTTTGAGTACTTTTGCTATTATTTCTTCAGTACTCATTGCTTCTGAATTTTTTCTCATAATATCCACAATTACGTCTAAAACAGTTCCAGGTTTATAAATTCCCCAATCCTTAAGTGCATAAATTCATCTCCCGACAAGTACAAATTCATTGTTTCTTATCAGCTCATTATGAACAGTGTTTACTTTTACTTTTTCCCCCATAGTTTCTGTAATTTTGTTTGCTATAGAAACAAAGTGCATAGGAATTTTTTCTTTTCTGAGAATATATACTGCTTTATCTTTGAGTGTTTTTGGATTGAGTATTTTCCATTTTTCTAATCAAATAAGAGTTTCTTCTCCTGAAACAATATCTTCATATACATCTAAAACAGCATCAATGAAGGTATTTTTTAAAGTATTATTTTTTAGATTTATTTTTATCATTTCATAAAGAGATGCTTTTTCCATAACATCTTTTCTTTTTTTTAGTATAGAAAGAGCTTCTTTGTATATGGCGTCAATAGTTTTTTTACTAATTCTTGGAAGATAAAAGTAAGTTTTTGTTCCAAGTTTAGGTTTTGATTTTACTATATCATAATCTGATTGAACGATAGTTTCTAATATAGAAGCATTTATATTTTTTTCTAAATCAAATCCTTTTATGATGGCATTTATAAGCTTTTCTTTTGTTAACAGTCCTCCATGCTCTTCTAATGTATCTTTTGCAAATTCTTGTAATTTTACTAATGTAGTTGCTTTTACAACTCTTCATATTTTTTTAATTCCAGAATCTTCTATTTGCCTTACTCTTTCTCTGGTAATATTTGGAGAGAATGAATCTCAAATATTTTGGAGTGTTTCTTTTTCTCAATGTAACCCAATTCTTCTTTCAATAACATTTTTTTCTTTGTCAGAAAGTGCTTCTAAAATCTCTTTAAAAGTTCCTATTATTGAAGAATTATTTATTTCCTTTGTTTGCATATTTACCATAGGATTAAAGTTAAGAAAATATTATATAATGTTTTTTTAATTAAAGTCAAGTTTTTTATTTATTTTATTAAAACGGAAGTTTCATATTATTTTCATGTTTGTTTGTATTATGTTCATTTCATAGTATATCATCAGAAATATTATTTTCCACATATATTGCTACATTTGTTTTTCCATATAAGTTAACACATCAACCAACCATTGCAAGAGTATATCATACAAGGGTAGTAATCAGTCATTTTCATAATAAAATTCATTCTCTAAACATTTGTGTATTTTCAATAATAAACACACTATTTATAGTGATAATCCATCAAAATACTAAAAACATTACGATAATAAATGAATCTTTTGCCTTGATATTGAATAAATTTTTTATAAACTCTTTACTTTTTTGTCCAAAAATAATGAAAAAAACTTTTATGTTTATAATAAATAATATATATCAACTGATTCCAAGAAGTTTATAAAAACTATTTCCTTCTATAATATTATCATAGCTCTCTATCCAATTTCAGAACAATCAAAAAGTAGCTATAATACATCAAATAATCACTATTTTCAGAGAGGTATTTATATTGAATCAATCAAATTTTAATATACTCATTGTTTGTAAAAAAAATCTCTTAATTTTTCTATTTTTAGCACTTACTCTATATGACATTTTTTCTTTACTCATGTATTAAAAACTTTTCATTTTTTACATAATTTTTGCAATAAGTAAAGTTTCATACTCTTTACAATTTTTATTTTTGTGTTAATAATATTATCATATAATTCTTTTTTTTGATTTCTATAATTTTTTTATTATTATATTCTTATACTATATTTTTTTTCTGAAAAATAATGAAAAAAGTAAACAATAGATTTATAGATATTATTTTACTTATTATAAGTTTTTTTACTTCTATTGTAAGGAGTTTTTTTACTTTATTAAGTAGTAAAAAAACATTTAAAAGAACAAGTTCTTTTGATATCATAGATTATATATTAAGAATTTGGCCTCATTCTTTTTGGAAAAACCCTACCTGATTTAAAATATGAATTTTTGTTGCATCATTGATTAAATATATATTTTATAATAAAAAATAAATTATGAAAATTACAAAAACATGATTTACTCTCATTGAAGTACTTTTATGAATTTTAATTTTTTCTATTGTTATTTTGTGATGATTTCAAGCATTATCAGCAGTAAACATAGGGAAAGTAAAGCTTATGGAAAAAGCAAATATAACAAAAGATGTTGTATATTTTACTGAGAAATTATTTGAAGAAATCAAAACTTGATGAGTTATTGACTATGAAGAATATTTTAATAGAAAAGTAATCTGACTTACCACCCAAAATGGGCATTATTCACAACCAACAGGATTTTGAAATTTTTGATATTTATGAACTATTGCAACAACTAATTATGGAAATAATTTTTATTATTGTAGAAGTGGAGATGGTATAAATATGTGAACTTGATGATGTTATGATAATCTTTTTAATACAACAGCGATTTTACAAAATGGACATCAACAAAGATATTGACAATATGCGTTCCAATTTATTGATTATAATGGGAATATGAATGCAGATGGTTGAGATGAAAATGGAAATGGGAATATAAGATGAGATGATGATGATGAGCATTTATGATCTGGACCTATAGTTTTTACTTGATGAGAAAATGTAAATGAAATATACCTTATTTCTTGAGATGGGAAAAAAAGAACTTTTTTAAGGTGGACTTGGAGGCAAGACCCTAATAAACCAGATGTTATCCCCGCATGTGGGACAACTACTTTTTGATCATGATGTTTATGAACTATAGAAATTTTAAAACTTGATTGAAAAGATTGGGGTATCGATCATAGATTAGTACCAACTTCTGCTTGAAGTTTTGATGGAATTATAGATACTTGGTTAATAGATGAAAAATTTTGAACTGGAGCTTGAATTATTGCTGGAAGTAATGATTTTAATTATTGGCAACCACTTTTTCCTGATACAGTGAATGTTTCAGATTTCCAAGTGTATTTATATCCGAATACTAATATAAAACATGCTTGGAAGGATAAAGATCCTTCAAGTAATATAAACCCATACTTGAGACTTTCTATCACATTAGAACCAAGTTGGAAAAAAAGAGTATGAATGAGGTGAGAAGTTCCAAAATATACTATAAATACTACCATTAATTTGGTTGATTATTTTACTCAATAATATTTTTCTATGAGAAAAAATAAAGAATGATTTTCTATATTAATATGAATGTGATTGACGATACTTATCATTTTATCAGCATATGTAATTTTAGCTTATATGATGCCTTTTATGAAATCAGTAAGGGGAATTGAAAATACTTCATGAGCATATTATCAAGCATATTCTTGAGTAGAAGAGGGATTGTACTATACTAAATGAAGAGCAGATTTGAGATCAGAAACAGGTTCTACTATTTTACCATGAGAATCGAAATGAGTTACGTATCAAACATATTCAAGTGGGAAAACTATTCCACAAGAATGATATGGAAATAGTGAATATAATCGTGACTTTAATATCATTTCTCAAACCGAACCAATACAACTTCAAGTAGGAAAAAATTATATTACGGATTGGGATAATTTTAGGTTTATTTTTCAAATTCCAGGAGATTTAAGAAATTGAAATCTCAGCGGAGGAACTGGGGCTATTGTGAATTGGATGTTATCAAGTGATGTAGATACTTTAATAGCTACAGGAAGTTATTTATCAGCACAGGATATTAATATAATTACCCCAGCAAGTCAATGGAAAATTGCTGAAAAAGATTGAGTTACTCTTTGATGAATCACAAAAAATTTTAGAACATTTTATCAAGAGAGTTGTGTGTTGGAGGGGTGTATTTTAAAGATGTCAGTGGTAAATAGCTTGAAACTAGAAAACACAACAGAACTTCCTTATTTAGAATATAAAATTGATTTTTCATGAGGCCCTGATGTGCCAGATAGGTATACAAGGATTGAATCATATGGAAAAGCGTATGACTTTCAAAAAAAATTAAATGTCAGAGTTCCGCAACAAACTATCAATCAAGCTTTTGACTTTACTGTATTTCAATAGAGATTTATATGTTACACTTTAATAAGATGAAAGATAAATACATCATTTTTCTTTCATCTTTAATTATTATTTAAATATTTTGAATATTGTATGAAACAATTTATTATAACAGAAAATGATGCCTGACAGAGATTAGATAAATTTTTAAAAAAACTTTTCCCTAATGCCTCAGCATCACTTGTGTATAAAATTAATAGAAAAAATAAAATAAAAATAAATGGGAAAAAACAAGATAATGAATATAAATTGCAAGTTTGAGAGGAAGTGAAAATATTTTTACAAGATGATGAATTTCTTACTCTTTCTGAAAAAATAAAAGATACACCACAAGAAATAAGAGAAAAATTTGATATAAAAAATATTGTTTATGAAGATGGAGATATTTTAGTAATAAATAAAGAACCATGAATTAATGTTCACCCATGAGATCATAAAACTAAAGAATCAAATGTAATTTCTCAAATTCAAGACTATTTAGGAGATAAATTAAATAGTCTTACTTTTAAGCCATCTCTTGTACATAGAATTGATAGAGATACTTCTTGAATATTAATTATAGGGAAGAAAAAAGATATTTTGACAAGATTGGTTTCAGATTTTAAAGAACATAAAAAAATTCAAAAAGTATACTATGCTATTGTGTTATGAAAATTACCATCATTATCATGAAAGATAGATAAAAAACTACTTCGTATAGAGTGAGCAAAAAATGAAGATAAAGTACAGATAAGTGAAAAATGACAGGTCGCTATTTCACATTATAAGGTATTAAAAGAACATATTTTAAAAACCTCAACTTGAGAGCAAATTATTTCAGAAGTAGAGGTTGAGATTTTAACTGGAAGAATGCATCAAATTAGAGTTCATCTAGCAAGTCTTTGAACTCCTATTATTGGAGATAATAAATATGGAGATAAGGCATTTAATGCTTACATCGCAAAAAATTTTTGACTTTCTCGTCAAGCTCTTCATTCATGGAAAATACAATTTTTTCATTATTGAAAACAAAAAAATCAAAGATTAGAGGCAAACATAAAAAAAGATTTGACAAAATTTATAAATCAATTATAAGATAAGTAATTTATTTGTTAAATATTGTTTTATGTTATGAGAAGAAACTCCTTTAGATAACCTTGGTATGTCACAAGAAGATTTGAATAATTCAAGAAGAAAAGTACCGGTATATGCTATTAAAGATACACTTACTGGAGAACAAAAAATATATTTAGAATGAGATATGATTCCAGCTGAATATTTGAATTCAGCTCAACTTCAAACAGTAGAAGATGCCCTGAGTTTTGATGTTGCTGTAGGGCATATTACTTGAGAAACATCACAAAAAGCATATTTGTGTTTATAATAAAAGTTATGAAAAATAGAGAAATAAGAGAACTTCCAGAAAATGAACTCCATGAAGTGATTTGATATATTATTTCAGATTTATATACATTATCAAAAGAGTTTGAGTGGTATATACATGGTGATATTATTAGTACAGAAAAAGAAGTAATAAATATTTCAAAAATTCCTTTAGTAAGAAATCATTTTTCTATAGATGAACTTTGTATGTATTCAAATGAACTATTTGAATCTTTAGAAAAATTATTACAAGAATTAAAAAATCGGGAGGTGGATATAAGAAAAATTTCTGAGTATGACAAAGAAAAATTGGTAGCATTTATGAAAAAAGAGGTGGATTTATTAGCTATGTCATCTTCTTGATATAGAATTCCAGATAAATTTCTTGATATGTTATTTTTCCATCTTTGACTAGATCATATTGATAGTATATGAGATACAAAAGCATATACAAAATTTATTCTTGCTAAAATTATGGAAGTATAAAAAAAGAGTTCGTAAGAACTCTTTTTTTATTATACTACACTCTTGTAGTATTTTTTCCATCATCAGTTTCCACATCTCACTCAACCACTCAATCTTGAGGTTGTTCAGCTTGTGCACCTGGTTGTGCTCACGAGCTTCCAGAGTAAATTGCTTGTCCGATTTTCATCATTAAATCAGTTAATTCTTTGGTTTTTCCTTCTAAACTTTCTTTCGTTGCATCAGCTTTTGCTAGTTCATCTTTTAAATCTTTAATTTTGCTTTCAGCTTCTGATTTATCAGCATCACTTACTTTATCTTTGTTATCAGCAATAGTTTTTTCTGCTTGATAAACTGCTGATTCTGCATGATTTCTTGCTTCTACAGATTCTTTTCTTTTTTTATCTTCTTCTCTTTTTGCTTCTGCTTCTTTTACGAGTTTATCTACTTCAGCATCATCCATACCAGTTGACCCGGCAATTGTTATATGTTGCTCTTTTCCTGTACCTTTATCTTTTGCTTTTACTTTTAATACTCAGTTAGCATCTATATCAAAAGTTACTTCAATTTGAGGTACTCCTCTAGGAGCAGGCGCTATTGAATCAAGCATAAATCTACCAAGAGATTTATTATCAGCAGCCATTTCTCTTTCTCCTTGTAGTACATTTATTTCAACACTTGGTTGATTGTCAACCGCAGTTGAAAATGTTTCAGATTTCGAAAAAGGGATAGTTGTATTTCTTGGAATCATTTTTGTTGCAACTCATCCCATAGTTTCAATAGAAAGAGATAATGGTGTTACATCAAGAAGTAAAACATCAGTCACATCTCATCCAATGATACCAGCTTGAACTGCTGCACCCATAGCTACTGACTCATCAGGGTTAATTCATGCATTTGGTTTTTTTCAAAAAAATTCTTCTACTTTTTTTACTACTAATGGAACTCTCGTTGATCCTCAAACCAGTAATACTTGATCTAAATCACTTGCTGAAACTCCAGCATCTTTTAATACTTTTTTACAAGGCTCGATACTTCTTTCTACGAGATCAGAAATTAATTCTTCAAATTTCGCTCTTGAAATACTCATCATTAAATTTTTTGGTCCAGTAGCATCAACTGTTATATAAGGCAGATTAATATCGTATGATGTAGTAGCAGAAAGTTCTTTTTTAGCCTTTTCAGCCTCGTCCCTTACTCTTTGAAGAGCCATTGGATCGTTTCTTAGGTCGATAGCTTGTTCTTTCTTAAATTCATCTACAATGTAATCAACAATTCTTTTATCGAAATCATCTCCCCCTAAATGAGTGTCTCCATTGGTTGCTAATACTTCAAAGGTTCCTTCTTCTGATAGTTCAAGCACGGAAATATCAAATGTTCAACCTCAAAGGTCATATACAGCAATTTTTTCATTTTTATTTTTCCCAGCACCGTAAGATAATGCGGCAGCAGTTGGTTCATTTACTATTCTTTTTACTTCAAGTCAAGCAATTTTTCAAGCATTAATAGTTGCTTGTCTTTGGTCATCATTAAAATAAGCTGGAACAGTAATAACGGCTTCTGTTACAGTCGTTCAAAGATATTTTTCAGCATCTTCTTTTATTTTAGCAAGCACATGCGCTCCTATTTCTTCTGGTCTTACTTGTTTTCAATTAAATTCAATAAGGGCAGCGCCATCACTTCATTTTATTACTTTAAAAGGAACGTTTTTAATTTCTTCTGCTACTTCATCAAATTTTCTTCAAATAAATCTTTTGGCAGAATATATAGTTCCAAGTGGATTTGTAATAGCTTGTCTTTTTGCTGGTGTTCCAACAATAATATTTCCATCTTTTGCAGCAACAATAGAAGGAGTAGTTCTATTTCATTCACCATTTGGAATAACTTTTGCTTCTCATCCTTCCATAAAGGCAACACAAGAGTTAGTAGTTCATAAATCTATTCAGATAATTTTTCACATATATATTTAAATTAAAAGGTAAAAAATAAAGTTAAAAAATATATCTCCAACTTTTATGGGAGCATTATATAGATTTTTTTTTCTCTGTCAAATATTTTTAGCACATTTTAATATTAAGTGCTAAAAATACTTTTTAAACCATAAAATATGAAAATATTTGAATAATTTAAAAAATATGTTATAATATCACAACAATAATACTATTATTCATTTATTATATGGAAGCTGTTGTAGAAGATATTATAGGCAAACAAGATTCTCTTTGAAATTCAGAAGTGGTAAGTTTACAAGAACATACTGCTGCTTGAGTGTGGAGAGCTTTCTATGCGAAATATTGATTTATAGCTGAAATTACCTCAATTTTAACAGGAAAAAAAACTAATCCATGAGAATTATTAGATGCTGTTGAGTCTACTAGAACTCAATTCAAAGCATTTAATATTTTAGATAAAAGTCAAGAAGAATAAAAGAAAAAACCTTACATTTGTAAGGTTTTTTCTTTACATATTATAATATTTTTATACAATAACAGTGTTTAGTTTTTAATAAAAAATTATGAAAAAATTACTTGTTTTATTGTTGTTTGTATTTTTTACATCTTGTTTTTCTCAAAAAAATATTCCAGAAGAAGATAAACAAGAATTATTAGAAGAACAAGAAATAACTTCTTCAACAGGGGAAGAATTATCAGGAACAGAAGTAACTATTCCTCCTCATGAAAAATCAACATCGGTAGAGGTAGAGTTTTCTCAAGATCTTAATGATCTTTTAAAATTACTTGATGAACCACAAGAAAATGAATAATGAGATATTTCATAAATTAATACAAAAGATAGATACTGGATGAATATTTCAACCAGTCCTTTTTTTATGAGATAATATAGAGCTTTTGAATATGCAAGTAAAAGGTATTATTTTTGAGCTTTTTTGACATTATCATATTGATAAAAACCATTTGCATATTTTTCCAGATAATAATGAAAAAATAAAAATTCAAGAGCTAAGAAATTTTATCGCACACTCATATATAAAATCAAGCTATCGTTTTCAAGTCTTTCTCATAGAAAATATTTCTCGTGCTACTTTAGAAAGCTTTAATGCGTCACTAAAATTTTTAGAAGAACCTTGAGAGTGAAATATTGTATTTTTAACAAATACATCACAGTCGTGAATTCCGGAAACCGTGCTTTCACGTCTCCATATTATAGATCAATTTTCTCCTTGAATAAAGGAAAAAAATCAGTTTTTTTTTCTTCTTATAGATGAATATATCAAGAAAAAAAATTTAAATTTAATGAAATATTTTTTTCAAGATAAAAAAATAGAAAAACAAGAATACATAGATTTTTTGCAAACATTTCTGCTTTATATTAAGGAAAAATTAGTTTATACTCATCTCATGGAGCAAATATCAGAAAGTATTTTACTGATAGAAAAAAATAATGTTTTGCCAAAATATGAAATTGATAAATTAATATTAAAAATATAGTATGAGAAAAAATTATTTAGCATTTACTCTTATTGAAATCTTGGTTTGAGTAAGTATTTCTACTATTATTATGATTTCGGTTGGAGTTTTTGTTACTTCTGGTATAAAAAATATTACCATACAAAAATCTATATTAAACCAAGAAAATGAATATATCTCTCTTTTTGAAGACTTGACAGAAATATTTGATACACAGTTTGATATTATTTCTGCTTCTCAAACATGACTTTTGATAAAAACAGAAGGTTTTAAGCTTTGAAAGCCACTTTTGTATGATTTTTCTCTTCAAACTTTTACTGGAGAATGTCTGAGTGATATGAATAAAGAAATCAAATATCTCCAAATGAAGAATTATAATCCATTTATTTTAAATTCAGGACCTTTTACGGGGAGTTATTTGAGACATGAAATATACCATTCTGCACAAGGGAAAATAGTTTGAAAAGGAATTTTTTGAGACAACTTTCAAGAACTTGCCATCGGGAAAGATATATTATTAAATAATCCCGGAGGATTATCAAGAGATGGAACTCAAAAAACCTATATTTCTGATACTGGGAATAACAGAATAATGTATTATTCAGGAACAAAAGTATCATCAATACTCGATTTTGACAAATGACTCTATCAGCCTACGGGACTCATATATGATTCATGAAACTTATTTGTCTTAAATTCTGGTAAAAAAGAACTGTTAAAAGTTTCAAGTATTGCGGGGAATATTACACCGATTAATATTTCTCAAATAATAGAAGATGATATTACCTTTGATAAAATTTCTTTTGAAGTTCTTGATAATTTTACTATTTCATGAGTATATAATACTGGGAGTTTTATTTTTTCTTGAATTTCTACAGGAACCGGAGATAGTGTTTCTTTTTCTGATAATATAATATCATACAATTTTTCTCCTCCCCAAAATATAAATTCTTGAAATACGGTTTCATTTGAAATCCCAACCTTTACTTGATGATTTGATTTTTATGGAGCGAGTTATTTAGATATAAAGTTTCATAATGCGGGAACTATAGTATATCAAAAAATTTTCCCATATGTTATTCATTCAGATAATAGTTTACTCACCACTTCAGATAATAATATTGAAATACTTACTGGTGCTCTTAATGGATATTTTACAGATATATCTGTGAGTGGATCAAATCTTCTTTTAAAAGATTATATCAATAAAACACAGCTTATACTGAGTAAAACGTGAGTGTTTATCAGTTCTTGAATTTTACTTTGAACTATACCAAATTTTGAAACTACAATAAAAAAATATGATCTCAAAATAAAAGATATGCAAGTTTCTCATTCTTGAAATCTTTTGGGTATAAAAATAGAATACTATAAAAACTTTAATTGTAAAAATGAAGATGAGAATATTGTAAAGACATTTCTATTTAAAAAAACACTTTCTGATTAAGAAAGTGTTTTTTGTTTTACTCAGATAGCGCTTATGACAGCTATAGTTGTTATTGCGACACTACAAGCTAAACAAGCTAAACAATAAATTCCAACTAAATATTCATTGTAAATGATATATGAATTAAACATTATTCCTCCGATAGCAAGTGCTAGTATAACATGAAAAGCTTTTTTACATTTTCCTAAAACCCCTAAAAGTGCAATAAGAGCAATAATTGGATATACTACCATAGCAATTGCTGGGAAAGGGATACCAAAAATCCAAGCAAATGGGTATGAAAAGAGACTACTACAAGAAAAAGTAGCACTTACATCACAAAATAAAGCGGAAGTATCTCAAGCTTTATAATTAAATGCTGAAATAGTGAGATAAATAGCATTTCAAAGAGAAATAAGAGCTAAAGCTAAAATAGCATATAGTTTTTTCATATATAAGAAAATTAATAATAAATTACCTATTGTATAGGTAGATAATCTTGATTGTATATTTTCTTTTATGTTTGTCAAAAAATATTTTTGTATAACTTTATTATACAGAAAAGAAAAAAATCTGAAAGAAAAAATATTTTTTATCAGTCATTTCCCCCATAAATAAGACAAAAATAAAAAAATTTGATATTTTTCTGAAATAATTATAATGCTGGTCCTAAAGTTTTTTTCCCATTTTTTGAGAGGATATTATGTTTTTCAGAAAAAAAGAAGTGAGTGGACAACGGCAAACTGGATACTTTTCGATGATCATGGCAGGAGTTATTGTCATGGCTCGTTCTCTGGAAGAAAAGGAAGCTTTGATGCAAATGGGGTTTGTCCCGGTTTGATTTTCTGAAGTTTCATTTCACAAAAAGAAGGCATATGCCTTCTTTTTTTATGATAATTTTTCTTGAATGTATTTCAGAATATTTTCTTGAAAATTTTTTTTATCAAATTGGAGCGCATGTTCTCTAATTTTATAAGCATCAAATTCCATATTTTCAAATTCTTCTATGGCATTATTTATACTTCTGACAGATTGATTTTCAAAAAATATTCATGTGACTCATTCTACAACCGTTTCTAAGCTTCATCATTTTTTATATGCAATTACTGGAGTCCCAGATGCCATTGCTGCAATTGGCACAAGTCCGAAGTCCTCTTCTGGAGGAAACAAAAATGCTTTTGCTTTGGAATGGAGAATATTGATTTCATTAAGAGAAAGTCAAAACTTCCAAATAATATTTTCTTTTGATTTTGCTTTTAAATTTCTATAGAGTTTATTGTCGGTATTCGTTGCAATAATAATTTTTTTCCCATTTTTATTGAAAGTATCTACTATCAAATCAAATTTTTTATAGGGGATACATCTTCCATTATAAAAATAATAATCACCTTTTTCTATGGAAAAAGGGATATTTTCTAAATCAAGCCCAGGATAGATGACTTTTGCCTCTTTTTTATAATATTTTTCTATTCTTGAGGCAGTATTTTTAGAATTTGCTATAAAAAAATCCACTCTTTTGGCTGCGAGAAAATCCCACATTCTGAGACGATGAACTATTTTTGGCATCAACCATTTTCCAATTGGATTCAAAATTCCAAACTCCATCATTTCTAAATATTCATGATAGTGGCTCCAAAAGTATCTTGTTGGAGTGTGACAATAACAAAAATGAAGAGTTTCTGGTTTGGTGATAATTCCTTTACTTTCTGCACTATTTGAAGAAATAACGATATCATATTCACTCAAATCAAAGCTTTCAAAAGCATAAGGTCTGAGCATTAAAGCTAATTTATGTGATTTATTTAAGAGAGGAATTTTTTGTATGAAACTGGTCGTAATTTTTCTTCCCTCAAATATTTTATTTTCTTTCATAAAAAATACTGAGGTGAAAATATCAGCATTTGGAAATATTTCTAGTAAGTGAGAAATAACAATTTCAGCTCATCCAAAATCTTTCAGCCAATCACAAACTATGGCAATTTTTTTGTTTTCTAAGGTATTCATATATTTTCAGGTTAATTATTGTGATTATATGAAAATTATGAAAAAGTAAAAAAATTTTACTTTCTAAAAAGTATCTTTAAAATAATAGCAATCTTTTAAAATATTTTATATGACTATACTTGAAAAAATTTATAAAAAAAATACTCAAAAAGCTTTCAAAGAAATTATAAAAAAATACAAAGGACAATGATTTTGAGTGGTACATTATCTCTATTTTGCTAATTTAATTTCCAATGGAATAATTGGAAATAAAAAAGTAAATAGAGAATTTTTAGAAGCTTTAAAAATATGTGATTTTTTGCTTCCTGATGGAATTGCTTTACAACTGTATTATAAAAAATATTTTTGACTTTCTCTTTCAAATCTCAATGGGACTGATTTTGCTGAGTATTTTTTGAAAAATCTGAAATCAGATGAATATAATCTTATTTTATACTGAGCAAAAAAAGAGGTAATTGAAAAAGCAGTTTTGAATATTGAACAAAAATACGGGATAAAAATTGCTTATTTTCAAGATGGATATAGTGAATTTGATTTTGGAAAATTAGAAGAACTTAACGAGAATTTTTCTTTTTTTTGAGGTAAATGAAGATTGTCTGAATCCCAATTTGATAAGCAAATTGGTTGAGTTTCTGAATTTACTGAAAAAAATAAGAAAAATGCAAGTGAAAAAATAAATATTTTTATGGTATGACTCTGAACTCCAAAACAAGAAATTTGGATAAAAAATAATCTTGAAAATATTAAAAAATATAATTTGCTTGCTTTTTCCCAATGATGAACTTTTGATTTTTGGGCTGGGAATGAAAAAAGAGCACCACAAATTTTTATTCAATTAAAATTAGAATGGCTTTGGAGATTTATCACCAATCCAAGAAAAAATTTTAAAAAAGTGTGGTATAGTTTGTATCTTTTTTATTATTTGTATGGGAAGAGGAGGTAAAGATTTTGTTAAAATAAATTTTATTTATTTTTTTGATCTGGGTTAGAGGAATTTCATGTAAGATATATTATTTTCCATGTAAAATATTTTTTTTGCATTTTTCCATTTGAGATTTATTTTTTTTCTTTCCCGTTTTCAGAAAAAGTATATTCTAATTGTAAAAAAGCTATATTACTCGTAACCGTATGAGAAATATTTAAAATTTCTATTTTTTTTATTTTATAATTCTGTTCAGAAATAACTTTACAAATTTTAGTACTTCTACTTCAAGTAGCCATATACTTATTAAACGATTCACAATCACTAGTTAATAAATATTCAGCAGCTGTTGTAAAATCTCTTTTAATAAAAAATTTACTTCCTATTCCTATTTCAATTAGAAAAAATAAAATTATTATAATGCATAATACTATACTAATAATAAAAATAATTGATTTTTTTCACATTTGCATAAAAGTAATAATTAAAAAATAAATATGCTTGTTTATATGTTATAAAATTGATTTTTTCCCTTAATGTAAATATTTCAACTATAATGTATTTGATTAAATTCTAAATATAATCAGTATTGATAATTTAATTCATTTATATATGCATTTATTTATTTTTTTTTCATCAAATTCTTTATAATTTATATTATCATTATATCTACTTGTTGCATATTCTCTTTTTTTTACTTCTATGATGAGTAAATTATTATTACTATTTCTTCTAGGGTCTAGAGTAGTTCACTAAAATAAAAGTTAACTATAATAGCTCTATGAAGACAAAAAATAGATATAGAAAATGAGCAAGACTTGACAATTCTACAACAAGAGAAATTATCAAGTGTTTTTGATTAAAATTTGTTCAACCATATTATAGAAAATAAAAAAATAAATTTGCAAAAATATTATATAAACTATTTATATTTTAGCAAACAAAAAAGGGTAACTTAAGTCCTCAATTGTTCGCTAAACTATTATGATTTTTATAGTCAACTACTTCCGTAATTATCTCATAATATTTTAGCTAGTTGATTTTATATACTTTCCTAAAAATCGCAAAAAAATAAAACCTCTTCACAATAAAACTTGATTTTTCTCTAAAATATTTATAATTACTTTTAACAGCGTTTGAGCAGAAAACACCTGCAAGCTCAAGGAAGAACAGACTTTCAGTCTTAGTAGAGCCTTGCGAAGTTGAAATACTTCGTTAAAATAATATAAATTAAGCAACAATTTTCGGTGGCACCTTTCAAAATAATTTTGAACCGAAAGTACAAAAAATTCTAAAAAGAAAATTTTTGTACTTTTTTTATTTTTTAAATTTTATATTTATGTTAAGAACGCATACATGTAATGAACTGACACTCAAAAATGTTTGAGAAGAAGTAACTTTATCAGGTTGGGTATCAAATAGAAGAGATCACGGATGAATTATTTTTATAGATTTAAGAGATAGATATGGACTCACTCAAGTAGTATTTGATCCAGAATTTGACATGACAGCACACGCAACTGCAAATGAATTTAGAAGTGAATATGTAATTCAAATTATAGGAGCTGTAAGATCAAGACCAGATGGACAAGCAAATACAAATTTGAATACTTGAGATATTGAAATTATTGTAAAAGAAACAAAAATACTTTCAAGATCAAAAACTCCTCCATTTGAACTCGATGATTTTGGAGTACAATCAAATGAAGAAATTAGATATAAACATAGATTTATAGATTTGAGAAGAAAAAAAGTTTTAAATAATGTATTATTTAGATCTAAATTATTAAACTTTACAAGAAATTGGTTTTATGATAATCAATTTATTGAAGTACAAACTCCATTATTTACAGTATCATCTCCAGAAGGAGCCAGAGATTTCTTAATTCCTTCAAGATTACATCCAGGAAAATTTTATGCACTTCCACAAGCTCCACAACAATATAAACAATTACTTATGGTAGGTTGAATTGATAAATATTTTCAAGTTGCTCCTTGTTTTAGAGATGAAGATCCTAGAGCTGATAGACATGCTTGTGAGTTTTATCAAATCGATTGTGAAATGAGTTTTATTCACAGAGAAGATGTTTTTGCAGTAGTTGAAAGTTATATTAGAGATGCATCAAAAAATTTATCAGACAAAACTATTATGGATGACAAATTCTATACTATGAGTTATGACGAAGCTTTAGAAAATTATGGTTCAGATAAACCAGACCTAAGATTTGGAATGAGATTTGTTGATTTAACAGATATTTTTGCAAATACAGATTTCTCAGTATTTAAAACCGTTTATGAAACTGGTTGAGTTATTAAAGCTATTAAATTAGAAGGGCAAACAATGTCAAGAAAAGATATTGATGATTTAACAGAAGTTGCAAAAAAAGAATGAGCAAGAGGACTTGCATATATTATTTATGATGAAAATGAAGAAGGTGGGAAAAAATCACCAATTCTAAAATTTATGTCAGAATCAGAAATTGCAGAATTAGAAGCAAGATTACAACCAAAAAATGGAGATATTATATTCTTCTCAGCTGATGAATTTAAAAGAGCAGTTGGAATTTTAAATAAAGTAAGATTAGCTTTGAGAGATAAATTTAATCTCGCTGATCCAAAAAAATTAGCACTTTGCTGGATTATTGATTTCCCAATGTTTGAACAAGATGAAGCATCAGGAAAAATAGATTTTGCTCATAATCCATTTTCT
The DNA here is from genome assembly GCA_002470645.1 of Patescibacteria group bacterium UBA7396. Taxonomy (GTDB): domain Bacteria; phylum Patescibacteriota; class Gracilibacteria; order BD1-5; family UBA6164; genus UBA7396. The sequence continues at coordinate 28,152 of DKNE01000010.1, forward strand.
ATGCCAATTTGAGGATTAGAAGCTTTTGAAAAATGAGATTTATTATCAATGAAAGCAAATCAATACGATTTAGCTTGTAATGGATATGAAATTTTATCGGGTTCAATTCGTAACTATGATGTAGAAGTTTTGGTAAAAGCCTTTGAAGCAGTTGGAAGAAGTAAGCAGGAAGTAATTAATAAATTTGGTGCTATGTATGAAGCATTTCAATATGGAGTTCCTCCACATGGATGATTTGCTATTGGTATGGATAGATTTATGATGATTTTAACTGATGAACCAAATGTAAGAGAAGTATTTGCATTTCCAAAAGCTGGAAGAGCTCAAGATTTGATGATGAATGCTCCTGCTATTGTTGATGATGAACAACTGGAAGAACTTCATATTCAAGTAGTAAAAAAAGACGAAGAATAATAAAAAAACTACCTTTTAGGTAGTTTTTTTATTATTCAAAAGTAAAATCTATACCTCCGCTATCCCATAATTTTCCTGAATATTTATCATGTTGTTGTTGTGTGATGATTCTCATTGATAATAAAATATCTAAAAATTTTTTTTCTTGATATGCAGGATTATTTCTTTGCTCTTCTAAAACTAATTGTAAGAGTTCTTTTGAAATAACTTTATCTTTTACTAGTTTTTCTCAAATTTTAAGTTTAATTCCAACTTCTTCTAGATATTCATAGAAAAATTCTTGTTTTATATATCATAATTCTATAGCTATTTCTCAAAATGATTTTGGAATTTTTTTTGTTTGATATTCTACCATAGTATTTCTAATGTGTCTGTATTGTTGTTCATTAATATATCATAAGAGTAATAAACTTTCTCAAATTCTTAATTTTATTCCATTTTTTACGAGTGCACTAATCAGAGCTCTTCTGTTTTCTAAAGCTTGTCCTGCAACAAGTAATTCTCATACACGATGTTGTACTCATTGTTTTGCATATTGTACTTGAGCATGAAGTGCCTTATCTAAATCCTCTGAAGAAATAAGACCTTTTTCTATTAAAAGTTCTCAAATTCTTTTCGTTCATTGATGATTATTTCAATTTGGCATCTATTGAAAGTAAAATAATAAATTCTTTTTCATTTTATCATATAATTATTGAAAATACAAATTTTCAAATGCTCTTGCTTGATTTTCTCTTAGAAATGAGTAGAGTAATCATATTATTTCTTTTATTACAGCATATGGAACAATACAAAAAGATACATGAAATATTAAAAATTTTGAATATTTCATTTGATGAAATTGGGCATGAACCTTCAACCAGTTGCGAACATTCAAAAGAATTGAGAGAAAAGGCTGGTCTTGAATGAGTTGGAAGTAAAAATATTATTTTTCATGCAAAATGAAAATTTTATCTTGTAACGACACTTTGAGATAAAGATATCAAAGCAAGAAAGTTTAAAAAAGAATTTGGTACAAAAGATATTCGTTTTGCTTCTCAAGAGGAAATTACTTCTCTTTGACTTGGAGTTATAGGAAGTATTGCACCATTTTGATTTGAAAATAGAGAAGTTCCAGTATTTGTTGATAGTGAAATTTTTGAACATGAATATTTTATGTTTAACCCAAGTGATGCTTGAAAATCAGTGAGAGTGAGAACTCAAGATTTGAAAAAAATATATGAAAATATGAAAAATGAGGTAAAATTTTTTACTCTTACAGAAGAAGAACTTATTATTAATGAATAATGTATGAAAACCTTTGATTATCTAAAAAAACTTTCTCCGAATAAAGATGCAAAAATAATTGTTATGTTGCATGGAGTTGGTTCAAATAAGGAAGATTTATTTTCACTTGAAAGTCATTTTTGAGAAGATTATCATATATTTTCTCTCAATGGATTATTTGATTTATGAAATAAAAGACATGCTTGGTATCATCTCAATTATACCAATGTTTGACCAAAATATAATCCTGAAGAAGTTAGAGAATCGTATGAATATATTCGTGATTTTTTAGCATATATTGTTGAAACGTATAAAGTGAAATATGAAAATATTTTTTTACTTTGATTTAGTCAATGAGCTATTATGTCACATTATTTTCTTGGAAAATCTCCAGAATATATTTGATGAATTATTGCGTTAAGTGGAAGATACACAGATGAAATAAAAAAATTAGAAATCTCTCCAGAAAAATATTCAAATAAAAAAGTATTTATTGCTCACGGAACGCTTGATACAGTAATTTCAGTAGATGATGCATATTTACTCAAAGCATATATTCAAAAGATGAGTATTTCGCCAACATTTTTTATTTATCAAATGCCTCATACTATTATTCACGAGGAAATCAGCGAAGTATTAACTTTTTTAGAAGAATAAATAAAAATATTTACTTTGTATTTTACAAAAATATATATAATGAAAATGTACTTTACTTTTCTAATTTTTTTGTTATGAAAAAAATATTTTTGTTAGCAATGAGTTTGTTTTTTGGATTGATGTCATATTCTGTTCAAGCAGGTCAAAATGTTACTCTTTCACATTCAACTTATTTATCAGAAAATGGAGTTGATAATGCTGTTTGACTTCAATATTATGGAAATGTTTTATATATTTGACTTAACACAAGTTATCTTCATTCAAGTGAAATAATTCGTTCTGGAAATGTAGATGGAAGATGAAAAATATTTATTTTTGATGTTGGAAATAAAAGAATTTATCGTCAAATTGTTCTAGATAGTGAACTTATTGATTTTGAAGTTAAAAATGATTTGATTTATGCAATTACAAGAAATTCAACTCAAATACTTACTTTAAATGGAAATGTTCTTACTACAAAACCACAAGCTGTAAAAATGTCTGTTGATAAAAGAGGAAATTATCTTTTACTTAATAGTAATAATGAATTATTTTTATACGATTCAAATAATGTACTGAGATTTCAACAAAAATTATCAAGAACTTCAGTAGAAGATATTTTACTTGATGATATTTCAGGAAGAGTTTTTGTGGTTTGATATGATGAAAAAATAGTAAATAATACTTCACTTCAAGTCGCATTTTTGCAAGCATTTGATTATAATGGAAGTTCAAGATATGAATTATTTGGTTTTGAAGCACAAACTTTAACTCAAAATATGGCAGCAACTAGACTCTATAAACTTGCACTTTGAGCTGATGAAAAAGTGTATGTACTTTGAGAAACAAATGGAGCAAATACTATTTTTAGATACAATGGAAAAACTCTAACAGGAAATCAAACATACTATTCATGAGATTTTTTCACACAACTTTCGCAAATAAATAATGCAGATATTGCATATTTTGCAAGAATAAATCCAGAAGATGGAAATATTGAAAGATCAAGTTTTTCTCTTTCTAGACTTCAAAATGGAGACGCAAATAGTTATAAAGTAAAAGATGGAAATATTATTGCTGATAAATCAGGAAATATTGTTATTGCTTGAGTAAATTCTGCATCTTTTCCAAATAGAGAAAATATTTTAGTAAATGGACAAAAACTAGATACCTATAACGGTTGAGATGGAACGCTTCAATCTTTAAATAATAATTTTTCAGCAAGATATTTTTGGACTTCTTTTGGAAAAAGTGGAGGAGCTAATACTCAAATGAAAGATGTAGTTTTTGCTTGAGATATTATTATTGCTCTAGGAACAGTTTTAAACGGAGAAGTATTTACGACTGATAATACGATTAGAAAAAATTCAAATAATAACAATGCTTTTTTGGTAATGTTTAATTTTGATAAATACTCAACTCTTCCATCATATGGGAAAGAGTCAGTAGGTTCAAATACTGGAAATGGAGGAATTATTTGAGGAAATACAAATACTCCAAATAATTCTTCATCAAACTCAAATCTTTCTGCTGCTGCTCAATATGATGAATACATTAAAACCGCATTAGCAAATCCAAATATAAAAAATTCTGAAAAATTACAAAAATATATTCACCCAAATTATTACACTCCAAAAAATGGAAAAGCAGCAAAAATTTATATTATCCTTTCTGGAAAATTTAATGAAAAGAAAAATGCTCTTTTAAAATCAAAAAGAACTATTACTCAAGCTGATTTAGATGTATTTAGAAATTATACTGTTTCTCTTTACAATCTTATGTACGCTATTGATACGAAAAAACCAACTTCAGAATTAAAAAAATTATACAGATACTTTGCCCAAGATTATAAAAATGTAATGAATATAAAATAATATGACACTATTAAGAGATATCGCACTGAATGTTACCAAAGATATTTTAGAAAAAAATTTAAGTTTAAAAAATCCTGAGATTTTAGGAAAAAAAATAGTTCTTGTGTATGATACAGACTCAGAATTATCGACACTTATTTCTGCAGGATACATTGAAAATTTAAAAGAATATTCAAATGTAGAAATAATACTTTTTCAGGAAGAAAAAGGAGCTGAATTAAAAGAAAAATTACTTTTGCTGGAAGAATATTCAACAGTAATTTTAGTACAATCAACCAATTTTAGACTGGAAAGTTTTAGAATTCGTATTTCATTACAACAAAAAAATGTTGGATGTATTGAACATAATCATCTTTCATATATAAAATCATCACAAACAAAAACGTATTTAGAAGCTATTTCTTACCAATCAAATTATTTTGAAAAGGTATCAAATTTTTTAAAACAAACATTTGATACAGGAAATACTTTGAAAGTCGTTTGATCAAATGGAAGTGCGCTTGAAATCTCTTGAGGTTTTGAAGATATGAAACAAAATACGGGAAATTTTGCTTTAGATAATAGATATGCAACCTATCCAATTTGAGAAAATTTTACGGAAGCAAAAGATTTTTCAAATGTGAATGGAGAACTCTATGTAAAAGCATTTCCTTGAGAAGATTTACAAGTAGTTTTTGCTGAAAAACCTTTTAAAATTACCGTAAAAAATAGTATTATTTCTTATAAAAAAGAGGATATTCCAAAAGAACTTTTGCCAACTTTTGAGAAAATTGAGGAAGCAGAATGAGAAATTATGATGAGAGAACTTGGTTTTTGACTCAATAAAGCAATTACTTTTGAAAATACTTTAAGTGATGTCAATGCTTTTGAAAGAATGGCTTGATTTCATCTTTCACTTGGAAAAAAACATGGAGTGTATAGAAAAAAGATGTCGAAAGATATTGTACAAAGATATCATATAGATATTTTTCCAGATGTAGAAAAAATATTTGTTGATGATAAACTTGTATTTGAAAAAGGAAAACATTTTGTGTATGAATAAAAAAACTCAATCAATTGATTGAGTTTTTTTATTGCTGTATGATAATATTTTCATTCAAAATTTCTTTATGTGGAGTATAGCTGTCATAACTAAAAACAAGAGTATTTCATCCTTTTTCTACTTCTATTTCAGTTTCATAATATGGAACGAAAGTATAAGTAGTATTGAGTATTTCTCTTACTATTCAAACATTATTTGGTAATTTATAAGTATTTTTATCAAATTCTGTAAGAATATATTTTTTTTGAAAATTATTACTACTCATATCAAATAAATTCTTTGAATTTTTATCTGAGTATTTGAGAGAAATATTATAATATTCAAGGGAATTATCTATAAGAGTGAAAAGAGGAAATTTTCCATTTTCAGCTTCATCATAACTATAAAAAAGATATTGCTTATTTGTTACTGGAAATATTTTTACTTTTATTTTTTGTTTTTGAGAACTTTCTACAAAATAGGAAACTATATTTTTAGTATTGGTTGAAAGATTTCAGTCATTTTCATAAATACAAGAAATTTTTTGCTCTTTTAAGCTTGGATGAATTAAGTTTCCATCTTCACATTTATTTTGTTCTCAATATATCGAAAGCGTGTAATTTGCTAATAATTGATTGAGTTTTGTTTCTCACAATATTTGTTTTATATACATAAAACTTTCTCCAAATTGAGGAATGAGAGAATTTTGATAATAAGGCAAATCTTGCGTTAGTTTTCATTCTAAAATAATAGTTTGATAGTTTTTCTTTGCAGTAACATTATTTCAAAAATCGATATATCATTCCAAAGGTCTTGTGAGAGAAATATCTCAAGGATATTCTACTTTATCACTATCATTTTGTGCATTTTGAAAAGTAATATTGAGTGCGTGTAAAGGTAGAGAGTAAAAACAAAAAATAAGGAAAATAATTTTTTTCATAAATAAAAAACATAATATAAATATATCTATATTATGTTTACTTTTTTAAAAAATCAAATATGATTTTTATTTAAAATATTTCTTTAAATTCACTAATATGTTTTTTTAGATTTTCTAAAGCTTGTTTTTTAGTAACTTCATTATCTTCAAATTTTTTGAGGGTAATCAGAAGAGCATTACGAACACTTACTCATTCATTGTATTTTCCGGTAGAAAAATTTTGCATTTTTTTGTTTATAAATTTATCAAGATTTTTTTGAAAAGTTTGGAAAGAAGTTGTTTTAAAAGTTATATTTGTAAAGGTAAGTTTTTCTTCATTATCAGCAAGTTCTTTTAAAATATCATCGATATTAAAAGTTTCATCGTCATTATTTTGAGAATTATTATTTCCAGATGAATTATTTCCTGAATTGTTGTTGCCAGTATTATTTCAAGAGTTATTATTCGAATTATTATTTTCACTTCCTGTTTGAGTATTTGATGCTTCATTTACTTTTACATAAAACTCATCTAAAGTCCAAGAAAATTTTGAACTATTTACACTTGGAGAACCATATTCAGAACCAATTTCCCAGTTCATAAAATAATGCTCATCGATATTATAAGAAATATTATTTTTAATACTTGGTAAGAATTGATACAAATCAATTTCTATTTTTTCATTGTTATAATTTCTGCTTGGTATAAAAGTGAAAAAATCCCAACCACCTTTATTTTTAAATATTTCAAAAGTTTCTGTTTTGTTTACTCCATCAACTTTTAAGGGAAGAGTTACACTTCCAATTTTATTTCCAGCAGCACCAGTATTATTTTTATAGAACATAATCATAAACTCAATTTCATCTCCACTTACATGATTATTATTTGGATTTTTTACGATCCATCATTCAGCAGCAAAATTAAGCGGACCATTTGAAATATTTACTACATTATATTTCGTAGAAAAACTTAATGAAGTGAGGTCTTTTACTTTTTTAGGAAGCAGAGTCCATCCACTTGTATAACTATTTCCATGAGGTTTTTTCCCCATAAATACTTCTGGATACCCGTGTACCCAACCTCATACATCAGAAAGAGAAATATTATATAAATCTTGAGAATATGAATATTTTTTTGTATTTTTATCATAAATTAAACTGGCATTTCATTGAGATGAAGCAATATTCCAAGCATTTATTTGCATAAATTGCTCTGACTTCCCATCATTATTAGTATCAACTCAAGATTCTGCCCACCTTTCTTGTGGATAATTTAATACAATATTGCTTGAGTTATTTGTATTTTGAGAATTATTATTTGAGTTATTTCAAGTATTGTTGTTTGAATTGTTATTTTGGTTTCAACTATTACTGTTTCCATTGTTATTATTTCCAGTAGAAGTAGTTTCATTTTCAGAAGTAAATACTACATTTGTAGGAAAAGAAATATTATTATCAACACAAATTCAAATTTCTGTATTTGCTCCAGGATAAATAATTTTATTCCAATCGAGAGGAGTTATAGTAAAATTTCCATTTGATCCAGAAAAATTTCCACTCCATTTTGAATTCATATTTGAATTTGTAGGAATAGCAAATTGAATTTTCCAGTTAGAAATATTGGTAGAAGTAGAATTATTTATTTTAAAAATATAGCAATATCATGTAGCCCGTTGAGTCATTATTGAGTGATTAAAATCAGCAAATCAAGATTGTATTTGGATGCTAAAAAGTAGCCCAATTAAAAATAGTATTTTTTTCATAGATAATAATTTAATAAATAAACTATTGCTAGCATAACAGATAAAATAACTTTTTCAACTTTTTTTTCAAAAGAAATATGTTGCAATTTTTAAAAAATCAATATAATTATAAACACTATATTTTATATATTAAATTTTAAATTATGTCTGTTGTAGTATTAAATGAAGAAAATTTTACAAGTGAAGTAGCATCTGGAGTTGTTTTAGTTGATTTCTGGGCTGAATGGTGTGGACCTTGTCAAATGATGTTACCAATTTTATCAGATTTTGCTAGTGATATTGGAGATAAAATAAAAGTTGGGAAAATCAATGTTGATGAAAATCCTGCGTTAGCTCAACAATTCAGAGTTATGAGTATTCCTACTTTAATTGTTTTAAAAGATGGAAAACCAGTTGAAATGATGGTTGGAGTAAAACAAAAAGATGAATTAAATGAAATAATTGGAAAACATTTATAATAAAAAAAGCTCATATGAGCTTTTTTTATTACGTATTTTTTGGATAATCATAATTTATCATCCACCCAATTCCATATTTATCTTTAAATGAGGCGTAATATGCTCACCAAAAAGTGTCTTCTAACGGAACTTCTATTTCTCATCCTGGTGAAAGTGCTTGAAAATAAGTATCAGCTTCTTCCTTAGTATCAACATTCAGAGAAATATAGATATGATTTCAAATAATAGTTTTGTGTCATAATGATTCCAAACTATCACTTCACATTAAAATAATATCTCCTCATAAAATAGGAAAGGAAATATGCATCACTCCATTTTTTTCAGATTCTTTAATTTTTTCATTTCCTGCAATATCAGGAACATCAGAAAATTTGCTTAACCAAGTAAATTCTCATCAAAAAACAGATTTATAAAATTCAAATACTTCCAAAGTGTTTCATGGAAAATTGAAGCAAATATTTACTTTTGACATGGGATTTTGTTAGAAGATGTTATAATAATTCTGTATAATTTTTGAAATTATTTGCAATATGTTGCCAACCGTCTCTTTGTTCTTTTATAGAATGGATATTTTCAGCATCAAAAATAGTTGTTATTCTTATGGTGTCTCAAATCTCTTCAAATATATTTTCGACCTCTCTCCCATCATTCATAAGATATTTTATAAAATTCTTTTCTTCTATTTGTATATATTGACCTTCAAAATCAAATCATTGGCTTCCATCTTTTGCTTCCATTCTTATTAAAAACCTTCCTCATACTTTTATATCATTCATCGCTCTTGGTGTGTGCCAGTCATTACTTCAAGAGTACCACTTTATCATATGTTCACTTTCATTCCAAGATTCCCAAACAGTATTTAAGTCAGATTTTACTTCTGTATGTACGGTTATTTTTGTCATAATATGTATAGTTATTAGTAAAAAATAATTGTATACATTTATTTTTATAAATCAAAGAAAATTCGTTAATAGCCATTATATCATTCATCTCACTGCGCTTATATTAAAACTATAATTCATTTTGAGACCTCATATAAGCCCAATATATCAAACATTTCCGTCAATTACTATTGGTTTGAGAATAATCGTATAATCACGCAAAAATTGAATAATATTTTCTTCTCAAATAAAAATATTTACTCACTCATTGAGTGGTAAAGAAGAGATAAATCTGATAAAATTATTTTTATCTTCCAGCATTTTTATAATCGAGAAAATGCTGTTTCCAAGCATTTTATAATTGTTTTCTAAAAAATGAGAAATTCAAGAATATTCTAAAATCCCATTGCTTTCTGAAATAAAAAAAGAAATTTCTCCAGTTTTTTTTGCCAATTCACTCGTGATATTATAAATAAAATCTTCAAGAGTTTTTACATCATTTGATTTCATTTTTACATCTTTTGCTTCCAAAAAATGATTTGGCATTTCTTTCATAAGATATGAAATAAAGGCTCTGAGTCATTTTGCAGTTGGAAGTCTTCCAGCAGAATTATAAGGTTGATAGATAAGTTCTAAACCTTCTAACATTGCCATATCATTTCTTACCGTTGCAGAACTTACTCATAAATCATATTTTTTAAGTAATGCTTTACTTCCAAGAACTTCTCAAGTTTGTATAAATTCTTCTACAATGATTTTTAAAATTTCAATATTTCTCCCGGTTAAATTTGACATACTAGCTAATAATAGAAATTAAATTATTATAAAAGTCTTTTATGTTGTACTTATTTTTTACGGCTTCATAATTTACTTCTTTATTTTCAGATTCTAAAAATAAAGTAATATTTTTTACCATACTTGTTACTGAAATAGGTGAGAAATAAGTGATAGAATCTCAAAATATATTTCTTGTTTCTGTATTGTCACTTGCAAGAATAGGAGTATTATAATTGATAGCATGACCTAAAGTTATTGGAAAATTATCATAAATAATAGGATAGATAACTCCAAGAGATTCTTTATAATATGACCCAAGTTCATTTCCTTCAGGAGTTCCGGCAAAGACTATATGTTTACTCATATCAAGAGATAAAATAAGTTCTCTTATTTCTCTATTATTTGCATTTTTATTTCCTAAAATTACTAAATAAATCTCTCTTTTTTTAGCTATTTCTTTGATTGCTTCTAAAACTCTTTTTAGATTATTATTGCTATAATAATTATAATCATAAATAAAATAATCTCATCTGATTCCAAGTTTTGCCTTGACATCAAGAGGAAGTTTTATTTCAGGAGATGAAGGAAAAAACGGAGCAATAGTCAGTATTTTTTCTTCTGAAATATTGAGTTTTTCATTGAGTTCTCTTTGTGTATTTTCAGTAAAACAAACAATTTTTTTCGCATTTTTGAGATTTTTTTTGATCGTATATAGATGTGAGTATTTTCTTAATAATTTTGTATTTTCTAAATCAGGATAAAGAATGCTTTCAAGAGAAGGGATTACTTGAATTACATCTCAACTATAAAAAATAGGAAAAGTTTCATCAAAAGTGATAACGACATCATTTTTATCTTTTTTTAATTGTTGTAAAAATAGAGTTTGTTCTCACCAAAAAGTTGAGAATTTTTCATTTACTATTTTTCCTTCTACTTCAAATAATTTATCTGCATAAATATTTAATAAATATTCTTTTTTATTGATAAATAAATATTCTACAAAATCTTTTGTAAAATTTTTTTTATTTCTTGAAGTATTTCTGATATCAATTCAAATTTTCATTTTTCATTTTTTACATATTACATATAATGCAAGTATATGAAAAAGCTGAGTTTTTTCAAGATTTTATTTTTTATCAATATTTTTATGATTGGAATGATAGTGAAAAATATGCTTACGAGAGGATTGTCTATGAAAAGATGGAATAATTATCCACGTATTGAAGATATGAGTTTACTCGATAATGTATGATATACTATGCATATTGCTCAATTTTTAGCATATCTTGAAGAACAAAATGGGCACAAAATAAATAGGGAATTTTTAATGAAGAGGATTATGTTTAGTTCTTTAAAAAGCTTAGTATTGTCAGATATTAATTCAGGAACAAAAACCTATATTTTAAAAAATAATCCAGAAATTTTTTCTCAACTAGAAAATAAAGCACTTAATTATATTTTATCACTTGATGCTCCTGAATATATCAAAGAAGATATGAAAGGGATTATGTCAAATACATCTTTTGATAGAGAATTGCTTATAATAGAAAGTGCAAAAAGAATTGCTGGATGGAAAGAGTCTGAAGTAAATGCAAAAATATTTAGTGATATGTATGAGATACCATTAAGAGAAATTCAAAAATCACTTCAAGAAAGTGCTCAAAAATTGGAAAGTATGAAAGAATTACTCAAAAATGATAATTATCTTAAATATCTTTCTCACATAAGAAGATTGTCTCATTGTATGAGATGGAATCAACAAAGCCGTATTTTTCCTATTTCTGTGATGTCACATTTGGTATTAATAACATTTCTTACTTATATTTTAGTGATGATTGAAAATAATAATGGAAAAAATTATAATATGTGAGAGATGCTTTTAAGGGCTATGTATCATGATATACCGGAAGCTATTACAGGAGATATTATTACTCCTACGAAAAAAGCAGTTCCAGGGTTTATTGAGCTTTTGGAAAAAGTAGAAATAGATATGATGAATGATTATTTATTTCACTATATTCCGGAAAGTTATAAAAATGAAGTATTTCCATATATGCTTCATCCATTTGATGGAAATGATTGAAAAATAGTGAAATATGCTGATATTATTAGTGCTCTTTTAGAGGCAAAAGTAGAAGTAAATCATGGAAGTGAAAATTTTAAAGAGATATATAGAACGATAAAGAAAAAAGTAAACACTTTTGAGGGGGCAAGTATAGATTATATTTTAAAACATATGCTTGATAGTTTTGATCAACAATCTTGAGAAGATATTTATTTAGAAAAATTCTAAAAATTTGCTTATTTATGATTAATAATATAATAAAATTACCATTTAATAATTTATAAATATATGAATACAATCACTCTGGTAGTTTGAATTTTTCTTTATTTTCTTTTTTTGGGTTTTATCTATATTTTTATAGTAAAAAGATTGAAAAATTTAAATGAAGGCCATGTGAACTATACAAAAGTACAATGATTAGAAGGAATCTATAAATCGTTAAAGAAAATTATACTTACATTGTTTTTATTATTATTTTTTGTATCTATTTTTATTGTTTTAAAGTTTGCTTATGTATAGAGAACAGGATGGAAATATTATAGTAAGAAAACATTGGGGATTACTTTTTTTATATCTGATAAAATTTATATTTATTCTTCTTTTTGCGGTTGTTTTATCATTTATAGGAGTATTTTATAAAGAAGCTCTTGGTGATGAATTGGTTTTATATGTAATACTACCGCTCGTACTAGTTTTGGTAAATTATTCTTTTTTAAAACTTATTTTAGCACTTATAGAATTTTATAATTATTTATTTATTATTTCTTGAGACCAAATTTTTGTGATTAATGCTTCGCTTATTATGAGAAATGATATTGAAATAATAGATGCTTTTAAAATTATTAAATTAGATGCTTATTCAAGATGATTTATCTCAAATGTCCTTTCATATGGAAGAATTACTATAGAACTTCAAACAAAAGAGGAAAGAATATTTCGTTTTATGCCACATCCATATAAACTCTTGAAACATTTACAAGAACAAAGAGAACAAGTATTAGAAAATAGAAAAAAGAAATATATCGTTGATGATGTAATAGTCGCAAAATAAAAATCATTACTTACATTAATTTAAAAATTATGACACAAATAAAAGGAAAAACTATATTAACAGGAGTAAAACCAACTGGAAATGGAATGCATGTTGGGAATTATTTTTGAGCTGTAAAGCCAATTATTAATATTTCAAAGGGGAATACTACTTTTTTAATGTTGGCTGATTTACATTCATTGACTTCTGTACACGATAAAGAAACTTTAGAGCAAAATAAAAAAAATGTTTTGATGGAATATTTTGCGCTTTTACCGGATGATTCAGATATTATTGTATTTGAACAATCGAAATTAGCCCGTCATATGGATATTATGTGGATTTTAACTAGTGTTACTCCATATAGTTTGATGTTAAGAGCCCATTCTTTCAAAGATAGCCAAGCAAAAAACTCTGATATTAATATGGCTGTTTTTAATTATCCAATTTTAATGGCTGCAGATATTATTAATTTTGATGCTGATTTGGTACCAGTTGGAAAAGATCAAAAACAACATATCGAGTTTGCTCGTGATATTGCAGAAAACTTTAATCAAACATATAATAGAGAATTTTTTAAACTTCCTTCAGATTTAATCAGCGAAGATTTATGAATTATTCCAGGAACTGATGGAAGAAAAATGAGTAAAAGTTATGATAATTTTATACCAATTTTTGCTCCAGAAAAAGAACTCAAGAAAAAAATTATGTCAATTGTAACCGATGATACACCTCTGGAAGAGCCAAAAAATCCTGATACATGTAACGTATTTGCTTTTATCAAATTATTTGCTTCTGAAGAAAAACAAAATGAAATAAGAGGAAAATATTTAGCTGGAAATTATGGATATGGACATGCAAAACTCGAACTTCTTGAAATCATTTTAGAATATTTTAGAGAGGAAAGAGCAAAATATTTTGCGTATCAAAATGATTATTGACTCATCGAAAAAAAACTCAAAGAAGGAACTAAAATAGCTCAAAATATGATTATAAAAAAATATGAGAATATCATTGATTTAGTTGGATTATCATAATTTTTTAAAGATTATTTTTTAAAATAATCTTTTTTTGTAGATAAAAAACATTTGTAATCTTATCATATTTTATTATGATAAAAAAAATTATTTTTCTTAAAAAACGCGAAAATGAAATATATATTTTCTTTATTTTTTATTATTTTTCCAATTTCTATTTATTCATATTTTAACTATCAAAATTGTGAAAATGAAAACATTTTTTTTGTACAAAGTATAAAAAATACACAAGCAGAATTGTCGAGTTTTTATTGTGATTTTTGAACGATAAACACAAAGATTATTTTGAAAAGAGATGGTGTAAAAAATGGTATGTTTGCATTCTATGATCTTTCTACAAAAACATTGCTACCTCTTTCAAAAGAACAACAACTCGAATATCTCAGAAGACTGAAAACTGACTTAGATAACGTAAAAAATGATGAAGAAATAAAGTCACAAATTTTTGATAAATATACAAACAATTATAGAGATCATGAAGATACATTATCACAATTTTTTAAAAATTATATTTTTTCAAAATCAGAAAAAGCTCGTATTTTTGTAGCTATTCAAAATCATCCATATAAAATATTTGAAAAATCAGTTTGAGAAAGACTTTTAATGGGAGGGGAAATTATTTCTCGTGAAGAATGGTGAGCAGATGAATCATTTTCTAAAAAAGAAGTTTACATGAAATGATGTGAAAAAGGAAGTTGTTATGCAGGTTGACCAGCAGCACCAAATCAACTCAGAGATAATTATTTAGCATATTTTAATACGCAAGATGCAAAAGATAGAATTGTAAAAACTTTTGATGATGGAAGAGACCCACTCAGATATTATCCGGTTGATAGAATTATTATTCATCATACTGCTTCTGCATACAAAGCAACAAAAGAAGAGTGAATGGCTTATATGAGAGCAGTTCAAAAATATCATGCTCTTACTTTAAGATGGGCAGATGTTTGATATCATTATCTTATTGACGGAGAAGGAAATATTTATGAAGGTAAGTCTTGAGGAAAATATGTTTTAGGTTCTCACGTAGCAACTCATAATTATGGAAGTATTGGTATTTCACTTATGAGTGATTGATATTATAGTGATGAAATGTTAGAATCTTTACAAAAACTTGTTATATATTTGTGAAAAGAATACAATCTGGATTTAACACAAAAAACTCAAGTAAGAAATATGGATTTGACTTGATGGGAGAAAGGATGGGCATTGGTAGCGCATAAAGAACTTGATCCTAGAAAACCAAAAGACCCAGAAATTATTATGGATGTTTTTAGAGAGCAAATTATAGCAAAAATAAAATTACAACAAATACTCTCTAGGCAATAAAAAAATAAGAAAGGAAAAACCTTTCTTATTTTTTAAATAATCATTGTAATGTTTTGAGTTTATTTTTATCAATCAATTTTTTTTCAAAAGAAAAACTCGTAGCACATCAACATCTTGACTCAACTTTTGGAGAAATAAATAGATATTTATGATTGTTTGAATGTCAGTTTCCTGTATCTATTTTTTTCAGTATTTTCGCTCAATCTAATTTTTGTTTATCAGATATTTCAAAATAAATATTTCTTCCATGAATGGAAATATTTTCTAAGTTTGTTTTATCAAATTCAGTAGTGAGATTTATTTTTGTTCATTCACATCCAGAATTATAAAAAAAAACTTTTATATCATTACTTGTAAAATTCTCTAAAATTTTTTGGTCTATTTCAAAAATCATAAATCTTTTTTAAAAAATATTTTTTTTATTATAATCAAAAAAAATAAAATACAAAGAGAAATTACTATATTTAATATACGAAAAAATGATTATTTACATAGAAAAAAAATTACATGGGAATGTTATAGCACAACATATTATTTCTAAATTTCCATGAAGTGAAGTGTTAGAAATAGATAATTATAAAAATATTTTTGATAAAAACTTAGGAGGAACTATAGAGAAATCGATTGTGATTGCATGAGTTAATAATGCTGTATTGGACGCTCCAAATTGATATGGGCATCCAGGGAAATCATATTTTTTAAAAAATTCGCTTAACTGTGTATATGATTGTAAATACTGTTATTTAAAAGGTGCATTTAAAAATGAAATGCAAGTTTTTTTTGTAAATTACGATGAAATGCAATTACAGATTTTAGAAAAAATCAAAGAAGTAAGGATAAATTCAAAAGAAAACATTCGGTTTTATACTTCTGACTACTCAGATAATTTAGCAACAGATAATTTTACTCAATTTACTTCTGTTTTTTTCCCATTTTTTGATAGTTTAAAAAATGTAAAAGCAGAAATAAGAACTAAAAGTATTAATATTGGAAATATTTTAAAGTTAGATCCTTCAAAAAATATTGAAATTGCATTTTCTCTCAATCCGAGTGAAGTAATAGAAAAATATGAGCTAAAAACTCCACTACTTGAGATGAGATTGAAGGCTATAAATACATTAATAGATGCATGATGGCAAGTAGGTATTCGTTTTTTACCATTGTTAGAGATAGAAAATTATAAAGAAATTTATCGTCAGTTTTTAGCTGAAGTGATAAAAAAAATAGATTTTTCAAAAATATCGTCAGTTTTTATCGGAGGACTTTTATATACAAAAGAAGATTATAATAAAATTTTAAAAAAAGAACCATATTTAGATGTACTTTATAAACTAGAAGATACAAAAGATGGATTTATGAGAGAAAAAAGAGAGGTGAGAGATTTTTTTTATGAATTATTCGATTCTTTTATTCAAGAACAAAAGTGTAATAGATGCTTAGATGAGTAAAAATTGATTTTTTTAAAATTTATGTTATAATCACGAGGTATATATTTTATTATTATAGTTATGACCGCATATAAAACAGGAGATGATTTTTCTCAATTCATTATTCCTGATGCCGATTTTGAACAAAGAGTTCAAAATATATGAAGGCAAGAAGAGCCAAAAGTGAAACCAACAAGCATATTTGATGGTTTTGTAGTTGACCCAGATATTTTTGATCAAAATATGGAAGCAGTGAAAACACGAGTTGAATGATTAATATGTAAAAATGTGGTAGCAAACGATCCAAAAAATTCAGAAAGTCCAAATAATTGACTTACTTCAGAGTTGGAAAAAAAATTTTCTTTTTATACAGATAAATTTCAAAGGTTATTACAGATGGATAGTGTGGTATCTTTAGAATGATTGGTACAAAGATATGCCAGAATTTTATTATATATATTAGAACAATTTCAAATTTCTTGAAATAGGAAAGAACAGATAAAACTTATGGTAAAGTTGAAGAGAGTATTATGAGAAAATCATGCTTGGGAGGATGAGTTTGTTTATAATACATTTGTTTCAAATAAAACATCACTGATAAGAACTTTTTGAGAATTGCAAGAAGAGATAGAATTATTGTATCATATGTATTTTCAAAATTATGTGTATTTTCAAAAAGAAGCACATAAACAAGAAAAAGAACGTAGAGAAAATATTATTCAAACGATTGAAACTATAGAGCATAGCATGTTATGAAAAGAATATAAAGATACTTCATACTGGTGAGAAAAAAATCCAGATATCGCTCGTTTGATAGAAGATAAAAGGAATCAAATGAGACAAAGAGTAGCTCAATTACAAAATAAAGTGTAATGTTAATACATTACACTTTGTCCTTCAAGAATTCTGAAAATCATTGATTTTTTATCTCTAAAATCTCAGATTAAAATTTTCCTTGCTTCTGTGGTATCTTTTTTGGAAATAGTTCCAGAATGTCTTTTACTTGAAAGTACTTCTGATTTATTTAAACGTGTAAATTGTTCATAAAATTCATCATCGAGTAAAATACTTTTCAGTTCAGAATATTTATCTAAATATTCCTTAAAACATTTTCCATAATCATATAGTTTTTGTTCTTCCTTAAGCATTCTTAAGAGCCCATAGAGTCTTCCAACACTCATAATATATTTTGAGTTTACAATTAGGTTTAAAGATTTTTCTAAAGGATCATTTACTCTCAGAATAGTTTGTCATTTTTTCTTTGCAAATTTTCTAAAGTTATTTGTTATGAAACTTTCTATAAACAAATCTAAAACTTTATGATAAGCACTTATAACAGCAAATCCATCAATAGTTGGATTTTTCATCATATTATAATAATTAATTTCTGCTGAAGTGATTCATTCAATTGTTCATTTTGGGGCATTTAAAAGTAATAAATCACCAAAGTAATCATTGATTCTACTTACAATTACTTCTTCAAAATTTTCTGATAAAAAATCTTCCTTTACAGAAGAGGTAAGTTTTGAAGTTTTTGACTTTGCTATTTTATGAGCTTGAGCTTTTACTTCTTTTTCCATCCAAATTCTTACTCTTGCCATTTTGGATTGTAATATTTCGATTTCTTTTTTTAGTTGCGTATTTTCTTCTAAAAGTTGTTTTATGTCTGACATAAATATATGATAAAATTATAAAGTATTACATAACTCAGATTCTATATTCAATTTCTTTTTGGATAAACATTCTGTCTCTTCCGTATTTGAGGCGAGAAAGTTCATAAAAAGCTTTGGCAATATTTTCGTCTCATTTTTCTAAATAAGGATTTTTTGGAATGATAGAAAATGGCGTTGTTGGCTGATTATCAACAGAAAGTTTCATAACGGCCTTAAATTTATCCATATTTACCAGATCTTGATTTGAAAAAACTGGGGCATAATATTTTTCCATAAATTCTCCATCTTCAGGTCCTATTTTATAACTCATTATCGTTCCCACATTTCAGAAAATAGCTCATTTGAGATTCAGATTTGATTTCGTAAGTGCATCAGATTTCTCTAATTGTCATAAATATTGGTGAGCTAGTATCAGTCAAAGACGATATTTTCTCGCTTCTGAAAGAATAGATTCAATACTTGGCGTAATATAGTTTTGAAATTCATCTATGTACATGAAGAAATCTTTTCTTTCTTCTTTACTTAGATTTTGTCTTCTCATCGCAGCCATTTGTATTTTTGAAACGAGAATGAGTCATAAAAGTTCAGAATTGATATCTCATAAAATTCATTTTGAAAGATTTACCATCAGTATTTTTGAAGTATTCATTACTTCAGAAATATCAAAACTTGATTTTGTTTGTCCGATAATATTTCTCATCATGGTATTGGTAATAAATCCACCAAACTTTGCCGCAAAATAGGGAATCATTTCTTGTTTTTCTCTGTCTCACATTGAAGCGTATGTTTTTTCCCACCAAGCTTTTACTATTGGATTTTTTACGTGACGTATTCTTTCTTTTTGAAAATCTTCATCGGTGAAAAGCCTTACGATGTCGGTTAAAGCACCTCATTCTGGATATTCCATAAGTGCTAAAACTCAGTTTCTAAAATAATCTTGAATACGAGGACCAAATATTTCATTTCAGAAAAGTTTTATCATGATATTCAGAGCATCTTGAGCTACGAGATCTCTTTCATCAGGGGTATGTGCTTCGAGTAAATTGAGTCACATAGGTCTTTCATAATCAGCTGGATTAAAAATTATGACATCATCAGCTCTTTCTCTTGGAATAAAAGGAATTAAATCTTTTGCTAAATCTCCATGTGGATCAATAACAGCAATTCATTTCCCATTTTGCAAGTCTTGTCTTGCCATAACTTGTAAAATAGAAGATTTTCACGTACCTGTTTGCCCAATAACATAAAAATGTCTAAATCTATCTTCATCTTTAATTTTTATTTCTTTTTTTACTCATCTATAAATATTATCTCATAAAATAAGTCATTCTTTTGGGATGCTACTTGGCGCTTTTATTATTTTAAAATTTTGCCATTTTATTTCTGGAGTTTTATTATATTTTACATGTGGAAAATGAAATATAGAAGCTATTTCTTCTGTATTCATTAGATCTTGTCTCAAATAAAAAGGTTTTTTAAAATAACGAAAAATATAATTTTTCATAAGAGCATCTTCATTGTGTCTGATAGTCGAAACAAATCCATTAAAATCTGGATAATTAAATTGTCTAAAACTAGAAATAATATTTACAAGATTTGAGTGAGTGGTTGATTTATTATTTCAGGTAGTAATAATTCTTATAATAGTTTCATATCCTGTTTTTTCTGCTTTTTCATCAACTGTTTTTGCTCTTTCTTGGGTAAGGGCACTTGTTTTATTTTGAGGTGAAGTATCCTTTTGCTCATCAGAATTTACGACAAATATTTCAAATAAAGCGATAATTACCTTCATAGGATTGAGAGAAAAACGTGCTTTTTTTCACTCCATTATTTTGCTGGAAATTTCTGAACATTCATTTTGCCAATCATCACTTACTGGTTTGAGAAGTATTTGAATTACTCAAGATTCATCTTCCTCAAATTTAGAAAAAGCATTGGTAATAGTATTAATAGGATCTGATTCAAGTTTTTGATATGTTTTAATCGGATAGTAAAAATCTTTTACCAAATCTAGGTATGTTCCATTATAATATTTTCTTTTAGAAAATATGTTTACTTCAGGAGTTTCTTCTATAATAGCATCTGGATAAAAACCATTAATTTGTTTTTCAAATAGGTCTTTATATTCATAAGGGCAAACGATATAAAAAAATATTTCTCATCCATGAGCTATATATTCTAAAGAAAAATGATCTTGTCAGAATATTTTTGTTTTTATTTTACTTGATTGAATACTTTTTAGACTGGCAAGCAGTTGTTCCATGATAGAAATAGTTTCTTTAAAATCTCTTTGAGTTTCTTGCTTTTCATCCAAATCAGAATTTTTCTTTGGCATAGTTACACGCAAAAAAGATAACCTTAAAGTTCTTTTTAGGTTTTCTCTTTTTCTTAAGATATAAATATAACTTATAAGTATTAATACTCCAATGATAACTCAAAATATTCAAAAAAGATTCATATTTGTAACGGTAATATATTGTATTTACTACATTATAACATATTTTTTCTTGTAGGCAAAGAAAGTTTGATATTAAGTACTTGATTTTTTAAAATTTTTATATATAAAGAAATTATATTTTAGACTTATAATTTTATATTTATGGAACATTTAAAACATAAAGAAAGATTTGTCAGGCATATTATCTCAGCGCCATTTATATATGTGGTATTTTTTTCGTTTGTTATTTTAGATATATTTGTTGAATTATATCATAGAATTTGCTTCCCACTTTATGGGTTAGAGTTAATTGATAGAACTAAATATATAAAATTTGATAGACATAAGCTCTCATACCTTACTCCTTTGCAAAAATTTAATTGTGCTTATTGTAGTTATGGGAATTGACTTATTGCATATGTAAAAGAAATTGTTGCTCAAACAGAAGTATATTGGTGCGGTATTCAAAGTGAAAAAGACCCAAATTTTATTCCTCCAGAACACCATAAAAATTTTCTTCCTTATGGAGATGAAAAAGCTTTTTTTAAAGAATACACACAAAAAGATTGCAAATTATTTCAATAATAGTGTCTTGAGTTCATTTTTTAAACCTTCATCCAATCATTTTAATTTTAAAATATTTTTAATACTTTCTTTTCAAATAAAAGAAAGTATTTTTTTTACCACAGAATTATTACTATTTTCATTTAAAATTCATAAAATGCTCAGTATTTTGAGATGTGAAAAAATGATTTTTTCTTCAGAGATGTATTCGAGTTGGTACAAAGAATAAACTATATTATAAATTTCATAAATCGGCATATGATAGGGACATCTATCAGAAATATTTTTTAATAAAAAAAGATATTCATATATAGTATCATAATTTTTATTATTGTAATCAAACTCACTTTTTATTTTTATATTTCTTATTTCGTGAATCGTATTTTCTTTTTTCACGTTTACCTCAAAGTTAATGATATATCAAACATCAAGATTTTTTTCTTTCTTTGATTTTTTTGTTTTCATTTTTAATTTACCATATTCATATGTGAAAACATCAAACAAAAACTCATTTTCTTTTAATGAAGATATTTTTAGAATAATTCCAGAACTTTTAAATAGAGACATAGGTATAACCAATATTATAATGATATGATTATAGTATTGCTAGAGAAAAATCAATATTTTTTCTTTTGTTTTTGAAAAAATATTGAAAAATAAAAAATTTAATTATAATTGAGTCATATTTTAAAAATAATCAAAACCGTATGTCTGAAAATCAAGCTTTAAATGCAAAGCAAGTAGATGAAATTGTACTTGATTTGATTAAGTTACACCTTCCAATAGTAGAAGTAGATGAAAGTGAATTTCTTGATTTATTAAAAAATTCATTATCACTCAATGTTTCAGAGAAAAAAAGAGTAATAGATGCAGTTCCTACTTTGTCACAATTTCAATTTGATGAATTGACAAAAGTATTTGTTGAAGAAAGAACAAAATTTAGAGAGCTTGCCGGAGAACATCCAGAAGATATCAAAAAATTACTTAAAAAACAACAAGAAGAATGGATTACTCTTGGGGAAATCTATGTAAATGAACAAGCTAAAAAAGCGATTGCTTGACAAGATGAACAAAAAATTGATGATATTAAAAAAAGTTTAGGATTATAATTATGAATATTCATATTTGTGCATACATAAAGAAAAAAGAAAGAGTAGATATGTATTTATCTACTCTTTTGCCTGATTTTTCTCGTAGTTATATTCAAAAAATGATTGATGCAGGAGATGTCAGTGTAAATGGGAAAAAAATTGCCAAAAACTTAAAGATTCAACAAAAAGATGAAATTAGCATTCATATCAATATAGAAAAATTACAACTTTCTGCTGAAAATATTCCACTTGATTTTGTCTATCAAGATGAAAATATTGCTATCATTAATAAAGATGCTTGATTAAATACTCATCCAACTCCAGGAATTGATGGGAAAAGTGGTACACTTGTAAATGGATTGTTATATCATATTAAAGATCTTGCATGAATTGGTTGAGTAGAAAGACCATGAATTGTACATAGACTTGATAAAGATACTTCTTGACTTATTATGATAGCAAAAAATGATAAAATGATGTTGTATCTTCAAGAAATAATGAAAAAAAGAGAGAAAATATGAAAATATTATTTAGCTATTGTTTGATGAATTATTGAGGAAAAAGAATTTAAAATAGAAAGTTTTATTGGAAGACACCCTATTGATAAAATCAAGATGACAACTAAAAATCCTATTAATTGAAAATTAGCTATCTCTCACGTAAAAGTACTTGATTATATTGATGAAAAATATACTTTAGTTGAGATAAAAATAGAAACAGGGAGAACTCATCAAATAAGAGTTCATTTATCTAGTATTTGATACCCAATTATTTGAGATAAAGTTTATGGAGATAAAAAAATAAATTCAGAAGCAGAAAAAAAATATTGATTAAAAAGACAAGCGCTCCATTCTTATAAGTTAGAAGTTGAATTGTATTGAGAAAATAAAATATTTTTTTGAGAACTCAAAGATGATATGAAGAAAATAATAAAAAAATAAGAAACAAATTTGTTTCTTATTTTTCTAAACAACATTTACCATATTAAAGAAAGGTAATAAAATAGCCATAACCATAGTTCCAACTATGATTCAAACTGCAATAATAACTATTGGTTCAATAGCAGTTGAAAGTCATTTCACGATAATATCAATTTCTTTATTAAACTTTTGAGATATTTTGAGTAAAAGACTTGGTAATTTTCATGTTTGTTCTCAGATTTTTACTATTGAAGCTAATTCTAAAGGAAAATATGCATCTTCAATAGAATCTTTTAATTTCTTAATTCACATACTTTCACTCAATGATATTCCTTCACTTAATTCTTCAGAAATTTTTTCAATTCTTTTTTCGTAATATTTGTTATCGAGACTTTTTTTTGTTATATCTAATGCTTCATTAATCATGATACCATTTTGAAGGAGAGTTCAAAGAGTATTAGAAAAAATAGCAAGGATTTTTTTTCTTATAAGAGGTCAAAATATAGGTATTTTAAGTATAAAATAGTCAAAATATATTTTTGTATGAGGATGTGTTTTAAATGTAATTATTCAAGAAATAATGGCAATCAGAGCTATAATAATCAATATATAATTTTCTTGTAAAAATACAGATGCATTGATGACATTTTGTGTTAATTCAGGAAGATTTACTTTCGCATCGGAATACATTTTTTGCACTCTTGGTATTACAAAGAGCATAAAACCAATAATCATAGCAATTGAGAGACTTACAATAATTGCAGGATATATAAGTGCTCAAATAATTTTTGTTTTTAATTCTGAATTTTTTTCTTCTCTATCTTTGATATTTTCTAAAGATCATGCAACTTTTCCTGTTACTTCTCACATTTTAATCATATAAATATCAAAATTATTGAAAATTCTTGGAAAATTTTTAAAACTTTCTTCTAATTTTTTTCCCTTAGATATATCTTTCAAGAGAGATTCAATAATATATTTTATATTTTTATTTTTTGTTTGAAATAAAAGTATTGAGAGAGAATTTGTTATAGGAATTCAAGAATTAATAAGATTATATAAAGAATCAAAAAGTTCTATTTTTTGTTTTTGAGAAATAGAAATACTTGATTTTTTTGTAAAAAATCATTTTAAGACTTCTATATTTATATGTTTCATTTTTGACTCAACGATAGTTTTTATATCATTTATTTTCATTTTTTAACTTGATTAATCTATATTTTTTAGAATTGTATCATTTTATTTGTTTTTTTACAAAAATTTCTATAATAAAAGAAACAAAATTTATTTGATTAACATAAAAATTATGTTTAAATTATTTTGAGTTTCATCAGAACAAAATACTGCACCTGATTTAGAAGTGGAAGTTTTAGAGTCAAAAGAGGAGATTATTGATGAAGAAGTTTGACAAGTTGCGCTGGATGTATTAGAAACAGAAAATGAAATTTTTATTGTTGCTCCAATAGCATGAGTAGAACAAGATCAAATAGATCTTTCTATTAATAAAACAATTCTTACTTTAAAAGGAACGAGAGAAAAAACCCAAGAATACTCTTTTGAATGAGTTACTTTAAGAAATAGTGAATGTTTTTGGGGAAAGTTTGTGAGAAATGTGATACTTCCTGAAAATCTTGCGTTAAATAAAATTAAAGCTTATATGCAAAATAATCTTTTAGTGATTACTATTCCAAAGTTAAAATTTGATTCAAAAGCTATAAAAATTAATAAAATGGAATGATAAAAAAACTTATTCTTTTACTTATCTATATGTTTTCAAAAAATAAAAAAATTAATTATTGAGCAAAAAAAGTTGATAAAATAGTTACAACAGTAATTATTGGTTCAGCAATAGCTTCAATTTTCTGATTATCGCAAACAAAAAAATGAAGAGAAATTTCTCGTGATATTACAGATAGAGTTTCTCCTGTAGTCAATCAATCTTCAAAAAAAGCTCTTTCAGTATTTGGAAGAACAATAGCTTTTTTAGTTTGAATATTTTCTAAAAAATAATTTATGAATATAATTTTTAAAAGAATTTGTACCATAATTATTTTACATGGAATATTTTGATTATATGTCTATGCTGATGAAAGTAACTCTTTTGTTGTTTCAGATCTTTGTCAATATAAATCAGAATTTGAACAATGTCTTGACGCAAATAAAGATTGATCAACAAGAACAATAGAAGATTTTGTGTGTTTAGCAAGTAATAATCATTTTGAAGTGATGGCTCAGATTATTCTTGATAAAGAATTTAAAAAAATTGATAAAGAAGTCGATGAGTATTTTCAAAATTTAGAAGATAATAAAAGTTATTATTTTGGGAAAAATTCAAAAGAACCTTTTACTAATGCTATTGATTTAATAGAAAGTAAATTTGATATATATGGAGATTTTTGAATGAAATATGCGTGAGTTTGTTGAGCTACCTCAACACAATGAGTTTTACAAAAAACACTCAATTGTTTTTGATGAAAAATGCCTTCAGATGAATCAACAAGATTTTTTTTATCTGATACATCTTGTAAAAATCTTATTCAAACCAAATTGGAAGTAAATAAACAAGTAGCGTATGATGTTTTAAAACTAAATAAACATCAAATCAAAAAAGATGAAGATAAGCTTTATATGCAAAATGAAAGAAATAAGTATGATAAATTATTAGAAATTATCATGGTAAATGTTTGATATTTAGAAAGAATATGGAAAAAATGGCCATCAAAAACTAAAAGTGCAAAATGAAATTAAAAAAAATCATTCTTAAGAATGATTTTTTTTAATTTCATTTTATTTTAGATAGGAGTTTTTTGCCATCATCTTAATATATAAAGATTTAGTTGTTGTAAAATTATGGTGGTTCTATAATTAATAGTTACTATAATATATAGATATTTGTTATAGAAAGATATAAAAAATAAAAATTTACTTTTTTATAAAAATATATAAGCTACAACATATTAAAAATAAAGAAAAACTTATGCAAGAAATAATACAAAGATACAATATTAAAGCTAAAAAATCATTAGGTCAGAATTTTTTGATGAATGAATCTGTTTTAAACCAAATAGTTGAAATTACGTCTATTCAAGATGCTAATATTATTGAAGTATGACCTGGTTTTTGAGCACTTACTACAAAAATATTATTCAATAAACCTCAAACTTTAACATTGGTTGAATTAGACACAACTATGATAGATATTTTAAATGATAGAATACAATTAGGAGAGATTAACATAAAATGAATAGAATTTGAAATAATAAACCAAGATATTTTAAAATATACTCCCGAATATATAGATTATAAAGTAATAGCAAATATACCTTATTATATAACATCTCCAATTTTATATCACTTTCTTTATGAAGTTCCATATAAACCATTACATATGATTATTTTAATGCAAAAAGAAGTATGAGAAAGAATAGTTTCAAAAAAATCATCAGTATTATCACTTTTTGTTCAAAAAAAGTGTACAGTTACAGAGAAAATTTTTGTTCCAGCAAAATATTTTTCTCCTTCTCCCAAAGTAGATTCATCAGTACTTTTTTTTGAAAAGCACGAGAAATATAATGAAGTAAATGATGAACTTTTTTTAGCCTTTATAAAGGCAGCATTTTCTAATCCTAGAAAAAAAATGATAAATAATTTAGCACAATTTTGATATGATAAAGATTATATTACTCTCATGTTAGATAAGTTAGATTATAATCAAAATACTCGTGCAGAAGAGCTTTGAATAGAAGATTTTATTACTTTGATAAAAAGTATATAAAATACTTGACATTCTTGAAAAATAGTTATAAAATAATATAAAAAATTTATTTTTTTAATTTTACTTTGTATGTGAATGAATAATTCAGAAAGAAAAGAAGGGTATGTTAGATTATGAAATGTAGCAATTTTTAAAGATATTGTTGCACAAAGAGCGTTCACTGCGGCAGCAGTAGCAACAGCTTTATCTGCGTGATCAGTTTATGCTCAAGAAACATTAGATTTACCTGATGAAATTTTAGAAAAAATAACAGTTGTACAACAACAACCTACTTGAAGTCAAATGAGTATTGCGACCTTTTCTTGAAGATTTGTTCTAGAAAAATTAGGAAATGGGAATGTAAATGTTTATAATGGAAGTAAATTATTATATACAATTTGAGCTGATACAAATACAAATTATTCTCAAAAAAAACAACAAGAAGCTGGAACAAATTTTAATTTTAAACCAGGTCCACAATGAGTTTGAATTCAAGGGCAAACATCTTCAGGGGCTATTTTTTCAGCCAATGTATGAAAATACTGACAACATTGAGGTGCTTTAGATTTATGATTTGCGTCAGAAGTTACTTCAAATACAGCAATCGCTTTAAATGCTGAAGTTGGCCCAAAGTTACAAAGATTATTAACGACATTATGATTTGGTTTTGAAAATTGAGTTTTGATGTTTTCAGCGGAACACCTATGAGTAAAAAATAAATTTCAATTCTCTAGTTGAGAAGTTGAACAAATGGTAAGACAAAATAGTTTATGATCTACATTAAAAATTTATTTTACAGATGAGATAGTAAAATCTTTAGAAGTATCATGATATATTACTAAAGCACAAAGTTATCAACTTGCTAATAAAGAATATGTAGTGAATAATGAAACTTTATTTGCTATATATGATAATTTTAGAAATATTGCCTGAGGAGAGAAAAAATGAGTTCAAGCAAAATTAAATTTTGATGTTTCAAAAAATTGAAAACTTTCTTTATGATTGAACTATGAATCTCTTGAACATGATATGAAATATTCTCAAAGAAAAACTCATACACAACTTTGAGCTGTTGTTTGATATTCTCATGATTTTTGATCTTGAGTAAAGGCAGACGTAAATTTTAAAACATGAATTACATCAACAGATGTTGAATTATGACTTTCTAAGAACTTAGATAATGGTTCAAATGTATGAGTGATAGTGCGTCATAGTCATGGAAGAAATTGAGTGGAAGATAATACATATGTATGAATACAATATACTATACCATTTTGATGAAAAAATTCATCAAAACCAGCAACTCATAGAGTATCTCAAGAAAAACCAGCAAAATATTCTCAATTTTCTCATAAACCTTCTCAAGTTTCTCGTCTAGTTCAAGATGTTGTTTCTCAAAATAAATCTTTTAGAAGCTCAAATACCATTCATGTGGTTGACCAAAAAAGCCAAAGAATTTTAGAGATAGACAAGACCCAAGTTCCTGAATGAGTGTCATTTTTAAATGAACAATGAGATATGACTATTAATCATAAAATAGCATCTATAAATAGTATTTTAAAAAACGGGTCTGCATTTTCTAATTCTTGAGAGTTTCAACTTGTTTGAGAAAGTTTTGTTATTAAACCAAGAAGTTTTACAGAACCGGCAAAAGGAACAATAGATAATTATCAAATCAATCTTTCAAAGGTAGGAGGAGGTTTTATTAATGTTACTATAGAGGTAAAATCGGGTTCTATTATTATTTCAAAAATATTAGTACAAGAAGTTGATACTGTTGATAAAACAACATTAAATACTATTATTTCACAGGCCCAGTCAAAAAAACAGACAGATTATACTCCAAATAGTTGGGCTCATTTTCTTACTGTTTTAAACACAGCAATAGCAGTGAGAGATAATACTACTTCAAATCAATCAGATATTGATAAAGCATCTTTAGATTTAGATACTGCTATGAAAAAATTACAAGAAAAAGCTAATTTCTCAGTTCTTAGTGCAAAATTACAAGAAGCTCAAAATATATTTAATACTTGAACATGAAAGTATACTCCGGAGTCACTAGTAAATTTACAACAAGCAATTATTGTTGCTCAAACGACTTTATCAAATCTGAATTCAACACAAACAGAAGTTGATAATGTGATTACATTATTAGACTGAGCAATAAAGTCTTTGCAAGAAGTAGTTCAAGCAGTTCTCCCGACATCAAATTTTGCAAGTGGAAGTGTAACGAAATTAACAACAGATGGAGCGTTTACCAATACATTTACAACAAATTCACCATGAGCAGTGACGTATAGTTCAAGTAATACTGCGGTAGCGACTGTAAATGCAAGTACATGATTAGTAACGATAGTATGAGTATGAAATGCTACCATAACAGCAAATCAAGCAGCAGCACTATGATTTACAGCCGATACAGATAGTTATAGTTTGACAGTAAATACAGTAGTTGTATGACCAGTTCTCCCGACATCAAATTTTGCAAGTGGAAGTGTAACGAAATTAACAA
>DKNE01000028.1 GCA_002470645.1 Patescibacteria group bacterium UBA7396
TATATGTAAGATATTTTTTATGTTTGGAATGTTTTTTTTGTGTAAACATAGTGAGGAAATTAAAATATAAAGAATATTAAATTTTACAATTATATTTTAATCTTTATTTTTATTTTGCAAATATAAAAGATACTATCGTATCTTTTTTTTAAATAATTTCAGATATTATTTTATCCATAAGATGAATAACATTATCATGTATTGTTATTGTATCATTTTCAATATTTATATATCATAATTTTATAAAATTATTTATTTTTTCTTGATTTAGTTGATTATAAAGTTTTTTTTCTAATCATGACGTTCTGAATCAAAACATAATTTTTTCTAAAAAAAAATCTCTTTCATTTAAAACTTCCTCGTATTCAAGTTCTGATTTATAGTATCATAAAAAATCATCTTTATAAGCATAACGAGTATTATTCACAAAACTATGACTTCCAAGTCAAAATCATATAACTTCAGAATGATTCCAATAAGACATATTATGTCTGCATTCATATCCAGATTTTGAAAAATTTGAAAGTTCATATTTTAAAAATCAAATATTTTTTAAATAGGATTTAATTTCTAAATACTCTTTTGAGAAAAACTCTTCTTCTAATCACAGATTTTTCCAAGTTTCTGGGTAAGCTATTTTTTCAAAATTTGAATCATCTTGATTTCAAACATAATAATCCTCCAACATATAGACTGAAATATGTTTTATAAAATTATAATTTTCTAAAACATATTTTATATCTTGAAGTGTTTCTCAAGCTTGCACATAGGGAAGTCAGATAATAAAATCTACTGAAATATTTTTTATTTTTGAGTTTTTTAAATATTCAAGAGCTGAAAAAATAGTTTCTTTCCCGTCTCTTTTTATTTCTTGTAATGTTTGATTATTGAGAGTCTGTATTCACATACTTATTCTATTTATTCATAAACCTTCCCAAGCAATTAGATTTTCAGTAGTGATATTTATAGGAGTACTTTCAAGTGTAATTTCAATATTTTTTTCAAATCCAAATTTTGTTTTTAAACTTTCTAATATTTCAGATAATTGATTCACTTCTAAAATACTTGGAGTTCCACCTCAAAAATATACACTATTTAAAAGACCTGCTCATTCAGGTCTTTTAAAATTTTTTATATCATGGAGTAAGTGCGCAATATACTTATTCACTAGCACTTTATTTATACTTCCAAGCGAAGCAAATCTACAATATTTGCATTTGCTTTCACAAAAAGGAATATGGATATAAGAAAACATTATTTTATAGCATTTAATAAATTTAATTTTACTACTAAAAGCATAAATCTTGTTTTATCATTTAATTTTTGTTGTCATAAAAGAATATCAATTTTATTGATAACTACTTTTAATTTTACTTTATAATTATTTGGAAATTTTGCTTTTAATTGAGATATTATTTTTTCAAGTTGTGTATTATAAGCAGTTTGAGACATTTTTGTATATTTAAATTGAGAAAGCTCTTTTGTAATATAAAAAACATCAAGATTATTTTCTAAATTACTTATTTTTGTGTTCAGAACACTGTTATTTAAAAGAGTATATTTTTCTATATCTTTTTTAAATGAGCTAATTTGATTATTAATATAAACGAAATCATTTGATTTTGATATTCTATCATTTAATATTGAATATCTCAAATCAATAGTATCCGCAGCTAAAAGAGTATTTTTTGTTTCTAATGCTACTAGATTCATTTTTTCTTTTAATCTTGCTAGTAAATCTTCTCTGTATGCTTTATAATTATCATTATAGTATTTTATCATTTCATTTTCCAATCTGATTTTTACATTTTCATATGTATTACTTGTTCCTCAAGTTCCTATAAGAGTAACTATTTTTGTATTTATATCAGATAATTTTTGGTGTATAAAATTAACTTCTTCTAAAGCTCATGTATTTGATAATACTTCATTTGCTTTTAATTTTCCATCAAGTTCGTAGTATCTATTTTTTGCAGTATTAAATCTTGAAGTAAGAGAGTTAATATCTTCATCAGAATAAATCACCCCATAACTTTCATTTACTTTTAACGTAAGAGAATTATCAAAATTTTGTAATAAAATTTCAATAAGTCTATCTATATCTCATTTATAACTTTCTAAACTTTTATTTGCATCAATATTCCCATCTCTAATTTTTTCTAATTCTCATTTTAAAACACTTACATAGTGTTTTTTTCTTTCTTCTGAAAATAAAGTAAGATCTCAAGCAAATGCTAAATAAGTGGTTTTAAATTCGGTATAATTTTTATTAAAATCGTTATATAAACTATATAATGCATCGTATTTTGATGAAAAATTATTTAAAGATTGTATACTTGTAGTATTAGAACTATAGGCACTTTTTAATTGATTTTCATATTCAGTTAACGAGTTTGAATATTTATTTACAAGAGTAGTTGTTTTATTAGAAAAAGTTTGTGAAAGATTACTATAATTATTATCTATATTTTTTATAGAAGTACTTAATGTTGTTTTTTCATTATCACTTACAGTAGTATAATTTAATCTAATATTATTTTTTATAGATGTGAGACTATTTAATTCATTTGCAGTAGAATCAGAAATTTCTTTTGTGAGAGTATTAAATTCCAAAGCAAGATCTTCTTTAAAATTAGTTGATAGTTTTCCAAGAGATACTAAATAACTCACTACTTTTGTATCATATCCAAGTCTCGTAAAAACAGCGTTATATTTTTCTGAAAGATCAAAAACTTTATCTTCTAAATTTTTTGTCGCAGTTGTTTTTAAATTTGTTATCTTTGTTTCTAATGTAGATATTTCGGTTAAAAGAGTTTCTTTATTATTATTGGCAAATGTAGTTCATATTCATAATAAATGAAATACTGAAAATGCTAAAATAAAACTCGCAAAAATTTTTTTTCATGTAACCATAATAAAAAAATTAAAAATTAAATTAATTACAACTTTTTTCTAAGTTTTCACTAGAAAGTGTTTTTTCACTGATACATAATACTTTTTTTCTAAAAATTTCAAATAATTCTGTTGAATTCATTTTTCCATCTAATAAACTACTCACTTCACTATCATAAATAGTTTTTGTTCCTTTGTTAAAAGTTGTGAGTTCAAAGTTTGAATTATAAAAATCTTTGTATTTTAAATTGTACCCATCTTTTATATTTTGTTCTAATCTTTCATTTACTAAAGATAATTGACTTGGCATATAATAATTAAAAAGTTCAAGATATTTCTTTTGTCATTCTTTAGAAGTAAAATATATCATTAAATCTTGAGCCGTTTGATAAGAAGATGTATTTTTATTGATAACAAAATAATTATAATTTATCAATAAATTTCATCAATTTTCACTATTCATTGGGAATACTTCAGCTCTGAGAAAATTTTTATTAAATCATTTTTTTGAAATTTCCTCTAATAACCTTGGGTATCAAATAATCATTTGTATATCACCACGACTAAATGCATCAAGGTTGTTTTTATTTTGTGTAATTAGTTCACTAAATAAACTATCGTATTTATTTTCTGCATTTTCATCTCAAAAACGCACATAGTTAGATATGCTTGATTTCATTTTATTTCCAGTAGCTTCTTGTAAATTTTTTATTCCGTCTATAAGAAAAAATTGCGTGATAATATCTCATACTCAATACACGGTAGAACCATTTCAGATACCAATTCAAATTTTTCCTGAATTTTCTCTTAAATCTCTGACAACTTCATTTACATAAGCCCAAGTAGATAGTTTTTTTCCTTTTGTTTCCCTAAAATTATAAAATATTCCTAAATTTTCATATCAAAGTGGAATTCAAAGTAAAAATTCAACTTCATTTTTTTCATCAACTTTGGTTTTTTTTATGAGATCATTTGAGAAAACAAGATCATAATTTTTTCTGAAATCATCTGGTGAAATGATACTTGGGTCTATTCCTGAAATTTGTCACTGAAAAAAAGATGAGTCATTATTGTTAACTACGAACATATCAGGTGCTTCTCCTCTTAAAAAAGCTCAAATAAGAGCATGATAATATTCTTCATAATTTTGAAACGAAACCACATTAAAAGTAGCGTTTTTATATGATGAGTTTATTTTTTTAAATTCATTTAAAAAATTTCAAAAATTATTTTTATCATCTTGGAGAATCCAAAGAGTAAAATTTTCTACTCATGAACTTTTTTTTGTTTCTCAAGTTTTTGATAATAGTAAAAAAATGCTGATAAAAAATATTACAAGAATGACCCCAATAATTAAAAATACTATTTTATTTTTATTCATAATAATGTTTTAAAAGATATTATATATTACTTAGAAGATGAAGATGAATATGCATTATCTCTTGTCATCCTTTTTCTCAGACATTGAAGTGAAGCTTATATCCTTCATCAATTTTTAAATCTTTCGCTACTTTTTTTGCTACAAAAAACATTTCAGCAATTAAATTTCTATCTATTTCTTCTAAATCATTTATTGTCTTAATTTCTTTTTTAGGTATAATCAGAAGGTGAGTTTTTGCTTGTGGGTGAATATCTTTTATCACAATAATATCATTTTGTTCATATATAATTTCACTAGGAATTTCTCTTTGTATAATTTTTGTAAATAGAGATGTCATAATATCAATATTAGTAATAAGTTGATTGTAAAGTATTTGTTTCATTCACTTCTATCTTTTGTATTTGAATATTTTTATGAATAAGTATTCAGATTCATAAAATAGAAAGTATAATTAATAAAAAAAAAGTAAATTGAGAAACATTGGGAATATTTGATGAAATATTTTTAAAATCAGTAG
The DNA here is from genome assembly GCA_002470645.1 of Patescibacteria group bacterium UBA7396. Classification (GTDB taxonomy): domain Bacteria; phylum Patescibacteriota; class Gracilibacteria; order BD1-5; family UBA6164; genus UBA7396. Next base: position 4,791 of record DKNE01000028.1, read on the forward strand.
TATTTGTTTTTTTTATCATAAAAAAAAGCCAAATACATCAAAGAAAAAAAACATATATTCAAATTCACAACATAAATTTTACTTTTTTAAAAAAATATTATAATAAAGGTAATATTTTGCAATTCTAAGTATAATTTTTTTATTTCTTTTTGCAAATTTTTAGGAAATAGTATAAAATACTATGGAAATCTTAATTTATAACTTTTATATTATGGCTGAAATAAAACACAATAATAAAACTTTCTATATTTCAGATGAAATGCAAGCTGAATATCCAGAACTTATTAAATTGGTTTTAGCAACAGAAAGCATGGATGATGAAGAAAGACAGTACTGGTTTGATATTATGCCTTCAATGAATGACTCCCAAATCGACAGACTTTTTAATATTTTAGAAACAGAAAGAAGAAAATTAGAAGAGTTAGAAATGAAATATCAAGAAGAAATTAAATCTCTTAATGAAAAACATCTTATAGAATGGCAAGAATTTCAATCTCGTGATGCTAAGAAAAAAATTGCTCAAGCTGAAAAAGAAGATAGAGAAGAAAATCCAGATGATGTACTCAAAATGCTCAATTCATTATAAGAAACTCAAAAGAGTTTCTTTTTTTCTTGATTTTTTTTTAAACTCTCATATACTCTTTTTAAGTTTATTCTTTCAGGTCTGGAAAACCTAAATATAGAAAGAAAAACTTCATAAAAGTGCTTGAACTTTTTCAAGAACTTGGGTGGAACCGTCCAAAGCAAAATACAAAACGCGAGGACCCCAAGGCAATAATTCATTGAATTTGCCTTGGGGCTTTTTTGATGAGAAATATTTATATTTTAATTTATTGTCTATGAGTACAAAAGTAGAAATGAAAGATATTGTAAATCTTTCGCAAGCAAGATGATTTGTATATCCTGGAAGTGAAATCTATGGATGACTTGCTAATAGTTGGGATTATGGACCATATGGGTCTTTATTAAAAGAAAATATTAAAAATCTTTGGATTCAGGCATTTGTTCAAAAAAGAACTGATATGATGTTACTTGATTCATCTATTTTACTCAATCCAAAAGTTTGGGTTGCATCATGACATGTTGGATGATTTAGTGATCCTTTAATTGATGATAAAAATACAAAAGAAAGATTTAGAGCTGATAAATTACTGGAAGATTTGATTGAGAAATTAGCTGATAAAGCTTGAGGTTTACAAGCAAAATATGGAGTTTCAAACTTAATTCCAGAATCTTGGTCACTTGAAAAACAAACAGAAGTGATGAGATGAGAAAAAGTAAAAAACCCAAATACTTGAGAAGTATGAGATTGGACTGACGCTAAAAAATTTAACTTAATGTTTAGAACTTCTCAATGAGTAACAGAAGATTCATCTTCAACTATTTATTTGAGACCAGAAACAGCACAAGGAATATTTGTTGATTTCCCAAATGTTTTAAGAACATCAAGAAGAAAGATTCCTTTTGGAGTGGCTCAAGTTTGAAAAGCATTTAGAAACGAAATTACTCCAGGAAATTTTATTTTTAGAACCAGAGAGTTTGAACAAATGGAAATAGAATATTTCTGTGAACCAGGAAAAGATTTAGAAGTGCATGCGCAGTGGAAAAATGATTGCAAAAATTTTCTTATATCTACACTTTGAATTAAGGAAGAAAATATTAGAATGAGAGATCACGATCAAGATGAACTTTCTCACTATTCAAATGCAACAACTGATATTGAATACAAATTCCCATTTGGTTGGTGAGAATTATGGGGAATTGCTGATAGAACAGATTTTGATTTAAAGGCTCATATGAGTGAATCAAAACAAGATATGAGTTATTTTGACCCAATAAATAATAGAAAATTTGTTCCATATGTAATCGAACCTTCAGTTTGATTAAATAGACTTTTCTTAACTGTTTTAGCAGATGCTTATACAACTGATGGAGAAGGAGAAAATACAAGAATATATTTAAAACTTGATCCAAAAGTTGCACCAATTAAAGTTTGAGTTCTTCCAGTAGTTAAAAAAATTGGAGAGGATGCAAAAAAAGTATTTACACAATTGTCAGAAGATTTTATGTGTGAATATGATGAAGTTGGTACAATTGGAAAAAGATATGCAAGATTTGATGAAATTTGAACACCGTTTTGTGTTACTATTGATAGCGATAATTTTGCTAAAAATAAAGTTACAGTGAGATTTAGAGATAGTATGGAACAAGAAATAGTTGATTTAAATGAATTAAATGAATTTTTAAGAAAAAAGATGAAATAAAAAATCGTGAGTAACATCACGATTTTTTATTTCATTTTTATATTTTTTATGAAAATATTTATAATGTAGTACTATTAAATTACTAATCTTAAAAATGAAAAAAAAATAGTTGTAGTACAATCAAATAATAATGAAGAAATAAGAGAGAAAGATCTTTTTAATGCTTCAGAATTATTATCTGTAATAACACATAATCAGATTTTAACAATATTAGAAATTCAAAAAAATCGGCAACAGAATTGAGAAAGACTCGTATTTGAACGGTGAAAAAGTAATACAAAGAACTTATATCAACATATATTTAAAGTACTTTATATAAAAATGAATTAAAATAAAAAACTAAATATGATTATATCATTTTTTTTCTAAAATACGTGAATTTTAAAAAGAAATTCAAAAACACCAAAAAATAGTATAAAGAAAATCATTTATATCACTTTTGGTGTTTTTTTAGTTTTATGATATTTGTATTACTTTTTATATAAAAGTAGAAAATTGAAATATTAAAACCTCTTTTTTATCAGACGGAAAAATTATTTGAGATATTTTTTTAGAAAGTATAATTTACCTGATAAATATATTCAGTGATATAAAACTTATGAGAAGTACCAGTTGAGACATATTTGTCGTAGTATTTTGAGTCGTAATATGAATTATTTTCTGAATATTTCCGACTCGTAGAGCTTCAGAGTTGGAGATAGTGAGAGCGTTAGAGTAACTATATAAAAAATTTGCATTTTCTCATATATAAGTAAAATATTATTAATTATTTTTTATATTTATATATGAGAAAACTAAAAAAACATTTTAAAGCTTTTACCTTAGTAGAACTAATCATAGTAATTACTATTTTTGCTATATTAGCAACGATAGCTTTTATATCATTCCAAAACTATACAAGAGATACCAGAGATGGAAATAGAGTAGCAACGCTTAAAAATATTGAAACTTGACTTGAACTATATACAATAAAAACAGGAAGTTATCCAACTCCAGATAGAGAAATAACACAATTACTTTGAAATTGATGAGTTATTATATCTCAAAAATGAACTCTATGAGAAAATATTTCACAATTAATAAAATTAAATAAAACACTAATAGATCCACTAACAAATAAAGAATATACTTATTCAACAACATGAGATCAAAAATCATACCAAATATGAACTATACAAGAAACAGATACTATATCACACTTCCCACTAATACAATCAACATATTGAAACACACCATACAAAGCACTAGTAAAGTGAAACTATAAACCATGAATCATAACAGCATGATGATATAATTATTTCATACCAAGTTTAATATTCAATGAATGAACTCTCACATGAACAGAAATAAAACTAGTAGATAATATAAGAAAAATATATCTTTCAAATATAGATAAAACTCAAATAGAAAATAAAATATACTATGTATTAGATAAAGAACAAAATCTACCATACCAAGTAAGTAAAGATATACAAATTAATCAAACAAAAACTCAAAATTTAACATATGTAAAAGAACTAAAAAGAGAATTACTAGAAAAAATAAATCAAACAAGACAACAAAAATCACAAGAACCATTAACTCAAGAAGTAATAGAAGAACAATTTGAGGAATTAATAACTTGAACACCAACAACACCAAATTCTGTATTACAAGAAATAACAACAACACTAAAAGACATAACAACATCACAAATACAAACACAAAATACACAACTAAAAAGTTGTGATTGAATACCACATGGACAAATAAAATTATTCTATACAACAGATACTGTACTATACCTACAAAGTTGTACAAGTGAAACATTTACATGTAATAATGGAATATGGAATCCTACAGAAATAAAATCAAATTATCCATATGTTAGTTGTAATCCATGACTTCCACAAAGTTGTAATCACTTATGAGAAGAAATATGACATGAATCAACTATGACAGTATATAGTGAAAATAATATATTATGGAATGCTAGTTATGATTGTAATGATAGAATATGAGAAGTAACTTGTAATAATTGAGAAATAAGTTGAGATACAGAATATCAATACAAACAATGAGAATGTGTAAAATGAACACCAACAAATTGTATAGCAGATTCAGACTATGAAAAAGACTGAAAAATATTTAATGTACCACAATTAAATCACTCAGTTACAGCAAATCCAGAACCATATATAGATGTAGTAGAAAATAATTGAACATATAGATATTGATTAACAGTTACATGTACTGACTGAAATCTTGACTCAATATTATGAACACAAATACTACAAAGCTGTTCAATAAACTATCATACAGAAGATAATACTACATGTATTTCAAATACAAAACAACAACAATGTACACAATCTTGAAAACCAAATAACTCAACATACAATGTATTAGATGTAGATGTAACATGGAATGGAACAGGATGGAATCTAGCATCTAATTGTGAATGGAACTGTGATCCTTGATATGATTGAATTAATTGTATACCAAAAACAAAACAAATTACTCAAGCAACACATAATTCAAGAATATTTATATTTACAAACTTCAATCTTGCATATAATACACCAGAAACAAAAACATCACAAACACTAACTATACCAAACTGAACATCAACGCTTAAAGCAACTTTTACTTTATGATCTGATTGAACTACGGTAAATTTATCTAGTGCTAGTGAATCCGTTAGTTGTAATAGTTGATATTATAAAAATGGAACAAATTGTAGTACACAATGGTCTTGAAATACAACAGATTGATTTACTTTTAAAAATACTTCTTGAACTACTCAATATCCAACGAGTTGTAATAATTTACTTACTGTGAGTACTTGGAAAAATACATTAATTTGAAGTCCTTGGAACTGAAGTAATTTTGTTGATTGAGTATATTATATTAAACCAGACTCAAGCGATGCTTTTAAAGTTTATTGTGATATGACTACTGATTGAGGAGGGTGGACTTTTGTGTGAAAATCAACTTGATCATCAAATAGTGGTACTGTTATATTGAATAATTCATCTATATGAGATTGGACAAATATAAATACAACTTCTACTGTAAAATTAGATACAACTAGTATAAATAATATTTTATTCTCAGGAACTAGAAAATTGAAAGTAAATAATAATACTGATGGTAAAAAACGGTTTATAGAATATGCAAATAATTGACAAACATTGGATTTTGTTAATAATAAATCATATAATATAAGTATTACCGAACCTTATTATTGAAAGGTTTCTCCATTTTTTACTTCTCATCCCCATTTTATATTATTTGCATGAATTACTTACGATATTACACCATATCCAGTTTGATGTACTTATATAAATAGTAGCAATAGAATCAATTATTGAATATATTTAAATGATTTTTCAAGGTATTTATCTACATGTTATGATTGAATTGATTGATGATGGTGACCTTTTATAAGACGGATTTGAGGTTTTATTCAAGATTGATCTCATAATCAAATTTATGATTATAAACTATTTGTAAAATAGTATTGCATATACTTATTTAAAATAAAAATACTTTACGATGCTACGAATTTAAATGAATAATTTTATTATAGCTTTGGAAATATTATAAAAATCTCCTTGACAGAACCCCCGAAAAACTGGACACGGATTATCTTAACAAAAAAGGAGAATTAGGAGTGTAATTTAGCAAAATCTACGGGAGTCATTTTTAAAGAAGTATGAATACGATTATTATTGTAGTAATAGATATAGAGATGAATAGCTTCAATAACTTCGGCTATATTTCAAAATCTATTTAAATTTCATAATTCAAACTTTAATTTTCCATAAAAAGATTCCTGACTTCCATTTTCCCAAGGAGAAGATTTTCTACTCATAGAAGCAGATATATTATATTTTTCCAAAGCATCAAAGTATTCATAACTCCTATATTCACTTCCTTGATCAGAGTGAATATATATAGGAGTTTGTTTTGTTTTCATTACTGCCTGTTTCACAGCTGAGAGTACGAGTTCTTTCCCGTGATGAAATCATATTTGGTATCATACGACTTGTTTGGAATATTCATCAAGTATCGTTGCAAGAAATAACTCTATTCCTTTATAATAGATATGCGTAAAATCACTATTCCAAACTTGATGAATACATTGTACTTCGAATTCTTTTTTAAAGTTTTTTACTCACATATGAGCAAGATTTCTATCTCATGGTTTCATAAATTTTCTTTTCATTCTTGCTAGTCCATACAGAGAATAGATTTGTACGATACGATGAACTTTTTTCTTATTCATTTCGAACTGATATGAATGTCTTCTATATCCATAGTATGGATGAAAGATACGATTGAATTCTATTTTTGTTTTGAGAAGAGTATCAGTTATTCTTTTGCTTCTTTTATAGTACAAACTACTTCTTGGAATTTTATATATTTCACACTCCATTTTCTTGTTTAGACTTGGATATTACTTCACCAATTTCCGAGCAAATTCTCGTTTCCATTTTTGAAGTCTTAGTATTTCTTTTTTTTAATTTGTTTATCTCCAATTGCATCGCTCAGATAATAATGAGTAAATCTTCTTTATCTTTTTCTAGGCGACGGATTTTTCATAAATCTACTTTCTCTCCAGGAAAAGACTCTACTCTTTTTCTTATCTACTCATAGATACTTACCGTACTTACTCCATACTCTTGTGATGCTTGACGTACGCTTATTCCATCATCCTTAATGGCTGATAATATCTTATTTTTTAGCTCAATACTTACTTTTCAGGACATATTTTATATGGTTATTTTTAAATGTTCCAGCTAGATTTTTTTCTACTATATACTAGCTCTTTATATTTCAAAATTTATCTTAACTGTATGTCCAAGTATATGCAGGCTGGTCAGTTTGCCATATTCTTCTTTGTTAATAGTTAGTTTTTCTCTTAGTTTATTCGACTTATTTTTATTGTCTATAAAAACCATTATTATAGTTACATACAACAAAGAAAATGCAAATTATAGTGATAGAATTGTTCAGTTAAAAGATTGAAAAATACTTTAGAGATTATTACACGTTTTTTTTTATATTATCCAAAATAATCGCAGTAGCAATTCAAGCATTGAGACTTTCAGCTTGTCCAAATCTTGGAATAGTAATTTTTTTTGAAACAAGTTTTTCAATTTCTTTTGAAATACCATTACTTTCATTTCATATAACTATAAAACAAGATTTTTCAAAATTAGTTTTATGAATATCTTCTCATATCATAAAAGCTCAATAAATAGGGAAGTCTTGATTTTGTAGATATCATTCTAAATCAGTATAATATAATTTTATTCTAGTAAAACTTCCCATACTTGAAATAATAACTTTTGGATTATATAATTCACAAGTATTATTCGATGCAATTATTTTTTTTATTCCATACCAATCAGCAATTCTTATAATTGTTCCGAGATTTCCTGGATCTTTTATTTCATCAAGCACTAAAATAATTTCATTTCAATTATTTTTTAATTCTGAATTTTCCTTTTGTTTAACAAGAGCAATTCAATCAGTATTTGTTCAAAGGGTAGAAAGTTTTGTGATTTCCTCTATTTTTAAAATTTCAAAAGAATATTTTGAAACTAAATTTCTATTTTCCACAAAAAAACTTTCACTAATAATTAAAATTTCTATTTCAAAATCAGATTGCAATAATTCTATTAAACTTTTTTTTCATTCAACAAGAAAAACTTTTTGTTCATTTCTGTCTTTTTTATTATGAAGAGATTTTATATATTTTATTTGGTTTTTAGAAAGCATGCATATCAAGTTATTTATTATTTTCCACATTATAGAATATATTTTAAATTTGCAATATCAAAAAATATTTGACAATAAGAAATAAAAAAATATAAGTATCATTCAATATAAAATAAGATAAATAGTATGAATGAAATAAAACACTCAATCAACTTCAATGATTTAAATAAAATGAAATGAATGTCTCTTGAAGATCAACAAACAGCACTGAAAAATATTTTTTGAATTCAACAGATGTATCCATCTTGAATTGTCTGAGTAGCTGGTAGTCAAATAGCAGATGTTTATAAAGTAATTAACAGTGAATGAAAAATGTGAGTTTTTGTAAAAGATTATGGAATTGTTTTACTGGGGTCACAAAGATTTTTTGATAAAATAACAGTAGCTTGTGATTCAAGTTGATTCCAATATATAACTGGAATAATAGATGAAAAACATTTTTGTTATGAGTTAATTGATCATTGAAAAGTAATTGCTATTACAAATCAAAAATGAGAAAATGTTTTTTCAACTAAAAATGAAGTAATTGTTATAATAGAACAATATCGTACTCAAAGAATGGTAAGTTCCGCTATATTTGATGGAGTATTAAAAAAATAAACCAATTTTGGTTTATTTTTTTCTTCTTGTGAATTTATCTTTAATCCTTTTTGCTTCTTTTTCTCAAAGTTTTTCGAGTAATACCATATCCATTTCGGCAGACTCATCAAATAAATTCATTTCGATATCAATTCCGTGCTCTAGTTTGTATCTATAATCCTCATAATTACCATAACTTACTGTTAATTCTCCATCACGAATTATCCACATTATCTCAGCAATTTTATTTACAAAATATCTATCATGTGAAATAAATAAAACCGTTCCTTTATATTTTGAAATAGATCTTTCTAATGATTCTCTTGAATCATAATCAAGATGATTGGTTGGTTCATCAAATATAAGAAAATTTGATTCTTTTTGTCATAAAATAGCAAATAATACTTTTGAAATTTGTCCTCCAGAAAGATATTTTACAGGTTTATCAATAGCTTCTTTTTCTATTAAATAATATTTTAAATATCAAATAAGGGTTTGGTCTTCCATATGAATTCAATGACGTAAAAAATTTTCTCTAATTGTTTTTTCTTTTTCCAATTCTTCATGAAGTTGTGAATAATAAATGATTTTAATTCATTTTCATCTCGTATAAATCCCATCTAATATTTCTATTTGTCACATAATTGTTTTTAAAAGAGTAGATTTTCCTGCTCAATTTTCTCAAACAATTCAGACTCTTTGCCCTTTATTAAGATAGAGTTCATTTATAAAAAATAATGGTTCTTTTCTTCCAATAAATACTTCTTTGAAATACAAAATTCTCTCATTTTCATCTCAAATATAATCAAAAAAGAATTTTGGAGTAGGTGGAATATAAGGTTTATTAAATTTTTCAAGTCTTTCTAATGCTTTTTCTCTACTCGCAGCAAATCAGGCACGACTTCCAGCTCTAAAACGATTAATAAGGTTTTCCTCTTTTTTTATAAATTCTTGTTGTCTTTCCCATTCTGCCATTTTCTTTTCTTCTACTTTTTCTCTTTCTTCTACATATTTTGAATAATTGCAGTGATAAAAATTAATTTGTCTTGCCGGTTGAAGTTCAAATGTTTTTATACATGTTTTATCAAGAAATTCTCTATCATGTGAAATAATTAAATACCCATTTCACCATTTATTTTGTAAATAACTTTCCAGCCATTCTACAGATTTCATATCGATAAAGTTTGTTGGTTCATCAAGACAAAGTATATCTGGTGATTCAACTAATATTTTACAAAGTGCTACTTTTGTTCTTTCTCATCCTGAGATTTCATTTAATTTTTTATCAAGTAAATGAAGTATTTGCATCCCATTAGCAACATTGTGAATTTGATTATTATAATTATATCATCCAATATTATTAAAAGTTTCTAACAAAGAAGTATATTTTTCAATAATTTCCATATTTTCAGGATGTTCGGCCATTTCTTTTTCAATCGTATCTAAGTCTTTTTCCATCATGCAAATATCCTTAAATCCTTCTTTTATCTCTTGTCTAACAGTTTTTTGCTCATCATTAGAATAAATTTGAGAAAGATAACCAATAGACATATTTCAAATATTTTCTAAACTTCCGTCAAAATCTTTTATTTCTCAGGTAATTATTTTCATAAGAGTTGTTTTTCAGACACCATTTCATCAAACCAATGCTATGGAATCATTTTCATTGAGGATAAAGTCAATATCTTTGAGAATAACATTTCCATCTACCTCATATTTATCTATTTTTATTCTTAAGTGTTTCATTTTATAATTATAAGTTTTTATTTTGCAAAAAGCTGGAGTTTTTGGTATAATATTCAAAAATATATTTTAATCAAAATTTATGAGTAATTTTGTAACGATTGAAAGTGAAGAAAATAGCATAAAATTAAAAAATTTATACAATGCTTGAATTTTTATAGGATTTGCTTGGATACTTTTCCATTTTACCATTATTTTCTTTTTTTGAATGGTTCTTGAGTCTATTTTGCTAGTAGGACTTTTTTTATGAATTTGAAATTTTGTAGCCCTTCTTTTAGATATTCCTATTTGAGTATTACAAAAATACATTCAACCTAAAATTTTTCTGGTTATAGGAATTGTATTTATGATTATTGTTAGTGCTGTATTTATAAAATTTGTTTATTTTTATTGAATTTCAGAATTATTACCTTGATGACATGGTTGAGTCGAAAGGACGATTTCATTTTTATGAGAATTTCTCAATAGTTCTTTGAATATAGTATTACTTCTTATATCAGCTGGATTGTATTGAATTATAAAAGAGAGCTTTGATGTTACTATTATAAGTTATATTTTTAACAATTCGACACCTTGAGAGTATGCCAGTGTTTTATCTAAATATAACATATATAATGGTTGAGGTTCTATGCTTTGACTCCTATTATCTTGAATTTTATTAGCTATGAATATTAAAATAGCAATCATTATTTTTATTGTTATTTTAATATGATTTTTATGATTTATTGTAAAATATTTTGATAATAAAATTGAAACTATTGATTTTGAAAAAATAAAAACTATCAAATTAGATGTACTAAAAAATGATTTACTCAGTAAAAAAGAAGAATTTATTGGGAATATTAACACTAAAAATCTTATTGAACTTTCTCGCCAATCTAAAGTTATTTTACTTAAACCTATAGAAATAAAAAAAAGTATTAATATAAAAGAAATTTACGATTATTCAGTGTCAGGGTTTAAAACTTTTTATAAAATATTATTTCAAATTCCGAGAAATCTTATTATTTTATGGTTTTTGGTTATTATTATGCAATTTTGATTTTGGGATACATTTGTGGCAACATTTTTAGTAGAATTTTTAGAAAAAGTAATTAGTTTTAATAGTAATGAATATTTAATAAGTCAAACCAGATGAATTATTACATGATATGTATTACTATGAGCTCTTGTAATTCCGGCATTTTTATTTCAACAATTTTTTATTAATAAATCAAAAAAATACTGAGTTTTTAAAGTAATTATGTTTTGAAATATTATATCAGCAATTTCTATGATATGTTTTTGACTTTTTGATTCTATATTTTTTGTCATGTTATTTGGTATTTTAAACAGTATTTGATATGCGGCAACTATGCCATTGGCTCAAGCAACTTTTTCTTGAATTTATAATGAAGAATATGCAAAAAAATTTAATTTTAAAGAAATAGACACTACTATTTCAGCAGCACCTTTAAAAATAATTATTAATACAACCAATGTTATATGATTACTCATCTGAGCATTATTAGTAAAGATTTTGTGATTTAATTTCTTTTTTATTGTGTTTGGGATATTTTTATTATCATCATTTATTTTTAGTTACACAAAAATGAGAAAAATTTTGAGTGATTTTAGTAAAAAAAACAATGAAAACACTATTAATGATGTAGATTTTGTATAAAAAATAATTTGGTAATTTCATAAAAACTGCTACACTCTTTTTTAATATTTGTTAAATTTTTAATATGATAAAAAAGAAATTTTTTATTTGATTTTTTTTGTTAGGGTTTCATTTTTCAGTAAATGCTGACTTGGTCTATCCGATACAAGAAATGAGTAAAGTAGAATGTAGATTTCAAAAATTTTCTACTCTTTCAAGTGATTGTAAAATGCAACTACCAATACTAAAAACTTCTGATTATACAAAATATAAAAATGATTATAATACCTATAGAAGAATTTATACTATATTATGGTGAGCAACATATAATTATGGATGGGATGTAGGAAATGGATGACATCAATGAGTTGATATTGCTACTGCGGAAGGAACACCTGTATATTCTATCGCAGAATGAAAAGTAGTACAAGCATGATTTTTGGCTGGTCGGTGAAATACGGTAAAGATAGAGCATACTATAAACGGGAGAAAAATATATTCTAATTATTCGCATCTTTCAAAAATAGATGCTACACTATGAGATAATATTCAAACAAAAACTAAAATATGAGAAGTATGAAATACAGGGAATAGTTTTTGAAATCATCTCCATTTTCAAATTGATCTAGCAACTTCTTGAAAATGACCTTGGTATCGGTCAAATTGTTCAGAAAAAAATTATGATAATATCGTAAATTCAAATATATGTTTTTCCCAATTAAATACCAATACTATTGACCCACTTTTATTTTTAGAAACAAACTGAGCAATTGTAAAAGCAACTACTATAGATAAACCAACTACTCAAATTATTTCTCAACAATGAATGTTATCAAGAGAAGAAATATTAAAAAGAGAAATCGAAGAATTTTTAAAATCTTATAATGTTCAAGTAAAAATCCTAAACCATTGAGCAAATATTGAACTTGGGAAAAAAGGAACTTTTAGAATTACTGTTATTGATAAAAGAACAAGAAAACCATTTACAGGAAGTTTTCCTTGAGATATGAATTTTAAATATGATTCAAAAAGGCTTGATATTTTCCCAACTTGAATCTTACAAATAGATAATGGAAGTAGAGATTTTACTATCACACCAAAGGTAGCTGGAAAATCAAGTATAGATATTTATATTTGAGAAACTTTTTTCAAGAAAATTAATTTTTGAGTTTTCGATACTTCTAAACAGATTATACCAAAACAAGCAGTATATTCTATTTCTACCAATAATGTTATTTCTGAAACAAAAAAAGGAGTATTTTATTTTAAAGATAATTTTGGCTTAAATATTTTATGAGTAAATTTTAATGGGACCTATACATTAAAATCAAATGAAAATACTATAAAATTTTGTATTAAAAAAGTTCCAAGTATTTCTGACTTATCAAGAATTTTTAATACAAATTGTAGAGATGAGCAATTTAGTGACCAAGTAACCTTTACAGCAAAAGATGCTATTTTATGAATTATAGTATTTAATTATAAAATTATGTCTGAATGAAGCCATAGTCTCATAATTAGTAATTCTACCTGAGAAAGCATTTCAACTAAAAAATTAAACGGAACTCTCCCAGTTGATTTACAGGTTCTTCATCCATATTATCAAGATATACTTTCTATTTCAAAATCTGGACTGGCTACTTGAATTAATAAATGATATTTTCTTCCAGACAGAGAGTTAAATAAAGAAGATGGAATTAATTTTTTGAAAAATTATTTAGAAAGTAAACGTAAAAAATGTTTTGATATCACTTGTAGCTCAAAATATGCAGAAGCTATTTTACTCATAAATAAAGAAAGTACTGATAAATATACATATTTTACTCGCTTAGAATACTTACAACTCATTTGAAAATATGTACCATTCCTTCAATATGATGGTAAAGATTTTGTTAATTTTAGAGATTTAGAAACTATAGATTTAGAATATTCAAAAAATATTTTAAAAAATAAAACTTGGAATGATTATTTTTGACAAACAAGATATTTTCAACCAACAAAAATAATTACTAGAGCAGAAGTTGCATTTTTATTAAATCAAATCATGAATTAATACAAAAAAAATAATTTATCAAACTTGATAAATTATTTTTTTTGGTATAATAAAGACAAATTTAGATATTTAAAAATCAACTTGTGGCTAAGAAAAAAAACACTAAAAAAAATACCTCGAAAAATATCATGAGACCAGATACTAAAAATATCTTTATAGCATGTCTTTTTATTGTATTTTGAGCTATTTCTATTTTTTCAGAACTTGATTCAACGGCTGGATTTTATGTTTATAAAGTATTAGAATTTTTATTTGGGTCATACTATCAATTTATTTTTTCTCCTATTATTTTATTGTTAGGAGTATTTATTTTTGCAAAAGAATGATTTTGATTTAATAATTCAAGATTTTTTTGACTTATTTTATATTTTTTATCATTGAATACTCTTATTTGATCAGTTCAAAAAAATTATGATTCTTTTTTTAATTTTCAAGTATGATTTGCTGGATTTTTTTGAGAAAATGCAGCTTTTATTTTTATGTTAATGATCTTTTTCTTTAGTTTATTTTTAATGTTCCGCATTAGTTATAAGAAAATTATAAAAAAAGTAATGTCATTTACTCCTGAATTATCAACAATTAAAGGAAATATTTCTTTACCAAAATCAAAAGATGAAAAAGAAAATAATGAATGAAAAACACCAAAAGTAAAAAAAGAACTAGAGCAAATTGAAAAAATGAAAAAAGAATTAGAAGAAGAACTTTTAAAAGTAAAAAAATCACACAAAGAACCAAAACAGCTTGATTTAGAAGATGCACCAAGAAAAATTTCTATTGAGAAAAAAGAAGAAAAATGATTTTTTTCAAAAGTTAAAGATGCTCTTTCTGATGAAAATAAACCCGAAAATACTTCTATAAAAATAGAAAAAAAATCTTCTTTTGAAGAAAAAACTTTTGTTTCTCCAAAATATGACTCTTGGAAACTCCCAAATTTAAATTTGCTTGCTGATATAGGATGAGATATACAAATAAATGAAAATGATATTTACCATAAGCAAGAAGAAATTGTTGATAAACTCGCTCAATTTAAAATTAATGTTAATATGACTGGGTATAGAGTTTGACCAACCGTAATTCAGTTTAGACTCAAACCTGAAGAATGAGTAAAACTCAATAAAATTGAAAACCTTAAAAAAGATTTAACTCTTGCTTTACATGCAAAATCAATCCGTATTCAAGCTCCAATTCCAGGTGAATGAGTGGTTTGAATTGAGGTTCCAAATGAAAATAGACAAGCGGTTTGATTAAAAGAAGTATTATCAAGTAATATTTTTAATAATCAAAAACTTGATATTCCAATTGCTATTTGAAAAGATGTAAATGGAGATGTTATTGTTTGAGACCTGACAAAAATGCCACACTTACTCGTAGCATGACAAACAGCATCTTGAAAATCAGTATGAATGAATGGTTTTATTATTTCTATGCTCTATAAATTTTCTCCAAGTGAGTTAAAAATGATTTTAATTGACCCAAAAATGGTGGAACTTTCTATTTATAATGGAATTCCTCATTTATTAACTCCGGTAATAACAAATCCTGATAAAGCCTTAAATGCTCTCAAATGGGCAGTTGCTGAAATGCTCAGAAGATATGATTTAGCAAAAGCAGTAAATGCAAGAAATTTAAAAGAATATAACGGTAAAGTATCTCAAGAAGAAAAACTTCCTTATATAATTGTTATTGTTGATGAACTTGCTGATTTAATGATGAGTGGAAACAAAAAAGAAGTAGAAACTTCTATTGCACGTATAGCGCAAATGGCAAGAGCAGTTTGAATGCATCTTATAGTTGCTACTCAAAGACCTTCAGTTGATGTTATTACGGGTCTTATTAAGGCAAATATTCCATCAAGAATTGCTTTTACAGTAGCTTCACAAATAGATTCAAGAACTGTTATAGATAGGGCTGGAGCAGAAGATTTACTTGGAAGATGAGATATGTTATATGCACCTACTTGAGTCTTAGAACCTGCAAGAGTACAATGAGTTCTTGTAGAAACTCGTGAAGTAGAAAACATTGTAAATGAACTGAAGCTTACGGTTGACCCAAATATGATAGACAATCTTTATGATGATACTATTGTAAATGGGAAATCAAATGTAGCCGGAAGTATTTTAGAAAATTATAATTGAGACCAAGAGGAAGACCCAGAATTGATAGAAAAAGCTATAGCTATTGTAAAAGAATCTAAAAAATGATCTACTTCATTAATTCAAAGAAAATTATGACTTTGATACGCAAGAGCTGCGAAAGTATTAGATATTTTAGAGGAATTATGAGTAGTTGGCCCAGCAAATGGAAGTAAACCAAGAGAAGTATATGATTAATAAGAAATAAATATTTTTATATTTATTTCTTAAATTTATTTATCTACTATTTTTTATGCAAGAACAAATTGTGCAATTTTTTAAAGATATTCCAATTCCTGATTATGTAATCATTCTTGTATCGGTATGATTTTTTATCATGTTTATTTTTGCTTGAATAGAAAAAATTTATAAAGCATATTTATGAATTATTTTATGATTATTTATTTTTACTACTATTAATTTAACTCTTAATTCTCTGAATAACAGTGATATATGAGTTAACTGGCTGAGGGATTTTTTCTTTAACCATAAAGAGGGAATTTGATTTTGGAGTATATTTTTTATTCCGCTTTTAGGAATATTATTACCATTAAACAAAAATATTTGATTTC
Organism: Patescibacteria group bacterium UBA7396; assembly: GCA_002470645.1. Classification (GTDB taxonomy): domain Bacteria; phylum Patescibacteriota; class Gracilibacteria; order BD1-5; family UBA6164; genus UBA7396. Next base: position 21,545 of record DKNE01000028.1, read on the forward strand.
GAGTTTCAAAAAATAAATGATTAAATTATTTTGTTATATTTTTATTTTGAGTTTTCTTTTTTACTTTTATAGTCAGCATTTTTTTATCTATCATCAATAATAAATTTTTATTTACTATGGATAATGATATTATTACAGAAGTAAATGAAAGCTCTTTTATAAAATTTTGATACGAATACTTTTCACCTTCTCATATATTTAATTTTTTACTTCAATATGATTATGTAATAAATCTTTGTGTTATTTTTTTTATATTTTATAAGATGACTATTTGAGGTATAGTTGACTTTATTTTTGCAAAATTTTTTCAAGCTCTTGGGAAAATGTTTGAAAAAAAAGCAAAAGAAGAAGAAAATACACAAGAAGCAAAGTAAAAAATTTGAATTATTTTTTTTCTCTATATAATGTTTTAGATTTTAAATCTATTTGACACGCATGTATTACAATTTAGTTTTGTTTCAACTTGAAGTAATTGTTTTTTTTCTCTCAATATTATATATATTGTACTTTTTATCATGAAAAATTTTCTGAATTTTTGTTTCTATAAAAAATATTCTTGGTATAGGAAAGGGGAGAAGTGATAAACCCATAACAAAAATTCAAATCTCAGAAGATAGAAATCTTCATGCAACTAATTACGTAACACAAAATTATCAAATATCAGTAGAAGATAGAAATAAAGTATCAGAACTTCTCAAAAAAATAAAAATCAATATATCAAAGTGAGAATATGATTTAGCAAAAAATATAATTGTCGAATGATTAACTATAGATAAATTTAACATAGAGCTCAATCTTGAACTTGCATGAATTTATATTTTAGAAAAAGAATATCATAAAGCAGAATATATTTATAAAGATTTACTTTTAGTGCATGAATGAGATTTTGAAGTACTCAAAAAACTTGCCTATGTACTTACTATGCAAGAAAAATATGATCTTGCCATAGAAATGTACAAAAAATCAAATGAAATAAAATCAGATGATAATGAAGTTATAAATATGCTCGCGCATCTTTATTATTATAAATGAATGTATGTTGATGCTATTTCTTACTTAAAATTATTTTTAAAAGATCATCCGAGAAATAGCGAAAATATCATTTTACTCTGAGCAAGTTATAGAAATATTGGAAAAATACTCGATGCAGTAAATACATATAAAAGAGCACTTGAAATAGAGCCATATAATAATGAAGTAAAAAAAGAAATTGAAGAGTTAGAGTGATTAGAATATACTAGTAACGAGTAAAACTTTTTAACATTTTTTATTAACAAATTTTAAACCAAGAATTTAAAATTTGTTTTTATTTTACCAAAAAATACATATAAATATTACAATAGTTTTTAATTTTAAAAAGTTATGTTAAAAATTCCCCCACATAGTTTAGAGGCTGAACAATCAGTTTTATGAAGTTTACTTATTGATAAAGATTGATTTTTAATTATTTCTGACCTTCTCTCAAAAGATGACTTTTATGATGATAGAAATGCTAAAATTTATGAAACTATGCTTGAGCTTTATACAAAAAATAAGCCTATAGATATTATTACTGTAAAAGAAAGACTCGATGATAAAAAATTGCTCGATGATATGGGGGGAATAGCATATATTATAGAACTTACTGAAATCGTACCAACCAGTTCTAATATATTTGAATATGCCTCTATTGTAAAAAATAAATCTGTTAATAGAAAGCTTATTAAAGCGGGAAATGAGATTATTCTCAATGGGTATGATGAAGAAAAAAATATTAATGAACTTTTAGAAAAATCAGAAAAATCACTTTTTGGAGTAACACAAGTTTTTATTAAAAATAAACTTGTACATATTTCAGATATTTTAGAGTCAAGATTTGAAGAATTTGCTGAAATTCATGAAAATCCAGATAGTGTAAAAGATCATAGACTCTATACTGGTTTTAAATCTCTTGATAATACTCTTTGAGGTTTAAAATGAGGTGATATGGTTATTTTAGCAGCTCGTCCTTCGATGTGAAAGACTGCTTTTTCTCTTAATTTAGCGCAAAATATAGGATTTAATGGAAAAAATGTAGCTATTTTTTCTCTGGAAATGAGTAAAGAGCAGCTTACTGACCGTATGATAGCATCAAGTATTGGAATAAATTCTTGGAAATTAGCAAAAGGGGAGTTAGAAGATGAGGAATTTGCAAAATTGTGAGAAGCTATGGAGAAACTCAGTGCTGCAAATATTTATATAGATGATAGTGCGGGAGGAAATTTACTTGATTTAAAATCAAAAGCCAGAAGACTCAAAATGGAAGCTGGTCTTGATTTAATCGTTATCGATTATTTACAACTCATGAGTAATGGAAATAGTCTCAATAGAGTTCAAGAAATATCTGAAATCTCAAGATGAATCAAATCTCTTGCCAGAGAATTAAATGTTCCTATAATTGCACTGAGTCAATTATCTCGTGCGGTAGAATCAAGAACTGATAAAAAACCAATTCTTTCAGACTTAAGAGAGTCAGGGTCTATTGAACAAGATGCAGATATCGTAATGATGTTGTATAGAGAAGAATATTACGATGAATTTACTGATAGAAAATGAGTAACTGACGTAGCTGTTAGAAAAAATAGAAATGGGCCTGTTTGAACTATTGAACTTATGTTTGATAGAACAAACCAAAGATTTTTAGAAATGGAAACAAGTTTAAAAGAAGATTATTAAAAGTATGAAAAATAGATATAAGAAAAAATCAAAACATTATATTCGACATTTATTTAAAAAAATATCTCAATCAAAAGGGTATAAATATATTATTAAGTGGCACTATATAATTAGGTTATTTTTAGGAATATTATTCATTATATATTGAATAATAGCTTTTATAATTCCTTTTATTCCAGGTGCAATTTTTAGTATTATTTTAGGGGCTTTAATTATTTCTGGAAGAGTGCAATTTATAAAATCTAAATTTTTATATTTTATAAACTATTTAAGAATAAAAATATTTTTTTTAAAAATATATGAAAAATATAAAATATTAATTTATAAAAATAAACCCCATGGTAAACAGGGGAAATAATATAAAACCAGTAACACATTACATAATATATCCTATGGAAAAACTACCATTGTAATAACAAAAGTACACATACGTATGACACTTGTTATTACTTTTTTTGTGTCCTTTTTTAACCTGGAAAGGGGAGAAAAATCCTTCCAGGTTTTATAAAAAAACGGGTATAGTAATACCCGTGTAAAATCAACTAACTAAACCAGACTAAATAGCTAACCGAAACCGAAAGGCAGGGCGTAGAGTTAACGACTACAACGACAAAATTAGCAAAAATTTAGTATTTATTTTATTGCCTTTTTTTACAAATGCAATCAATTCTAAAAAATACACTCTATTTCTGAATAGATAACCTTGAAATATATATAACCAAAGAGGAAATAAATTTTTTGAGTGATATAGTTCTAGAAATTGATGAGGATAATTCTCCCAGTTGATACATTGAGCTTTCAGATATTACTTTTCATTATAGCAAAATCTCTCCAAGAGGTTATGATTATGGATATAAATTTCTTATGATATGGAAAACCTATGATCAAGTGAAATGAATCAATAAAGATATTATTATAGATGCTTTTTCAATCAATTTCTTAAGAGAAAAAGAAACCAAATACAAATATGATGAAAATGATAATCCTATAAAACAAGAATCTAATTCAATGGTTTTAGTTCTTTATTCTCAAATTTTTACTTTGTACAATCAAGGCAAATTTGACTTAGTCTCTTTTTTGAAACAAAATTTTTCTTTATACAAAAAAACGAGATACAGAAGACCCGATTTTTGTATAGATTTTAATCTCCCAAAACCGGAGATAATGAAATTTTTGAGACTTAGAAAATATATTAAAAAGAAATATAACCACAAAACGGAAAAAGAGGAAATTATTTATACTCAAACAAAACGATGAAAAATTATACCTAAAGTTGAGTATAGAAACTACTATACTGCTGTTAATCTTAAAAAAGATGGAGAATATGAAACATATTACACACGTAATATTTTGAGCGATGAAAATCGCCTTATGTTAACAAGAATTTACGATAAACTTTCCGATACTTTTAGAAAAAAGAAAGGATTTTTATTTACTCACTTGGATCATCCATTTGTTAATCGTGTGGAAGTAGAAATTCGTAAAGAATATGCCCAAACGATATGATATAATATATATGATTTACTTGAAAATGTTTCGGTTCAATGGAGTGTTTTCATTGAGTTTCTGAATAAGGATTTACAGCCAATGTATAGACTCTCTCAACTTGACTTGGAGTCCGTTCCTTTTATTCATACTATACCAGATTATGAAAAAATAGAATATTCAAGAATAGAAACAAGAGAGTATGATCTCTCTGAAAATTTTCAAAAACTCGGATTTATTCCAAAAAATTACATGGATCATGCAAACGGTTATGCCAAAAATATACTAGACCAAACAGGTTATGATGGGTTTACACAGTTTATCCTTGGCAATTACTTTGATGATGAGAACAAAATCGTAAGGGATAGAGAATGAATTCCAAAGTATACTTGCTTTCGCAAACCAGATGTACTACTTGGGTTTCTCATCCAGTACTTAAGGCAAAGGTTGGACTTTCCGCAACAAAGGTTGAATACTATATTACGTAGGTATATTAGCATACCTAAATTACAACTTAAAAAATAAGCATGTTTGAAAAGTCCGTGTCTGTACCATTCGGAATAATTAGAGATAACATTCCATATTTACCATGATATGAACACTTTACACATATGCACTTTGGGGACGATAACGATACCATATATTACTGAACCGTGTTAGTTGAAGACCTTTTTTCTTATAAATTAAAAAAAAGAAAATCTAAAAAATAATACAAAAAAACAGTGTATTTATAACATAAATTACTATTCTAACCAGCATTTCCCTTTGTGTGAAAATTGGAACTTCCGAAGTAGTAGGAATAACCGAAGCTTTAGACAATTTTTACATAAAGCAACGACCGTAGGGAGTTTTAAAAAACTATTAGAAAAAAGCGAAGCATAAAAAGTAACGACAACTCTAAAAAAAGTAAAACGGAGTAGATAAAAGCAAAAAAATATAAAAAAACTACTACTCTATATCCCCCTACTAGGGGGCTTAATGGGGGTTAATATTTGTTAAAAAAAACTATATGTCACTATATGAAAAATTCTTCAAAAATAAAACCAAAGAAGAAAAAAAGAAACTTCAAAAATGAATTTTCTACAAAGCACAAACTTATTTGATGCAAACGAAACCCTTGTCCGACCGGACACAATTACCACTAAAAAAATAATATGTTTACAGCTATTATTATCTCTCTAGGAGTAACAAGTATTTTGTATCTTTTGAACAAAAAACCACTCCCCCAACACTTCCCCCAATGACGTAAGTAAAAAATTGTAAAAATAGAAAAATCGCTTAAAACCTAGCCTCCCAATATTTTCCCAAAAATGGGAAAGCCCGAAAACTCTATTTTCCCACACATCTCCCAAAGAGGGAAGTACCACGAAAATAAAAACAAAAACATAATTTTATATTTTAATTTTATGTTTATGTATACCATAACTTTCTGAATACAAGATATAGTCGTTCTGATACTTATATTTACGATATTCTATCTATGTATTGCATTCTATTACTATGCAAAATGAGTGAAAGAAAACAAATCACTCTTTATGAAATAATTTACAACTAAAACAAAAACAAATATGAAAACAATATTAAAAAAAGAGCAAGTAGCTCTCTACATTTTCGAAAATAATATTCAAGACTTAGACAAAATAGATTTCTTGAAAAAAAACTTAGAAAAAGAATTATATGTAAAGTCTGTTGATGATATCAATATGACTATAACGGTCTCAGAGTATGAAAACTCTAAATCTCTTACCTTTCCAGCTTCTTTATTTCTCCAAGATATACAACAAGAAGAGGAGGAAACACCTATAGAAAATGATATCGTTATTCATGAAACTATATTTTCAAAATTTATACAAAATATAAATGCTGAAAAAATTATTATATGAATATTAACTATTTTTAGCATATTACTTTTACTCTTTTCAACATATAACAAAAATCTAACTGCCGATATTACTACTCCTCCAGTTATACTATCTGAATCAGATATATTAACCGAAAAAAGTATTAATAACACAAAAACCATTTCTCAGGAATTCCAAGAACAAAAAAGACTTCGTGATTTACTTAATGAGTCTATTACGAAAGTAAAAACTCTTGAAAAAGAAAACCAAGAAATCCGTAATACTTTAATTCATAAAGCACAATAATTATGCAATTACTTAATATGTTTGTTTGAACTATTTTAATAATAGTATCATCAATTTTTTATATATCTACCAGTATATTTTTATATATTAAATATTTTAATGATTGGAATTTAATAGAAAAAATTTTTTATATATCAAAATTATTTTTTATTTTATCAATATGATGATTTTTTTATAATTTACTTTTCTTTTATATCTATTATATTAAATAATTATGATCAATTTTTGAAAATATATGTTTATTAAAACTGAATTTTTAGAAAATATTGAAATAAAAAGAAGAAACTCAAAAATAGATTGATTTCTGTATTGATTTCTAACTGGTTGGACAATAGCTATTGTCTACTTTTCTATTTTAAATTATTTATATTTATAACATGAACCCAAAATTTAAAGATTTTTTAAAATCTCCAGAATTCCAAGACTCTTTACGTCTTCTAATAGAATTTTTAGTTTTCGTTTTTTGACTCGCATTATTTTTACCAATTCTTTGAGTAAATTTATCTTATCATGAGTTATTTGCACTTTTTGCTATATATAAAATACTTTTATCTATATTCTATTCTTCTGATCCATATTATTATGATGAAGATTATAAAGAAAAATTTACTTCTTTAAAAAAAGAAAATGAACTATAAACTTCGCAAAGCTAAACATCTTTGAATAAATCCTCCAGGATTAAAAAATACTCCCTCAAAAGGGAAGAGACTTAAAAACAGAAAAAAAAGAAAATGAACTATAAACTTCGCAAAGCTAAACATCTTTGAATAAATCCTCCAGGATTAAAAAATACTCCCTCAAAAGGGAAGAGACTTAAAAACAGAAAAAAAAGAAAAAATAATTTATAATTTAATTTAAAATTTATGATTAAAAAATATACTCAGGAAGAATATGATGATAAAGTGCTTTCTACCTTTTTTCATTCATTTCTGTTTTTAAGTTATCTCTTTTAGTTTTATATTCTTCATTATTTAAAAATTTTGAAGAAGAATTGAAAAAAAATTTAAAAGAACTTGAAAAAAACTTGCAAAAATAAAATAATATACTAAACTTTAAACAACCGCGAGTCTTAAATAGTCAACCAAATATTTTAGCTGAGGAGCTAGAAAGGTGACTCGTGGTTGACTAGCCTTTCTAGTTCCTTTGCTTTAATATTTTTTATTATGAAATACTATGTTATTAAATCAAAATGTATGTTTTGAATTACTTTTATTGATGAGATAGAAACTAGTTTAGATTTATCTAAAATTTTTAAAATTTGAGACACTTTAGAATTAAATGAATTTTACCCAGAAAGGGAAATATTTGATATTGAAATTAAAACATTATAAAAGAGCTGTAAAAGCTCTTTTTTATTTTATGAAATCTTTTAGTCAGTCAAATATTGTTATTAGTATGAAAATACCTATTGTTATTGGAATATAAATAAATAGTACAATTGTTATTACAATAAAATTAATTAGATTTTTTATACTTTTATTTTCCTTGAGTATTTTATATAGTATTTCCTTTTCAGATAATTCATTTATTTCTTTTTGATCTATTCCATCATTTTCTTTTTTTTCTACTTTACTTAATAAAATATGTGCTGCTCATCAAATTCCTATTAGTATAATTATTACTATTATAAAATCCATTTTTAAAAATATTAAATTCTAAATATATATAATACTACTATATAAATCATAGATTGTCAAAAAATATTGCATTTCATTTAAAATCTTATATAATAAACTATATTAAAACTAATTTTTTATATATGGCATCAGATATAACAACTATTCAAATTGATAAAGAAACTTTACAAAAATTAAAAGATTTAGAAATAAATTTAGATTGAATAAAATTGACTACTTTAAACCAAAAAGTGGTATTTCTTTTAAATCATTATAATAAAACAAAATAATTCTATAGAAAAATATATAATAAATTATTTGACATTCTATAATATTTTAATAATATATAAGTACTTAATTATTTAAGTGCTTATTTTTATAATTTTTTGCTTATGTCTATTGCAGTTAGAGGTCTTTCGTATGTTGGTAAAGTAGTATGATTAAAAGAGAGAAAATATCTCAGTAAAGATTGACAAGAAAAAGTTGCGTTTAAAATTGATTTAGTTATTGAGTGAGGTAGACTTTCGGTAGATTCTTCAGAAAAACCTTTGGTTACAGAATGAAAAATATATATTTTTCCCATCTGATTCAGAACATTTAAATTCAAAGATAAAACAACTTGAGTTGATGAAGTTTGAACTTCTTATTTTTTAAGAACGAGTGAAAAATTTCAAGAGGTTGTTTAAAAAACAATCTCTTTTCTATGTTTATTTAATTGAGTAATAAAAGTGCCATCTAGCCATTGATGGAGTAGCTGGAGTGTAAATTCCTTTTCGTTACAAATAGAAAAGGTGGAAATAGCTACATAAAAAGTAAAGAAATAATAGGCTTATCTATCATACTTTTTTTACTCTACTGAATAAACATAAACACATAATCCGTAAACACCACCTTTACTTTATAGCTTTGAGTAATTATGTGGTGTTTTTGCTTGAGGCTATTAAGTAGGGTATACCTACTTTTTATTTTTTTAATTTCTGGGGGATGAGTTGATCTGGAGTTGTTATGGATCCTGCTGTTGTGTCACCTATATTTCAATGATACATTGAAACTATTTTATATAAGGTTTTTAACTGAGTAATCAGTTTCTTATATGGAATAGTGAAAGTCTTCATTGATTTTTTCACACAAGCACCAGTGTTGGGGGCACTCGTGACTATAGCAATAGTATACGGAGCTTGGAGAATGCTAAAAAGAAAATGAACTTCTCTTTAGTAGGTAAATATGAAGAGAAAGATTTATTCTTTCTCTTTTATTTATTTATTAACTTCTTTTGAATTATGCAGTGATTAGTTTGATTAGAGATACTTTTGCATATTGTAGAAGCTTTTTTTATGGAGGTCGTTCCTTTTATTGTTTTGCTTTCTGCTGTATGTGCTGTTATTTCTTTTTCGTATGATTATATGAAGCCTTTTGTATCTCCTAAGCATTATTAATATGACTATTTTAATGTATTTACTTTCTGCTTTTTTTGTGAGTGGAACTATTTATTTTATAAAAATAACTATATGAGGATTTTTAAAAATGTTGTTCAAATAATTTTACTTTTTATTATTTCTTATTCTTTTACTTCAGCAAATACTTGAGAAACAAATACTTGAAAAGTTTTTTCATGATCTATTATTTTTCAAGATATTGAGTATGAAAGCCTTAAAAATGAAATTCAAAAGGATATTTTAAATTTTTCCTATACAAATAATGAAGGAACTTTTATATGAGAATATGAACAAATAAATTATTCTCAAGATATAAATGATTTAAAAAATATTTTATATCAAATGTTTCTTTTACAATTTTTTACATTTTTTTTCCACTTAATGTGGATATTTTATACATTTAAAAATGATTTATTATGAAAAAAATAACATACATTTCTCTTTTATTTTTCTTCACATCAATATTTTATTTATTTATGTGATTTTTTGGTTTTCAATCTGTTTGAGCTTCTTTTTTTTCTGATATTGTTCTTACTGATTGAATGGATGTAAGCTATTCTTCTTATTGTTCTGGTAATACTTCTGCGCCAGTTTTTTCATCAGATTGAAAAAAGATTTTTCTTTCTTGTGATAATAGCATGAAAGTTTTTTCAGTTTCTTCTCCTTATACTTTAGAATGATTTACTTATCTTTCTTCTACTTCTATAGGTTTTACCTTTAAGCAATTTTATTTTATTGATTCTAGAAATTTGGTTTGAATTTTATTCAATTGAAATTATCCTGATAATTTTCCATTAAGAAAAATATTTCTTTCTAATCCTTATGATTTTAGCTCTTTTTCCATTACTAATTATCCTTTTAATGCTTCTTATTTTCAATTTAATAAAAATTGAAAATTGTTGTATCTTCAAGAAAGGTGAACTTATAATAGTGATTTAGTTATTAGTCAATATAGTCTTTTTAATCCTTATGATTTATCTACTGCTTTTCTTGATTATAAAAAAACTATTTCTGCTGGAGGTTCTGTTTTGTGATTTAGTTTTTCTTCTGATTGAAATGAATTATCCTATTATTTATATGACACCTCGAATCCCAGATTTTGTTATCGTTCTCTTTCTAATTCTTATGATCTAAATACAATCAATAATGATTTAATTTGTAAACCTAATTGGACTTTTTGAGCTTATTTTCTTAATAGTCTTTCTTCAGATTATTCCTATATTATATCTTCTATGAGGTATGCTACCTCACCGAACAATAGAAATATGAGAATATTATATACTTGACAATCCTTTACTGGTAATTTTCTTAAATATCAAATTTGTGAAGATAAATTATTCAATTATGAATATCCTCAATATTTTTTTAAGTCTTCATATTTTTCTTATGATTCTAATGTTGATTATAATATAGGTCATTGATATGTAGAATATACGAATTCCTATGAATTTTGAAATTCATTTATAACTGTTGAAAATTTAGATTTGCAATGAGAATGAACTCAATGAGATAATTTTTATAATCTTTTTTCTTCATGAGGATTAAATTTAAAAACCTTCGGTAGATTATCAAATCCTATACAATACAGAAATAATAGTTGAATATGATTAAATTCTCATAATGATTCTGAAATACAATATATTAATATTACTGCTACTGGAACTGTAGATTTTTATTATATTGTTGATCAAAATTGAAATAGACTTTTTCCTGATGAAAATAATTGATATTGAAGGACTTTTGAATTTAATAAATTTCATAAGTTAAAATGATATGGAATTACTTCGTTGACAGTTGTTTTACCCTCTTCTAACTTAAAGAATAGTTATACTATAACTGATATAGAGTTTTGAGATTATCAGGTGCAATTTTTTGAAGAAGAAGAATATTGTAAAATTTATACTCCTGTGGATGATTCTCATATAACTTATGATGATGAAAATGATAAATATTTATATGATGATGGGGATATATCATGAGAGGTTATTTTTGATGAAAATAAACAAAAATTTGTTGTTGTTGATAAAAATGGAAATATTATCAAAGAACTTGATACTGATAAAAAACTTACTATTGATGGTGATGAAGTAACTCAAGATTTTGTTAATGAAATTGACTGACAAGCTACTATAGATAGAGAAGAAAATAAAGCAGTATCTGATGTTGAAAATAATGATTTAACATCAAATACTATTTTTAGATCTATATTTTGAAAATTTACTTGATTTTTAAATGATGTTTTTTGATTATTTATTATAACTCTACCTCGTACTCCAGATATGAATGTAGTTGTTCCAGTTCCATTTATTACACCAGATTTTAAAATTTGAATATTATATAAACCTGCTGTTTTATCTGTTATAGAAGATAATCTTTGAGTATCACAAATAAATACTGATGATAATTCTTGAAGATATTTTCTAGTTTTTTTTCTTTCTATTTTATATATTTTAATTCGTGTTTTTATTATTTGATTTACTTTGTTTTTATTTTGGATGTATTGGTATATTGTTAAGTTATTTTTATCTTATGTTATTGGTTTTTCTATTCAGGAATCTATTATATGACATCCATCCAATGGTATGTGATTAGTTGTTTATGTATTGGTTTATTGAGTAGTTTTAACATTTTTTATTTGAGTTTTTCATTATTCTATTTGATTAAATGATTTTTTACTTAGTGTTACGAGTTGGTTAAATTTATTTTTTACTTTTATTTCTGCAAATATTTGAATGTATAATACTTTAGCTAATATTGTTAATTTCTTTTTTGCTTGAGTAGTAGTTTCATTAGTTGGATTTTTAACTCTTAAACATGTTATTGGTTTTTGAAGACTTAATTAATTTATTATTTAATTATTATTATTATGATCTATTGAATAGAGTGACAATTTGGGAGTTGAAAAACTTCTCTAGCTGCATATATTGCAAGAATACAAGCCCTAGAAACTACAAAGTTAATTGCAAAAAAGATTTCTCATCAGTCAAAAAGTTTTATTATTTCAAACATTAAATTTAATGAATATGAAATAAAAAATTATACATATTTTGAAGATGATAAATTTTTAGAGGTTTTAAGAACTATAAATTTTCTAAATGATGTAGAAAGGGAATTATACTATACAGAAATTGCAAAATCTACTTTAAAACAACGGCAAAGAGAGAAGTTTACTCGTTTCTATTTATTCTATGATGAATCTACTGCTATACAATCTGCAAGAGGGAGTGTAAAAACTATTAAATCATGAGATAATTCACAAGAAGAATATATTATGCAAAATCGTAAAAATTTTGAGAATATTTATGTTATATGAGCTGATGGAAATCAAAACGATAAATCTCTAAGAAGACATGTAGAATGGTGGTATAGAGTAAAATCTTTACCTTGATTTTTCAAAAAATTACCATATTTGGAGAATATTTGAGTTATTGAACGACACAAAAAAGATGAAGAAGGAAATATCGCAATGGAAAAATACCTTGCTAAAGATGAAAGATGAGATTATATTACGAAAGCTAAACCAATTCAAGAAAATATTGATTGGTTCTATAAGCCTCTTGTTTGGAGATTATATGATGATCTCCATAAAAATATAAAAGATCCAGATAAATATAAAATTAATGAAAATATTCTAAAATGATTTATTTGAGATAATAAAATTTTATTAGAAACAGCTAAAAAAATTCTTCCTGATCTTCAGTTACAATTACCACCAGAAAAAGCATAAAAAAAAGCGAGGGCAGTTTGCCCCGCTTTTGAGTGCTTTTTCTGATTTTATTATATAATTTTAAAAATATGTATACAATAATTAAAAGTGTAAAATATATCGTAGATTCCATTTATAAACTTTATAGGATGACTTTTTGATTTTTAACTTTTCTTAAGGTTTTTTTTCAAGTTTTAATTTATATTTTAATTATAACTTGATTTATTTTACTCTATCAAAGTTGAATATTCCAAGAACTTTATCAATTACTTAAAAGTTTACCGATATAATCTTTTCCGGCTTCTCCTAAAAAAGAAAAAAAATAAAAAAAGCCTATTCAGAAAATCGGTTTATAAAAAAATTTGACTCTCGCTCGTAAGAGTCTTTTTTTATTGCTTTAAAATAAAAAAGGGAAATGCGGTGAAACTTCACTTTATCTTTTCCGTATTTCCCTACGAAATAGGAAAAGCAATAAATAAAAGAAGTCATAATTCTTTTTTAAATCCGTTATTTTCGTGAATTAAAAGCCAAAATATAAAAAAATATAAAAAATCTTTTGACTTATTATATGTTATTCTATATAATACCTATAGTTTCTTTATAGAAACATAATTGTTCTTTAACATAATCTGACTAATTACAATAGTATTTAACCATATTTTCATTATGAGGTTTTATAAAGAAGAAACTTTAAGTATTAGAATTAATCCTATACTTAAAGATAAATTTCATATTGCAACCTGATTTGTTTGAATATCGGCAACAATAAATACTTTTATTGCTAATTTTGTCCGCGATTATGAAAAACAGTACGGGATCATTCCCATGAATATTAAAACAAAAGAAAAATATGATATAATCACTAAATTCTTTTGAGTAAAATTCAACAAAAAACTGTATGAAGAATATAATTTGGAAGAGACACTTAAAAGTATAAATGATTTATTAGGAACTGATATTACCCAAACAGAAATGGAGTTTTTTCTTGAGAATTATCCAAAAACAAGAAAAGAAAATATTCATCAACCATTTACATCAGTAGATGAAAGAATATAGTATTTTATATAAAAAACTAAAATATTGCACTATGAAGGGAAAATATACAACACATTACATAATATATCTTATGTAATGTGTTACTGGTTTTATAGTTTATTTGATTAATTTTCGATATTTTGATATATAAATCCTTATTGTTCAAATTTTTTATATTGTTTTAAAATTTCATTTTTAAATATATCTCATTTAGCTTCAAAGTTTTTCCATATACTATAACTAGGACTTGCTGTTGATAATAAACAGATTTTTCCAGAAGAAGTTTTTTGAAAAGCAAATTCTACTGCTTTTGACATATCATCCGTTTCAATAATATTAAAATCCTTTACTTTAAGCCATTTTTTAATATTTTCACCACTTTCTGGAAATAATACTATATTCTTAATTTGTGATTGTTCAATTATTTTAACTAAATTTTCGAAATGATATCATCTATCAGTTCATCATAAAAATATGGTTTCTATTTTTTCCTGAAAGCTTTTTATAGCTTCAATTGTACTTTCGGGTGTTGTAGATATCGCATCATCAATAAAAGTAATTCCAGAAAATGTTCAAATATTTTCTAAACGATGTGGTAAGCCTGCAAAATGATTTATAGTTTGAGTAAAAAATGATAATGGAATTCCTATAATATCACAAACTCATAAAACTCAAGCAAAATTATCTAAATTATGATTTCCAGGAATCTTAGGAATTATTTGTTGGTTAATATTTATATTATTTATGAAAAAATGATTTTCAAAGTGTCTATAGCAAGCCATTTCTCAACCAAAAGTGAAAAATTTGCGATTTAAGAGGTTTTTTTCTATTTTTTGATATAAGTGAAGTCAGACTAAAATATTATCAGCATTTTTTAATACATTTTTCTTTGCATTTGCATAATTTTCAAAATTTAAATGCCAATCCAAATGATCTTCATAAATATTTCATAATACTGAAATATAGGAATGATGATTCTCTAAATCTTCCAACATATAGCTAGAAAGCTCATATACAACAAAATCATATGTATCATGAGTGATATCTATTTCATCTAAAACAGGTTTTCATATATTTCATACTATTTTTACATTATGTCATGCATTTTTTAAAAGTTCATAAATTAATGTAGTAGTAGTTGATTTTCATTTTGTTTGAGTAACAGAAATAATTTTTCCGTTATAAAATTCATAAAATAACTTTGTTTGAGTTAAAATTTTTTCTTTATATGGTAATAATCCATTGGTATATGGACTCACTCAAGGTGATTTAAAAATGTAATCATATTGATCTAAATGTTTTAAATAATCATTTCATACAATAATTTTTCCATTAAAATTTTCAACTTTCAAGTCTAAATTTTTATCTAAAATCGTAATACTTCCATCTAAAATTCCATTTTTTTGTAAAAATCTTAAAGTAGAAGCTCACTCTTTCCCATATCATAAAATAGCTATATTTTTGTGAATTAAATTGATTTTCATGTATTTTTTTAATTACTTTTATTAAATTGATGGTATTATACTGTTTTTATAAAAAAAAGAAAGGGTTAGTTCCCTTTTTTATCTAAAAAATATTTATTAGTGAAATAATACACAATAGAAATAATTATTATCAAAATAATAGTTCCAATAATAGCTTCATGTGAATATTCTCTTATAAGTTCTTTATTTTCTCCTGCGATATATCAAATACTAAGAAGAATGATATTCCAAATACCTGCTCATACTCCAGTAAAAATAATAAATTTTAAAAAATTCATTTTAAATACTCAAGCTGGAATACTGATAAGTTGTCTTACTGCTGGGATAAATCTACCGTTAAAAGTGGTAACACTTCCATGTTTTTGAAAAAAATTTTCTGCTTGATCATAGTGGTTAGCATTCAAAAAGATATATTTTCAATATTTATGAATAATAGTTCTTATAAGTGGTCAACCAAGCTTTTTTCATAAAAAATAGTTGATAATAGATCAGCAAAGTGCTCAGAGTGTCCCTGCTAAAAAAGCAAGATAAATATTCATTTGTCATAAACTTGATAAATATCAAGCAGGTATCATTGCTATTTCTGATGGAAATGGTATAAAACTTGATTCAACCGTCATCATAATAAAAATTCCAGTATACCCCCAATCTCATACTTTTTCTACCACAAATGATGCAATTTCTCAAAACATATTTTATTTTTTAATGAATAAAGTGCATTTATTATATAAATATTTTTTTAAAGTCTAATTTTATAAAATATTTTTTATTTTTTGACTTTTAGTAACGAATAAAATATAATTTTTCTACTTTTATTTTTTTAATGATTTAATATGAAAAAAACAAAAATACTCGCGTTAGGACTCCTTATTATCTTTTTATCGCCAATAATCAGTAAAGCTGATTATTGAATATATTATGGAACAAATCAGAGCTATGCAACAAAAACATTTTCTAAATTTGATATGATGATTATTCAACCGTATAATTTTAATTTATATAAAAATTATACTGGAAAAAAAATATGTTATTTAACGGTTTGAGAATTTGATGGAACACAAGAAGAATTAAACTCATTTTGACTCTCTGGAGCTAAAATATGAATAAATTCTGAGTGGAACTCAATTATTATGAATATGTCAGATTTAAATTGGCAAAATTATCTGATTGGAAAATCAAATGAACTTAAGCAAATGGGGTGTCATGGAATGTTTTTAGATACTATTTGGAATGATGGGCAAGAAGCCGGGTGAATTGAAATAGTAAAAAAACTCAGAAATAATTGGCTTCAAGCTATTATCATCCCAAATAATCCTCATAACATAAAAGAAGCTATAGTTGACTATGTAGATGGGGCTATGTTTGAAAATTTTTGGGATTATGGAACTCTTGAAAATTCCTCAGATGGACTATGGTATAAAAATCTCTCTCAACAATATAAAGATCTTTATACTTCAAAATGAAAATCAGTCTATGCACTCAGTTATGGAAATCCTTATCAAAATACCACTTTAAAAAAATGGGGGCAAAAAGTAGTATCTCTGTGAAATACTTATAATTTTCAAGTAGTATTTAGTGATTATAATCTTACAAAAATATTTGCATATAAACAAGGAATATCTCTTACTCAATTTAAATAAAAAAGAACCTAAAAAGGTTCTTTTTTATTATGCAAAATATGCATCAAATTCTTCTTTATTAATTTCTTCTTTTGTAAGTAAATCTTCTGAAATCTTAGTATGTAGCTCTTTATTTTTTGTAATAAGTTCACGAGCTGTATCATAGGCATTGGAAAGAATTTCTTTTACTTTTTTATCGATTAAATTTTGAGTGTTATCTGAAAAAGGTTTTGCTGCTCATTCAGCTCAAAGATAATTCCCATTTATAGAATCATTAGCAAAGTTTTCAGCTCCAATTTCTTCATCCATACCAAATCTCGTCACCATATCACGGGCTATTTTTGTTGCTCTTTCTATATCATTAGAAGCTCAGGTAGTAATATTTTCTTTTCAGAAAAATACTTCTTCAGCTACTCTTCATCAATAAAGTGTTGCTAATTCATCCAAATATTTTGCTTTTGATACCAAAAGTCTATCTCTTTCCGGTAAAAACCAAGTTACTCAGAGTGCTCCACCTCTTGAAATAATAGATACTTTGTGAACTGGATCAGTATTTGGGAGAAGTTTTCCAACGAGTGCATGCCCTACTTCATGATATGCAGTAATTTTTTTCTCTTCCGGAGTCATTACTTGAGATTTTTTAGTTAACCCCATAACTATTTTTTCAAAAGCTTCTGTAATAATTGCTTGAGTAATTTCTTTTAAGTTTTTTCTTGCGGTAATAATCGCTGCCTCATTGATCAGATTTCAAAGATCTGCTCCGCTAAATCAAACTGTTTGTGAAGCAAGTACTTTATAATCTACATCTTTTGCTAGAGGTTTATTTTTTGAATGTACATGTAGTATTTTTTCTCTATCTTCCAAATTTGGGAGATTGATAGTTACTTTTCTATCAAATCTTCCTGGTCTTAAAAGTGCTTTATCAAGAACATCAGCTCTATTGGTTGCCGCCATAATAATAACATTGGTATCTTGATCAAAACCATCCATTTCTGTAAGAATTTGATTGAGTGTTTGTTCTCTTTCATCGTGTCAACCTCAAAGTCATGGTCATCTTTTTTTCCCAATAGCATCGATTTCATCTATAAAGATGATACTTGGAGCTATCTTTTTTGCTTGTTCAAAAAGATCTCTTACTCTTGATGCTCACACTCACACAAACATTTCTACAAATTCACTTCAAGAAATGCTTAAAAATGGTACATTACTTTCCCCTGCTACTGCTCTTGCAATCAGGGTTTTCCCTGTTCCTGGAGGTCAAACAAGTAATACTCATTTTGGGATTTTTGCTCCAATATCTTTATATTTTTTTGGATTTTTTAAGAAGTCAACTATTTCCATGAGTTCTACTTTTTCTTCTTCAGCTCATGCTACATCAGCAAAAAGAACTTTATCTTTTTCTTTATCATAAATTCTTGCTCTTGATTTTCCAAAACTCATAGCATTATTCGCCATTCACCCCATTCTTCCTATGATCAGAAATGCAATAAATACAAATAAAATAAAAAGTATAATAGTTGGAAGCATTTCAGACCAAAATTGCTTACTAGTAAGATCTTTTACTTCTACTTTCGTTTGAATAGTTTCTCATGAACCTGTAGTTTCTAAAAGTCATAAATCTTTGAGAGAATCATTTGGAGGAAGTATTACTTTATTTCTTGCGATTTTTTCTACTCATGATTCTATTACTTTTCCGCTTAAGGTAGCTACTGCTTTATTTCCATCAATGAGTACATCGCTATAAATTCAAGAATTATACGATTTGATAAAAGTATTTAAGGAAATATTTTCATCAATATAAAATTGTCCTTTATAGAGATTTGGTGCTAAATATGCTATTAAAAGTGATACAAGAATTACCCATACAAGCGCTTTTGTACCAGAATTTTTTGGTGGAGTTACTTTTAAATTCATAAAATTATCTTTTTTTTGCTTTTTTTCTTTTTTATTCGACATTTGTTTTGCTTAAAATAATTAAAATATGCTTGGTGATTTTAATGATAGAACTTGAATTTGCAAATTTATTTTCTACAAAAAAAGGAAGATTTATCTTCCTTATAATGTAATTAAATCATGAGTAAAAGCTCTTCTTTTTCTTCAGTAGTAAAGTAGGCTATAAATTTTAAAAAATTATCTTTCTCATCAGGAGATAATATTTCAGAATATAGTATTCTTTGTTGTACTCATGGTTCTATAATTATTTTATTTTTTCACATTTTATAAGTGTTAATAATAAATATGAAAAAATAATTAAAAAGTTGTAAACTCATTATAATATACTTTTTTTAAAAAGTCCAAAAAATAAATCATTTTTTTTGAAAATATTTGATTTTTTCAAAAAAAGCTTATAATAAAGCCACTTTTTAAGGAGTTAGCTTAACTAGAAGAGTGACTGGTTTCCGAAGCCAGTAGACATAGGTGCAATTCCTATACTCCTTGCCATACCATTTTTAATAGAATAGTTCTTCATTTAAAAAAGAACTGTTTTTTATAAATAATATTATATGAGATCAAAAGATTATTTAAAAAATTCACTTCCTAAAACCCAAATAAAATCAACTGCAAAATTTAATAAAGATTTCGAAAATGAACTTGCTAAAATGATAGAAAGTTTATGAAATTTTTTAGATATTGAGTTAGAAAAATTATTTGAACTTGATTATGTTGATATAGGAAATAAAACCATTAAAATAAAAGTAAATGATACCTCACTATTTATTGAAAAAATAATCAATATAGTAATTGATTATAATGCTGTAGATGAAAAATATTGAAACATAAGAGTAGAAGTAACAATAAATGAAACTTCAAGAAAACCTAAATTTTATCTTATTGGAAAATTTCATGTTTTACAAGCAGAAGAAATTTGTAAAAAATCTCTTCAAGTACTGATAAAAGCTATTGAAGAGATAGCTGAAGAATAAAAAAACAAAA
>DKNE01000009.1 GCA_002470645.1 Patescibacteria group bacterium UBA7396
ATTACAATGATAAGTTCTACGAAAGTAAAAGCATGAATATATGTAAGATATTTTTTATGATTGGAATGTTTTTTTTGTGTAAACATAGGGAGGAAATTAAAATATAAAGAATATTAAATTTTACAATTATATTTTAATCTTTATTTTTATTTTGCAAATATAAAAGATACTATCGCATCTTTTATCTTACCATTTTAAATTTCTTTTTTCCTACTTGAAGTAAGGTGTAATTTTTCTTATCAAGAATTATCATAAATTTTGGGTCAGTTTGAATTTCATTATTTACTTTTACTGAATTTCCTGAAAGTGCATTTCTTGCTTCAGAAGAATTATTGCAAAGCCCTGATTTTACTAAAACAGTAACGAGAGGGAGTTCCTCATTTTGCTCTTCGATATCTATTTTTTCGATATCTTTTTCATCTGGAACTATCCCATCTTTTAATACCTTTTCAAAATAAGCTTCTCATTCAAGAGCTCCTGTTTCTCAATGATAGAGTTTTACTACCTCTTTAGCGAGAGCAATTTTTATATTTCTAGGATTTTCTCCTGAATCAAGCCTTTTTTTATAAATTTCTATTTCATCAAAATAGAGAGGAGTACAGCTTTCAAAATATTTTATAATTAAATTATCCCCAATTTCCATTATTTTTACAAACATTTCATTTGCAGAAAAATTGAGTCCAACAAAGTTTTTATATGTTTTACTCATTTTTCTTCCATCAGTTCATTCAATAAGTGAAAAAGTCATAATATCTTGTTTCTCTTGTCAAAATGCTTCTTGAAGTCTTCTTCCAGCGAGAAGATTGAAGTATTGATCATTTCATCCAAGTTCGACATCAGCATTTAGCATAACACTATCGTATCATTGCATAACAGGGTATAAAAATTCTTGGAGGGATATTCTCACCCCTTCTTTATATCTTTTTGAAAAATTATCTCTATCAAGCATTTCAGCCACCGAGAAATTTTTTGCAAGTTCTCATACAGAATTAAAGCTTGTTTTATCCATCCGTTCGCTATTAAATCTCACTTCTACTTTGTTTATATCAAGAATTTTCCCAAATTGTGCAAGATAATCTTTTGCATTTGCAAGAGTTTCTTCTCTTGTGAGCATTGGTCTTTCTGCTGTTTTATCTGAAGTATCTCATACTTGAGCAGTAGCGTCTCAAATCACTATTACTACTTGATGGCCAAGTTTTTGAAATTCCCTTAATTTTAAAATTGGAACAGCATGTCATATATGAACTTGACTTCCTGTTGGATCAATTCAAAACTTTATTCTTAAAATTTTTCCAGATTTTAATTTTTTTTCTAGATTTTCTTTATCAATTACGTTTGATACTCATTTTTCAAGTAAATTTTGTATAATTTTGTCTTTATTTTCCATGAGATATTATTTATTATTAAGTAAATTTTGTTCTAATCTTTCCATTATATCTTTATTTATACTTTCATTTCCACTATTAATTATTTCTATGAGAGATTCTTGATTAAGAATAATAAGTTCCGTACGAGTTTTTGCTTTAATAGTAGCAGTTCTTTCTTCTTCACTTAGAAGTGCTATTTCTCAAAATATTTCTCCTGCTCAAAGGGTCGCAACCTCTTTTCCTCAAATTTCAACACCAACCGATCAAGATTGTATGATATATCATTTCCCGTTTGAGGGTTCTCATTCAATAATAATGAGTTCTCCAGGAGAAAATACTTCAATTTTAGAATTTTTTAATATCGTGTCAATAATCTCTTTATTAAGTCAAGTAAAAATTTTTAGAGAATATATTTCTTGCATAAAAATAATAAATTATATAATATTTAAGCTATAATATAGGGATTTTTAGAAAATAATCAATTTTTTATGTATAAAATTTTTTTTCGTGTTTTTTTACTTATTTTAACAAATTTATTTGCTTTTTTACTTTTTTGAATTATACTCGGTGCGCTTTTTTGAAACAAGGGACAATTTTTAATGGGGGCTGTATTTCTCTCTATAATACCACTTATTTGAATTCTTGTTTTTGAAATCAAAAGAGTAACAAAAGAATTTAATACTATTTCTAAAGAAAAACAACATGGCTCAAAATAATGAACTACAAACTGAACATCATGCTGGACCCCATATTCCAAAAATTCAATGAGAAACTGTGTATGGACCAATCAGTAATACAAATATTGCGACATTTATTTTTCTTATTTTAGTAGTTATTTTTGCATTTTTTGCAAAAAGAGCTCTTCAAAAAGAACAATCAAGACTGAAAACAGGTATTTTACATATTGTTGGGGGGCTTGATAAGAACTTAAATGAATCATTTCAGGGGGATAAAAAATTCGCAAGAGCTGCTTTTCCTCTTATTGCTGGTTTTTTTGTGATTATATTATTTTGAAATATACTTTGACTTGTCATTGACTGGCTTGGTTCATCAATATCGCCAAATATATTAGAGTATGTGAGGCCTATTAATAGTGATCTTAATACTACATTAGTCTTAGCACTTATTACAGTAATTACGTTTTTATGAATTGCTATAAAAAGTTCTTGAATTGGGGGATTTACTAAATGATATTTATTTAATTTTTCTTGAAATTGACTTGCTGAAAAGTGTATTAATGTAGTTGTTTGATGGCTTCATTTGCTTTCAGTTCCTGCTACCGTTGCGTCGCTTTCTCTGAGATTATTTTGAAATATTTTTGCTTGAGTAATATTGCTTTGAGTAATTACTTATTTATGAGTATTAATGAGTAGTTCATTTTTTGAAGTAGGAAGATTGTTATCGGTTCCATTTTGGTTTTTTGAACTTCTTATTGCATGAATTCAGGCAGCGGTATTTTATATGCTTATGATTTCATACTTTAATCAAAGTAAAGAATCTCACCATTAAAATATATATGTGTAGTTTTGGATTTTTCTTTAAAAATCCAAGATTATCTTTTATATTTTATAACTTAACATAAGAAATTATGGAATTAAAAGAATTAGCAATGGCTTTAGCTATTTGATTAGGTGCTATTGGACCTGGACTTGGTATTGGTTTAATTGGTAAAGCTGCTTTAGAAGCATTAGGAAGAAATCCAGAAGCTGCTGGAAAAATTCAATGATTAGCAATTTTATGTATTGCATTAGCTGAAGCTGTTGCAATTTATGCACTTGTAATTGCTCTTATTATTGGTTTTGCTCTATAATTTAGTATTTCATAACAAGAAAATGTTTTCATTTGTAAAACATTTTCTTTGTGAAGTATAAAAAGGATTTTCCTAAATTTTATTAACAAAAAACAATAATTATGACAGAAGGATTACATGATTTTCAATTCTTTACATTAGAGACACTCGTAATTCAAACTATAATATTACTTTTGATATTATGGGTTTTAAATCGTTTTGTTTTTCAACCATATTTACAATATTTGGATAAAGAATCTGAAAAAAGAAAAAAATTAGAAAGTGATTATAATAATATTGAGAAATTAAATAATGAAGCAGAGGCAAAAAAAGAAGCTCTTTTATTGCAAGCAAGACAAGATGCTGAACAAATGAGAAAAGATGCTGCGGATTTAGCAAAAAAAGAAGCTCAAATTATTAAAGATCAAGCTACGCAAGAAGCAAGTAGTATGAAAAATTCGGCTTTAGCTGAAATTACAAAAGAAAAAGAAACTATGTTAAATGATGTAAAAGCAAAATCTATAGATTTGATTTTAAAATTCAATGCAAAGCTTTTTTCTTCTGAAAAAGTTTCAAAAGATTTCGTAGAAACTGAAATAGCTTCTATTAAATAACATAAAAACCTATGACAGATATTACAAAACTAAATAAATGAGAATTAAAAGATTTACTAAAAAATTTACAACTCCTCTCTTCTCTCAAAAAATCTTTATGAAAAAGATGAATGAAAGAATATGCAAGAGTTCATAATGGTGTAAATATTTTAAAAGTAGAATATTTTGATTACGGAGAAAATTCACTTTCTTATGTAAAAGAAAAATCTTTAGAAGTATATAAAAAAGTATTTTGATGAGAAATTGAATTATCACAAGTAGAGTTTGTAAAAAATCAAAGTTTAGAATGATGAATTAGGGTTTTTTATAATGATACTATGTGTGATATAGCTTATAATAGATTTCAAAATCTATTAAAGTAAAAGTAGTGTAAGAACTACAACTAAAATGATTATTAATTGTTAATTATATTTTTATGTCAAATGACTTATTAAATGGAATTATAAGTGACATTGAAAAACAAATTGATACACTTGACACAACTCCAGAAATGGAAAATGTATGAGAAGTATTTTATTTGTGAGATGGAGTTGCAAAAGTTTCAGGACTCAGAAATGTTGCGTATAATGAACTGGTTGAATTTGAAGCAGGATGAGTATGAATTGCTATGAACTTAGAAGAACACTATGTTTGAGTAGTAGTTTTAACTGGATTTAACAAAATTAAAGAAGGACAAACAGTAAAATCAACAGGAAGAACTTTAGAAGTTCCAGTTGGTGAAGGACTTATTTGAAGAGTAGTTGATGCACTTTGAAATCCTATTGATGGACTTGGAGAAGTAAAAAGTAAAGAATTTTATCCAATTGAAAGAGTTGCGACTTGAGTAATGGATAGAAAATCAGTTCATGAACCTATGCAAACAGGTATCAAGGCATTAGATGCTTTAGTTCCAGTTTGAAGAGGACAAAGAGAACTTATTATTTGAGATAGACAAACAGGAAAAACACAAGTTGCTATTGATGCTATTGTAAATCAAAAAGGTCAAAATATGATTTGTGTGTATGTTGCTATTGGACAAAAAGAATGAAAAGTTGCCAGAGTAGTAGAAGAACTAAAAAATAGAGGAGCTATGGATTATACTATAGTAGTTTCAGCAGGTGCTTCTGAACCAGCTTCTATGCAATATTTAGCTCCATATTCAGGATGTGCTATGGCTGAATATTTCATGTTTAATGGAAAACACGCATTAATTGTGTATGATGATTTAACTAAACAAGCAAATGCTTATAGAGAAATGTCATTACTTTTAAGAAGACCACCAGGAAGAGAAGCATATCCATGAGATGTATTTTATCTTCACTCAAGATTACTTGAAAGAGCTTCAAAATTAAATGATGAACTTGGCGCTGGAAGTTTGACAGCATTACCAATCATTGAAACACAAGCTGGAGATGTTTCAGCATATGTTCCTACAAACGTAATTTCTATTACGGATGGTCAAATATTCCTTGAATCTGACTTATTTAATGCTGGTCAAAAACCTGCGATTAATGTATGATTATCAGTTTCAAGAGTTTGAGGATCTGCACAAATTAAAGCTATGAAAAAAGTAGCAGGTACTTTAAAACTTGATCTTGCTCAATATAGAGAACTTGCAGCATTTTCACAATTTGCATCTGATTTAGATGCTTCTACAAGAAAACAACTTGAAAGAGGGAAAAGAATGATGGAACTCTTAAAACAAGGAGTTTTTGAACCAATTTCAGTTGAAAAACAAGTTGCTTCTATTTTTGCTGGAGCGAAATGATATTTAGATGTAGTTGATGTTTCAAAAGTAAGAAAAGTTGAAAAAGAGTTATATTTAGCACTTGATGCTGAAAAATCAGTATTAGAAGCTATTGCAAAAGATAAAGAAGTAAAAGAAGAAACTGAAAAAAAATTAATTGAAATAATTAATAAAGTAGTTGAATTAAATAAATAGAAAATGGTAATATCTATGATTTTACCATTTTACCATTATAAATTATAAATTTTATAAAATGGCAAATTGAAAAGAGATTAAAAGAAGAATCAAATCGATTAAAAATACTGGGAAAATTACCAAAGCAATGGAACTTATTTCAACAGTAAAAATGAAAAAAGCTCAAGATTTAGCTTTAGAAAAAAAAGCATATATGAGATCTATGCTTGAGGTATTTTTAAGTATGAGTGACTCTCTTGAAGAATCAAAATTTTTTAGAAAAAATGAAACCTCTTGAAAAACTCTTGCTATCATTATTACTTCTAACAAAGGACTTTGTTGAGGTTATAATATCAACGTAATGAAAAAAGTAAATCAATATATGAAAGAGAATTCATCTGAAAAAATTGATTTCATTGCAGTTTGAAAAAGATGATCAAGTTTTGTTTGAAGAACATGAAATACTCTTATTGCAGATTTTTCTTCTGAATTTTCTGATAATATAGATTTCGTATTTGCAAAATCTATTTCAAGATTGATTCAAGATACATTTCTCAATCCAGAATATTCAAAAATAAAAGTATTTTATAATCATTATGTAAATACGATTAAACAAGTTCCAGTTGCAAGAGATTTTTTACCTCTTACAAAAGTAGGAATTGAAGCATATTTTAAGCAAGTTTTTGGAGAAGATTTTTATGAAGAAAAAGCTTTCTTGACAAAAGAAACTCAAAAAACAGATTATACCATTGAACCAAGCAAAGCCCAAGTTTTGAATGAACTTATTCCTATGCTAGTTGATAGTATGTTTTATGACATTCTTATTGAGTCAAAAGCTTCAGAACATTCATCTCGTATGATTGCTATGAAAAACGCAAAAGATAATGCAAATAAATATGCCTCAAAACTTACACTTGCTTATAACAAAGCTCGTCAAGCATCTATTACTAAAGAAGTTTCTGAAATAGTTTCTTGAGTTGAAAGTATGAAGGACCAATAATAAAATGAAGGAGTGGTAAAATAAAAAACTCTGTTACATTTTACCAGTCTCATTTTACTATTTTACATATAATATTATGAAGCTAAAACTTTATACTGATGGATGAAGTAGGGGGAACCCTGGAGAAGCTTGAATTTGAGTGTATATTACAGATGAAAATGATAAAGAAGTTGAAAAAAGATATAAATATCTGTGAATAAAAACAAATAATGAAGCAGAATATACTGCTGCTCTTCTTTGAATAAAAAGATGTATAGAACTTGGTGCTACACAAATAGAATTATTTGCTGATAGTGATTTAGTTATAAAACAGCTCTCAGGACAATGGAAGATTAAAAAAGAAGAACTGAAAATATTACATACAGAAATAAAAAATCTGATTACTAATAATATTACTATAGTTTTTCATTGGATACCAAGAGAACTGAATAAAGAAGCTGATAGGCTTTCAAATGTTGCAATGGACAAAAAATGTTAAGAATTAAAAGTTGCAAATTATACTAATAATTTATAGCTTTTAATTCTTAACAAAACAAATAATAATTTAATTTTTTAATTTTTAGAATATATGCATACTTGAAAAATTACGAAAATCGTTTGAGTAGTTATTGATGTAGAATTTGGAAATGGATATGTTCCATCTATTTATGATGCTTTAGAAGTTACTTCAGGTTCTAAAGTAGTTTTAGAAGTACAACAACAACTTGGGGATGGAGTAGTAAGAACGATTGCTATGAACCCAGTTGATGGATTAAAAAGAGGTATGGAAGTAACAGCAACTGAGTATCCAATTAGAGTTCCAGTAGGAGAAAAAGTACTTGGAAGAATGTTTAATGTTCTTGGAGACCCAATTGATGGTTGAGAAAAACCAAAATCTGAACATATGGATCCTATTCATAGATCAGCTCCAAAATTTTCAGAATTAACAACAAAAGCAGAAGTTTTTGAAACAGGAATTAAAGTAGTAGATTTAATTGCTCCTATGTTAAAATGAGGGAAAGTAGGTCTTTTTGGTTGAGCATGAGTATGAAAAACGGTTATCATGCAAGAACTTATTCACAACATAGCATCAGAACACGGATGATATTCAGTAGTTGCTTGAGTTTGAGAAAGAACAAGAGAATGAAATGATTTATATCATGAAATGAAAGATTCAGGGGTTATTGATAAAACTGCCATGGTATTTGGACAAATGAACGAAGCTCCAGGACCAAGAGCGAGAGTAGCTTTGACTGGGTTAACAATGGCTGAACATTTCAGAGATAGAGAAAAAAGAGATGTACTTTTATTCGTTGATAATATATTCAGATTTACTCAAGCTGGTTCTGAAATCTCAGCTTTACTTTGAAGAATTCCTTCAGCAGTATGATATCAACCAACTCTAGCAACTGACATGGGTGCTTTACAAGAAAGAATTACTTCAACTAAAGATGGTTCTATTACTTCTGTACAAGCAGTTTATGTTCCAGCAGACGACTTAACTGATCCTGCTCCAGCTGCGACATTTGCTCACCTTGACTCTACAATTGTATTAAACAGATCTATTGCAGAACTTGGTATTTATCCAGCTGTTGATCCTCTTGATTCTACTTCTACAGTTTTAGACCCACTTGTAGTAGGAGAAGAACATTACAATGTTGCGAGAGAAGTTCAAAGAATACTCCAAAAATATAAAGAATTACAAGATATTATTGCTATCCTTGGTATGGATGAATTATCAGAAGATGATAAACTTACGGTAGCAAGAGCAAGAAGAATTCAAAAATTCTTATCACAACCTTTCTTTGTTGCAGAACAATTTACATGAACTCCATGAGTATATTCAAAACTTTCTGAAACTGTTTCAGGATTTAAAAAAATTATTGATGGTGAAGTAGATCATATTCCAGAAGGATATTTTATGTATAAAGCTGGTATTAATGATGTAATTGAAGCATACAATAAAGATCAAAAATAAAATTTAGAATAACTTGATTATTTTAAATTTAAAATTTAATAAAAATTATTATGAAATTAGAAATTTTGTCATTTAATGGAAAATTATTTAAGTCACATACGGTAACTTCAGTTACAGCAATGACAACTTCTTGAGAGATAACGGTTTTAGATCACCATATTCCTCTTATTACTTCATTAAAACCTTCTGTTTTAAGAGTAGTTCATTTTGATGAAAATAATATGTCTAAGGAGGAAGATTTTGCTATCTGATGAGGAATATTAGAAGTAGCTCATTCAAGTGTAAAAATACTTATTGATATGCTAGTTACAGTTTCAGATCTAAATTTAGATATAGCAGAAAAAGCAAGAATTTCAGCTTTGGAAACTATGGAAAAATATAAAGATAGTAAAGATAGAGTTGATATGGAGAAATTTGTAGAAGCAGAAGACCAGCTTTTAAAATCTATAGCTCAATTAAAACTTGGAAATTTAAAATAAAAATCTTTTTTATTTTAAATATTAAATTTATTTTCTAAACTTGAAATTATGGCAAATATAAATCATGCACCAAGCAAATATATGCTGAATTTACTTCATGTTTTACCAGCATTTGCTTCTGAGGAAGATAATGTAATTAACACCATTGTAGAAATTAATGCGGGAAGTATTAATAAATACGAAGTTATCACTGAAACATGAACTTTAAAACTTGATAGAGTTGGTTTTTCTTCACTATCTTATCCTTTTGCTTATGGAGCAATTCCTTGTACATGGGATTTAGACAATGATCCACTTGATGTTGAAATCGTAAATGTTACTGAACCTCTGATCCCAGGAACTTTGGTAGAAGTAAGAGTTATTGGTATCATGAAATTTATCGATGGAGGTGAAGTTGATGATAAAGTAATTGCGGTTATCAATGATGATAAGAGAACAAACCACATTAAATCTATTGAAGATTTAGGAGAACAATTCATCAAAGAAACTACTTACTATTGGGAACATTACAAAGATTTGAAAAAACCAGGAACTGGAAAAGTAGAAGGATTTTTCTGAGTTGAGGAAGCAATAAAAATCATTAAAGAATGTGAAGAAAGATACGTAACAGAATATTTACCAAAATTTAATTAAAAATATTTTTATCAAAAAAATCAAGCTCAGCTTGATTTTTTTATTGTACTCATTGTATAACATATCAATAATAGTTTTCTACCAGTTCAGGCGAAATAAAGTTTCTATTTTCAAAACCGGTTTTATCATCCAATCATACTATGTAGAGAGGATTTTTTTTCTCATCATATCATTCAAAATGATAAGTTAAGACACTCTCTTCAGAAGAATTTTCTACTACAAGAGCATAGTCAAAATCGTTGATCTGAAAGATATAAGGAATCTCTCAAGAATCAATACTTCATGAATAAGAAAGAGTTCCGCTTTGGTTTTTAATATCTCCCTCTGTGTGAGATATATATTGAAGCTCTTTTTTAAGATTAAAAATTTCTTTATCAAATGTATAGATAGATATTTTTCCATTTATATGATTAAAATTTCAAAACAAAGTTATTGTGCTTTCCTCTGTTTGCCCAGGAATTTGAGGAGTATTTTCATATTCAGATCTATTATTTGGATTGAGAGAAATCATATCTTTCAAAGCATCATTGAAAAAAATAACTGTTTTTGTTTCTTTAGGAGGAATCAATCAGATAAGATATTTTCTTGCAAAATCATCATTATCATATAAATCTGAATCAGAAGTTACACTTGAGAGAATATTTCCTGTATAAAAACTTGCTTTAAAATCATCATTATCTCAAGCATCATCGATATTATCAGAAGTATTTACTATTTCTCCTCATTGACATATCGGAGTTTCCTCTTTGTGATAACTCATGAGTCATCCAGAGCAGGATGTGAGGTCTTCTCAAAACCCATCAGTATTCGTAAGAGTATGAAATTTATAGGTGATATTTTGAGCATTGATATATTTTTGTTGTCACTTGAGTTGCTCTGATTGTTTATCAATAAATCAAAGATCAAGATTGGTAATATTCCAAACAATCACACTAAAAAGTCAGAGTATAACTATAATAATAATTACCAGTACTAAAAAAAATCACTCAGTTTGAATATGTTTTTTCATATATTTTTTAATAAATCATAGAAATTTTTATAGTTTTATATCTTGGGTTTTCTTGCACATCCTTAAGCGAAAGTCAGATAAAATCAGAATATTTTTCAAAAGACATCACAAAATCTATTTTCATCATTTTTGGGCTTAAAATTTGGTATATTCCCCACTTGGTTAGGGAAATATTTTTAAAATATTGTATTTTATCTTCTGGAAGAGAGGAAAGAAAATTTGTGATATCACTTTCTACAAGAGCGATATCACTTTCACTGAGAGTTACAAAAGCAGGATGGTAGATTTTATAAGTATCTATATTTCAAAAAACTATTTTCTTTTCTGAAGTATCATAGCTTCCCCATAAAAATCAAGCATTTTTTTCTTCGTTAGAAAGTGCCAAAATAGAAAAACCATGAGATGCTTCTGGAAATATATTTCCTTCAAGGGTGAGTAGATGAGTATAGTCATGAATAGAGTCTTGAAAAAATTTTTCTAACAATTCAATATCTTGAAATGTTTTTGATTTAAAAGTAATATTTTTCAGTCCACTGGCTATCACATCAAAATAAAAAAATATTCCACCACTTATTATTACTATGATAGTTATACTCACGAGGAGTTCGACGAGAGTAAATCATTTATTTTGTCAGATAAGAAACTTTTTCATAATCATAATACTCAGTGATAATTTTATAAGTGGTATAAGAAATTTTTTGTATTTCATCAATAGAAAATACTTCTATACGGTGCTTAGTTGGAGCTTTTTCTAAACTCGATAAAAAGCCTACATCTCCTGTATTTCCACTCGGGTCATTGTTAATAAAAATACTGTTCGTGGCGTTGTTGGTGAGATAAAAAGAAGTTCCTACTTGTGCTTCAGGAAATGATAGAGTACGAGCAATATTAAAGATATATTTATGAAAATAAATACTCAAAATACTTTTTTCCACAATTTCATCTTTTTTGTGTAAAAATTCATACGTAGAATAGATGCTTATACCAGCTATCATCAGTAAAATCACTCCCACTATTATTTCAGTAAGGGAAAATCATGAAGAAGAATGTTTCATAAAAAGAAAGGATTATTGCTCTTGACATAATAGAGAACGGTATGAGTCACAATATGAACAGCTATAATTAGCATTAGCTGCTGACCATGGACATACACTTCAAGAAGTTAAAGTAGTTTGTTGAAAGAATGTTTGTCCATCAAAGCTAGATGCTATATTTAAAGCTCAATGATATGAGTAAGAAGTACTAGCGTTTATAATAGTCCAATTTGTACATACATTTCAGGGAGATGAGGTCAATCTAATACCATCTCTACTAGTAAAACTCCAAAAATGAATATATTCTCCTGATACGATACTAGTTGATTGATATGGACTTGTTGTTGCTGTTGGGTAGTATACTCAATATTCATCAGTAATCAGTGGCCATCTGATCTCATACTGAGCAGAATTAGTTTTTGCTTTCCATTGTTCAAAAAGTCATTTTC
Organism: Patescibacteria group bacterium UBA7396; assembly: GCA_002470645.1. Taxonomy (GTDB): domain Bacteria; phylum Patescibacteriota; class Gracilibacteria; order BD1-5; family UBA6164; genus UBA7396. The sequence continues at coordinate 12,232 of DKNE01000009.1, forward strand.
ATAGAGGATTATAGGCTATGATTTCTCCATGAATATTAAAAATAGTTTGTGCTGGTGTGAGTCTTGAAATAGCATCAGTGCTTGCATCTGATAAAATAGCTTTCCAAGTTCCACCAAGACTACGAGCATCAGCAGCAGCTTGACATTTTGCATCCGCCCCAGAAAGTCATCAGAGATTTCACTGCCATCTTTGGCGAGTAACAAAGATCTTTTTTCCACTTCCTTCACTTGGGAGTCCAAGGGCATTTGCTATTGCCTCAAGAGAATGATAGTTACGATTAAAAATAGAGCCTGATTTTGAAAGCATTGGACTTCCAAGAGATTGATTTCCAGAATTACTTGGATTTGTTGTTAAGGATTGAAAAGCAAATACTCCTAAAAGAGCAGCGCATCAACCAAGTACGATGATAAATCAACTTAAGAAATTTTTAAGAAAAAATTGGAACATGTGTTTTGAGAGTTTCATACGATATAAAATTATAAAATAAATAGTATTATAAAATAAATAGTATTATAAAATATCTTATTGCTATATTTCTAAACAGTAGAGGTGGTAGGCTGTATTACAATAATAAATACTATTATATAACCAAGTGGTATTTGTTGTTGAGGCGTTAGATCATCAAGCTCAACGATAGTCAACAGCAGAACTATTTGTAGCCCAGTTTATACAATTAGCAGCAGCTCCATAAGACGTATTTGTATAAATTCAACCACTATTATTACTACCGGTCCAGACTATTTTACCAGATTGAAGGTTTCATTTTTCATCTACATTAATTAATATAGAGTTAATTCAATTATTATTAAAGGTAGCAGGATATCAATATTCAGGCCTTAAAAAATAGTTTATTGCTGTATCATTAGTAAAAATAGCATTTCATAAAACATCATTTATTACACTGTGTAAATATGGTATACGAGCTTTTGCAGGAATATTATTATCTCACAGTATAGAGACCCATTTTTTTCATTTTACTACTGGGAGAGATCACGCAGCATCAGCAAGTTGTTGACATTTTTGGTCTGCTCCTACTAATCCTCAAAGATTTCCATCATATGTTTGACTTGTGATAAACATGATTTTTGGAACTTTTTTAATTCAAAGAGATTCTGATATGGCTTGGAGACTCATAGTGTCACGTTCAAACGTTCATCCATTTTTTGAAAGTATTGGACTTCCAAGAGACTGGTTTCCAGAATTACTTGGGTTACTAGTAAGAGATTGAAAAGCAAATACTCCTAAAAAAGCTACAAATCACCCAAGCACTATAATAAATCAACTTAAGAAATTTTTAAGAAAAAACTGGAATAGGTATTTTTTGTTTTTCATATCAGACATGTTACAAAATAATTATCTTTCTACACAAAAGAGAGAGAGCGAACTTCCACAATACTCCCACACTCATGAGTAGTTTCATAGCCCTGTGTAATTTTCATCATTTACTCAATACAAATATCATTTTGTAGCTAAATAAGAAGTATTATTTGTTCAAAATGTCCAATTTGCACAACTATAGTTTGATGAAGTACTTTGCTTGATTCAAGAAAAAGTTGTATAAGTCCAATAAAGTCTTTGACTAGAATTTGGCAAGATTCTTGTTTTTTGCTCTGTAGTTATATTTCTATTCCGAGCATAATCAGTGGTATTATCTAAGTACATATTATGAAAGAAAAAACCTCTGTTAGGATCTTTAAAAATAGGTTCATTGTTTAAGTTTAGATACATAAATGCATCAGTATTTCCATAGCGAGTAGCAAAATCAGTAGTATTATCACTTAAAAATGCCATCCAAGTTCATCATAGAGATTGACTATTTGCTGCGGTTTGACATTTATCATCAGCACCTGCTAAACCTCATAAATTACCTGTATATGTAGTAGATGTGATAAAAACTCTTTTCATATTTGTTTCTCAAATGGTAGAAAAAAGTCATAATTTATTTGCAATAGCTTGTAAAGAATGTTTTTCTCTATCATAAACTCACCCACTTTTTGTTAAAATAGGACTTCCAAGAGATTGATTTCCAGAATTACTTGGGTTTGTTGTTAGCGATTGAAATGCTTGTACTCCCAGAAGTGCTACTAATGCTCAGAGCATGATTATAAAACCAGTGAGAAAATTTTTTCCTAAAAACAGAAGCATACTTTTGATAGATTTCATACAATAAAAATTATAAAGTAAAAAATTAATAATTAAAATTTATCCATCCAGCCATTTCTGAAAGAGCATATCATTCCATAGTTCCATCATTTTTGAGTTTTACTCAATCCATTTTTATCCATCATATGATTTCACTCAGTGCATATCAAGTAAGCTCTCAGGTAATTTCATTTCTTACAACACTTGCTCAACAACTTTCATCAAAACAGATCCACCCAAGTATTTCACTACTTGCCATACCAACTACCAGAGTTCCATAAGTATCAATATGAAGTTTTATCCATCCAAACATTTCACTTTGTACGTGTTGTGAGAAAGGTACACTCCAACCATCGGCTCTTGCTTTTATAGTAACATCGTAGGTATAATTTTTATCAGCAATGACTTGATTTGCTAATTGTAAAGAAGTGATATTTCTATTATAAAAAGGGATTCCCACATCTCATCTAAAATAAATAGTAATCACACAATCACTGTTTTTGGGTACTATATAACCATATCAGATATTGTTTCCAGATGGGCTTGGGAGACAAGAGTTGTTTTTCCAAGCAATATTTGTAGTTCCATTGTTTTGTAAATCAAGAGCACTTGCTATATCTGTCCAACTACTTGCATTATTTATATCTCAGGTAAGTTGATTGATAACTTTGGTATCAAAGTTATAATTTTTTTGGTTTCAAAAAGCATCAGTATAGGTAGTATTGAGCCCATTAAATCATATTTTGAAAAAAGCATCTTGTGAGTTTGTATTTGAAAGAGTATAGGTAAGACTTTTCCAGTATCAGTAAGCTAATCCATTTTCTCATCCTATACGGTGGGAAGTTCAAAAATCATTTATACCGATATCACTTGATGGTTCGAGCGCTTGTTTTCAAGTTCCAGTCATTGCTATACTCAGAGCTGTTGCATTAAATCAACTCGATTTCATGTAGAGCGGTGTTTGAGTAGTATATGTTGTAGAGGTCCAAGTAGAAAGAGTATCAGTATTTGTTACTTGGAAATATCATACTATTTGAGAATTTGATGAAACAGAACTATCAGCTCTTGCATGAAGAGTAATAAAACAAGTAGTTTTTCATACAATTTCATAGTCTCCACTTGATGAATTGTAGATACATCCATTTCCTGATTTCCAGAAGAAATTATTAGCAATTCCTTCTTTTCAAAAATCTAAAATCGTAAGAGGATTAGAATTATCAAAACTTGCATTTGCTGCATTGATAAAATTAAGATTTCCTGATTCTAGTCATAACTTCATCTTAAATTTAGCTCTTCAGTCAGAATTGTTTACAATTTTATATTGAAGAATTTTTTCTCATCCATAAAATTTATCATTGATACGAGTAGAGGTTCAAAAGTTGTTGTTGGTTCCATCAAGAGGAGTTCCACTAGTTCATACATAGCTAATAATTACTTCATTTGCAGTACAAACAACGTCACCACTTTCACAGTTGTTGACTTCAGGAGGTGGTGTATTTGATCATCAAGTTTCTCATCCGGTTCATTCTGTTCATCCAGTACCATCAGGATTTGGAAGGGTTGAAAAGCTATAGGTAATACTTGCTATACAATTACTTCATTCACAAGCTTCTACATACCAATAATATGTCGTTGAATATGCAAGATTGGTATAAGAATAACTTTTGAGAGTTGTATTTTCATCTACTAATTGAGGAGTTCCAGTTCATAAGTATACATTATATCTTACATTGGTTCCACTTACAGCATACCATGAAAGTGTACCACTTCTTGGAAGGTTGTAAGCACCATTTTGAGGGGTGGCAAGAGCAGGAGCATTTACATTGATTTTACATCCAGCTACTCATCCTCATTTTACTGTATAACCGTTGGCACAACCAGTCCATTGACAGGTACTATTAAAAATAGCTCATGCTCATATATTGGCACAGTTATAGTAGTATCAGGTTTCTGGTTTGAGTTCTCAAGTTTTTCCATCACAGGTTTTATACTTCCATCAGATTTGAGAATTGAGAGAAGCCCCGTTCATATATTCTACATCATTTTCTCCATGATAATAGGTATATCAAGCATTGAGTACTCAGTTACAACTTAGATAATTGATAGTAGGAGAGGTATTTTCAACTAATGACACAGATGCTAAAACATTTGGTAAATCAGTTCAAAGAGCTACTACTTTTCATTTCATATTATAGGCAAGATTATAATATTGCCCATTTAATATCACTTTTGCTTTGTTTGGATGTCAATCACCATCAACTCCTTCTATATCAAATGACATGGTTTCCTCAGGAGAAACAGCATATAAAAGACCAGGGAGAATAGTTTTATCTCTTGGTATAAAAGTTCATTCCACATATGCTATGAGATTATAATTTATTTCATCTGCATAAGTAGTATTTATAAAAGGATGATAACTGATTAAATTCGTTTGATTTTCTAGGGTCGCTGTTATTTGATAGCTGGTTCTATCTCTACTGATAGAGTAAAGATAAGGAAGTTTTGTTTTTGGGTCTGTAAGAACTTTGGGCATTCATATTTTTCCTGTAAGCCCTTCATTAAAATACGATTGACTCGCTATAATATCTGCACCAGACATAATTTGTGTTGTTCAAGATCCTCACTCTCAAGCTGGATAAAGATAAGAATGATTTCTTCTATAACTATCTAAATGCATTTTTATAGCCTGTATGTCAGTAATTCTTTTTGAATCATTGGCATCCTGAATATATCAAAAAAAACTATATATTCACAATGAAGTGAGGATAGTAATCACGCTTATTACTACAATAAGTTCTATAAGTGTAAATCAGTGTTTTTTGTGGTCCATATACTATGAAAAAAATATTAATATTTCACCCTTCATTGTATATTATTTTTTTTATTTGTAAAATCTTTTTTTTGTTGCCTTTTTTTCAAATTCCATATAATTATGTCATGTTTTTTATAAAATAAAAATGAGCCTATGCAAAATTTCAAAGAAGATTTTCCTATATTTAAAAATAATTCTAATCTTATATTTTTAGATTCGACTTCATCAACTCAAAAACCACTTTATGTGATAGAAGGGATTTGTAATTATTTATCAACACAGTATTCAAATATTCATAGAGGACTTTATGATATAGCGATACAATCGGAAAAAATATATTTTGATAGTAAACAAAAAGTCGCTGATTTTTTATGAACACAAGATTTGAAAGAAATTATTTATACATATAATTCAAATTATGCGCTCAATATCATAGCTCAAACTTTGAGATTAAATAAAGCTTTACAACCGTGAGATAAAGTTCTTGTATCTATAGTCGAACATCATTCTAATATAGTTCCTTGGTTAATACTCAAAGAAGAAATAGGAATTGAACTTGAATTTATAAAAATAACAGAAAATTTTGAAATAGATTTTGAAGATTTTGAAAAAAAATATGATGAAAAAGTAAAAGTTATTGCCCTCACTCATGTTTCTAATGTAACAGGACAAATTTTTGATTTAGAAAAGATAGGAGCACTCAAAAGAGAAGATACTTTATTTATAGTCGATGCGAGTCAAAGCTTTCCTCATTTTCAACCCAAAGTAAAAGATATTAATTGTGATTTTCTTTTCTTCACAGCACATAAAGTAATGGCTGATAGCGGTTTGTGAGTTATTTGGGGAAGACGTGAATTACTTGAAAAATATAAACCAATATTTTCTTGAGGGGGAGCTATTAACGAAGTAAAAGAGCAATGTTTTAAATCGGGAGCTTTACCATTTAAATTTGAACCTGGAACACCAAACGTTTCATGAGCTTTGAGTTTGTTAAAAGCTTTAGAATATATAGAGCAAATATGATGATATCAAAAAATAGAGCAAATAGAAGCTGAATTGATAGAATATAGTTTAGATGAATTTAAAAAAAGACCATATTTAAAATTGATTTGAAGTAAAGAAAGTGAGAACAGAGTATGAGTATTTTGATTTTACATAGAAGGAGTTCATGCTCTTGATATCGCAGATGTTATGGCCGAACATAATATTTGTATCAGAGCTGGACAACATTGTACTGAGCCATTTATGGATTATTTATGAATATCTTCAAGTGCTCGTATGAGTTTATATATTTATAATTCAAAAGATGATATTAAGAGTTTTTTTGAAGTTTTAGATGCTAATTTTAATATATAATGACAAATGAAATAATTACATTTTATTCAAAAAGTCCACCAAATAGGGGAGAAATGCCTGATGCTACTATTCGTTATAAAGAAGAAAATAGAAGTTGTAGTGATACGATAGAAGTTTTTTTGCGTATTGAAAATAATATTTTAGTTGATTGGTCTTTTGAATGAATGACCTCTATTGTAACTACTGCTACTTCTTCTGTATTTTGAGAGAGTATTGTAGGGATGAGTTTAGATGAAATTTTAAAAAAAGATTATAACTATATCAAAAAATTGGTACAAGAAGATATTTCACCTCGTAGACAAAAAGCAGCTGTTTTTGGACTAGTAGCAACTCGTAATGCTATTCATAAGTATTTATGAGATGGACAAAAAGATGATATTCTTGATATGTTGATAGTTTCAGGAGGATGTTAATTTATTAATAAAAAATTTCATGATAAAGTTATCAAAAAAATGAGATTATTGACTAAAAGCCATTTCTTATATGGCACAATCTCAAGATAAAGTTTTAAAAATTTCTGAAATTTCTCAAACTCTAGAAATTTCAGAGGCTTTTTTGAGAAAAATTATTAATAATTTTGAGAGGTGAAATCTTATTAAAACAATAAAAGGAAGAAATGGAGGAGTATATATTGAGAAGAATTTACAAGAAATTTCTCTCTATGATATTTTATCAAGTTTAGGAGAAGATTTGTTTATAACGAGCTGTACTTCTGGGCAATATTGTAAAAATGAAGACTCATGTGTCACTACAAACGTTTTAAAATCATTACAAAAATGATTTAGTTCACTTTTAAAACTCTATACACTTGATAAAATCATAAAAAAATAACTC
>DKNE01000021.1 GCA_002470645.1 Patescibacteria group bacterium UBA7396
CAGTTTTTGGGGGTATTGACAATCATTATATTCTGATAAAAACATAACAACTTTATTTTTGTGAAAATATAATCAAGAAAGATTATTTATTTTTAATATTGTTTTCATAAATTTTATAAATTAAGAAATATAATTATTGTTTGTAATCACTGCAGCTTTTACATGGTGTATTTTAATGAAAAAAATAGTTTTTAAAAAAAGTTATCTCGAAAAGTCTAGGAATAATTAATTTATTTTAGATAAGCAAAAACTAATAAAAAAATAAAGTAATTTTAATTAAAATTACTTTATTTCATTAAAAAAATGTAAAAATTACGGAAATTCTCGGAAAATTATTTAGTCAATTCTAGATATTCTTCATTAGAAAGCAAATTTCATAGTATTTTATATTGATTTTTACTTGGACTATATAATATTTTAACAGAAAAAAGTTCATCATCTATACCGAGTTTTATGACATAAAATCTTTTTAATTCTTTTTTTAGTTCATTTACTTGGTTAGCATGTTCGCTTTCTTTTAAGTTTGGAAATAAATGTTTAGCTATATCGGAGTTTGTTAAATAAATATCTCTTTCCTTTATTAATAACCTCATCCATGAATTTAATAAATCTTTATATTTTCCACTAAATCATACTTCTTCTATTCATTCTCAAAAAAATATTTCTTTTTTTATATCATAAAACAAATTATTATCTGTATTAACTTTAAAATATCTGAAATCATGAGCTTTCTCAATCAACTTTCAATTACTTTCAAAATATTCATTTAAATAAAATAGAGTTTTTTCTTTAAAATATAGATCAGAATAATCATAAGGATTAATTTTATAAACTTCTATAAAATATAATTTTGTTTCATCATCTAAATATTCCAAGTTAATATTAAAAAACTTTTGTTGTACTGTATGTGCTTTTAATAATTTCTTTATAAAATCAGTATCATTAGTTCTATTTCATTTTACTATCCATTCAAGATCATTAATTTCAAATGATTTTTTCTCAGTATTATATTTTGCTACATATGTTCACTTAGATTTTATTTTTCATATATATTTAGGAGTTATATATTTTTGTTCATTTACATGAGGTCATATTATTATAGCTTCAGCTTCATCTATACTTTTTTTTCTTGATTCATAAGTTGATTCAAACATTATATATATTTTATTGTTGTAAAAATTATTATCTATTTCTTTCGCTACAACACAAGAATAAGTAGGTATTATATCTTTCATATTTATATTTAAAAATTAATAAATAAACGATTTTATTATATATAAACACATTATTTTTCAATTATTTTTAAAAAATAAACTCATATGAAAATATTTTTTAATATAATAAAACTATGAGAAGACAAAAAAGTTTTCTTAATAGGCTATTTCAATTTTATATCAGTACTTAAATGCATTTAAGGCATAATTTTTAATTATTATGTCTAATTTTAATATTACCAATTTAGAGGATAAAGTAATTTATTCAAGTAAACCATATATCGTTAGAGCAAGAGATAAAAGAGGTTCAAACTTAATAATAACAAGTCATTATATATGAAAAAGAGAATGACAAGATAGATTAATAGCTAACATTTTATGAAATGCTGGAGTTTTTAGTGTTTAAAAAAATGGGCTTTTTAAAAAAATGTATATAATTGAGTTAAATTATTATTTAACTCTTTTTTTATGGAAAAAAATACACAAGAAAAACAAGAGGTTCTTAGAGTTGCACTATACCTTCGCGTTAGTACAGAAGATCAAAGTAAATCTTGATACTGATTAGAATATCAAGAACATGATTTAAAAAAATTAATTGAATATAGATCAACACTTAATCCAAAATGGGTAACTAAAGATGAGTGGTTATTTATTGACTGATGATACAGTTGATGAGATTTAAATAGACCTGCATTTAAAAAACTGATGGAAAAAGCAAGAAATAAAGAATTTGATTTAGTAGCAGTTTGGAAGATTGACAGATTGAGTAGAAATTTGACTCATTTATTAAAAACTTTTGAGGAATTAAAAGATCATTGAGTTTCATTTTTTTCACTAAAAGAAAATATAGATTTCTCATGAGCTATTTGAAAATTAACATTTCAAATATTTTGAGCATTGTCAGAATTTGAAAGAAATATGATTAAAACCAGAACTACTGAATGAAAAATGGCATCAGCAAGAGCATGAAATTATATATGAAATGGGATTCCATATTGATATGATAAAATACCAAATGAATGATGAAAATGATCTAAATTGAAAAAAATAAAAAAAGAAGCAATAATAGTAAAAAGAATCTTTTTTCTGTTTATTTATGAAGGGTTTTCTCCTGGTGATATAGCCGAAAAATTGAATAAACTTTGAATAAGAAAATGAAAAAATGCAAAAAAAGATGCTGTAAATACGGATTGGAATCAAACAACAATAAAAAGAATTTTAAAAAATTTTTCATACTGTTGATATAGAAAAGAAAGTTTTAAACAAGAAGATGGAAGTACTATTTATATTGATGTTCCAGTTGATGAAATTATAAAAGAAGAATTATTTATAGCTGCGAAACAAAGATTAGAAGAATTAGATCAAAGCTGAATTACAAAAAGTAGTGATAATGATAATGTATATTTATTAACATGAAAAATATTTGATATTGATACTCAAAAATACTTTTATGGAATGCTTAGAACTAAAGATAATAAATTAACTTATAGAAGAGATAAATACACAACAAAAGAATGAAAAACTTATTGAAATATAGAATTTCCATGAGAAATTTTAGAAGAATATGTTTGGAATGAAATATTAAATCTTATAAACAATCCAGAAAAGTTTCATGAAGAATATTTATTAGAAACTGAAAAATGATGAAATATAGCAGATATAAAAGAAGAACTAGATATTATTGTTCAGAATATAAAATCAGAAGAAATATTTCAAGAAAATGTTGACAAGGATTATTATAAATGATGAATAAGTGAAGAGAAAAGAGATAAATATTTAGAAGAATCCAATTTAAAAATAAAAAAGTTACTAAAAGAACAAAAAGCTCAAGAAAAAATCTTAAATAATATATCTAAAATAGTAGTTTGATTAGATGTTTTAAAGAAAATATCAGAACAATATATGTGAAAAGTTGATAAAATATCATTTAAAGAAAAAAGAAGAATTATAGATATATTAGTTCAAAGGATCTTAGTAAAAAAAATAACTACTGATAAAGTAGTTTATTTGGATGAGCAAAATGAGTTAAATGATAATACAGATAAAAGCATAAAAATTGATATTTTCTTCAGGTTCGAGGCAAAAAAAGTTGAAGAAAATATTGAGTCACCCGAACTCAGTAAAGGTATTAAGAATCAAAAAAACACCCCTAAGGATGCTATTAATGACGTTATTGGTCGGAGACGTGAGACTCGAACTCACAACCCCACGCTCCCAAAGCGTGTGCGCTAGCCAATTGCGCCAGTCTCCGATTTTTAAAATAGCTAGACTAGTTTCCTAGCACTAGCTATTTTTTATTTTAGAATGGTGGGTGTACCAAGAGTTGAACTTGGGACCTCGTGATTATCAGTCACGCGCTCTAACCAACTGAGCTATACACCCTTAAATAAAAAATGTAAAATACAAAGATATTATATTTTACACTTCTCACTCTTTGCTTTAAATTTGGAGCGGGTAAAGGGACTCGAACCCTTAACCCTCTGCTTGGAAGGCAGATGCTCTAGCCAATTGAGCTACACCCGCTTATCTAAATGCCTGGGTATTCTATTAAAAATTTTAAATATGTCAAAACTTTTTTTAATTTTTTTAATTTATTCTTTTAAAAGCCTTTAATGTGTTTTTCATGAGACAAGAAACAGTCAAAGCTCATACTCAACCAGGTACAGGTGTTATAGCATTTCCATTTTTTACTATATTTTCAAAATCAGAGTCGCCGTATATTTTTTCATCTATTACCGTAAATCAAACATCTAAGATAATACTTTTGGGATGTATTTTTTCTACAGTTAAAAAATGAGGTTTTCCCATAGCAGTAATGATGATATCAGCGTTTTTAGTATAAAATTCAATATTTTGTGTTTTTGAATTACAAATAGTAACTGTAGCAGAAGCATTTATAAGAAGATTTGCTATTGGTTTCCCAACGATATTACTTCTTCCAATGATAACAATATTTTTTCCACTGACTTCTATATTATAATACTTTAAGAGCTCCATCATTCCTGCTGGAGTACATGGAGCGAGCCCAGAAGTATCTCAAATGACAATTTTTCATTGATTTTCAGGATGAAATCCATCCACATCTTTTTCGGGAGCAATACTACGGATAATATTTTTTTCATTGATATGTTTTGGAAGGGGAAGTTGTACGATATATCCACTGATATTTGTATCAGTATTTAAAAGATGTACTTTCTCAAGCAATACTTTTTCAGAAACATTTTCTTCAAAGGCAAAAAGTTCAAACTCTATTCCAACATATTCAGCCCATTTTTGTTTTTGTTTAATGTATCTCAATGAAGAAGGATTATTTCATACTAAAATAACTCATAATTTTGGTTTTTTTGATAAAGTTGAAATTTCTGCTTTTATTTCTTCATATACTGATTGTGCTACTATTTTTCCATCTAAAATCATTTTTTGGATTATTATTCATAAAATTTTGATTTATTATATAATCAAGCTATAATAAATCAAATTTAGTTTGTTTTTTTAGCTATATATTTATGTCAAATAGACTTATTTCTTTGCTTATTTTAATCATTATTTTTTGAGGGATATATTGACTATATTATTATTTTTTTATCTTAAATAAAGGAGATATGAGCATCAGTACTAATATAGAGAATTACAAAGTGAGTCTTTATAATTCTAAACTCAAAACGAGTTTTTCTACTGAATGTTTGCAAGCGGTGTGTGAACTTATTGATTTAGCTCCTTTTCAATATGAAATGACTCTTTCAAAAGAGGGGTATAAAGATTATGTGAAAACTATATCAATTGTTTCATGAGAAAAGTTACAATTAAAAGTAGCTTTAGAAAAACAATTATTAATGGAAAAAATAGATATTCCACTTACACAAACTTTAGCTGATACTGAGAAACAAATTGAGGAAGTAAGGGAACTTTCTTTTCTTCAAAAATCATATAAATATTTTCTTATTCCTCATTTAGGATATTTTTATTTTCAGGAAAATGAAGATAATTCACTTACATTATTTCAAAAAAATGGTCAAGAAACTCTTAATCTTTATTCTTTTCAAAAAATAGAGAGAACTTTTCTGGATATTCAAGCAATTGAGCAAACAAATAATATGATTTTTATTTCATATTGAGATGATAAATTTCTTTATAATTTATCAAATAATAGCATAGAAAAAATCTACTTTCCTCAAAAAATAAATTATGTAAAACAAATGAATCATATCTATCATTTAATAAATGATAAAGGAACATTTTTATATGATACAAATACAAAAAATATAGAATATTTTTACTTATTTAAAGATTTTATTTATTATGATAATGAGCATTATTTATGAATTATTTTTCTCTCAGAAACAGAAAAGAAAAATAATTATAATCTCTCACATTTATCCGGAAATCTGATAGTAAAATATAATTTTAAGACAAAAACAATGAAAGTTTTAGAAACTACTGATATAAATATTACAAAAATTATTTTAGAAAATAATAGCCTATATTTTTATGACAGCTGAAATAATAAATACCAAGTAAAAAATATAGAATAAAAAAAGATGTGGTACCACATCTTTTTTTTGCCTAAAAAGGAATATCTTCAATTGAAATTTCTTCTTCTTGTTTTGGTTGTGATTTTTTCACAGCCCCAGTAGAAGATTCAGAGCTTTGATATGAATTTGAGGTATCATTTGATCTTGACCCATCGAGCATAATCATATTTTCACCAACAATTTCAGTTTTATATCTTTTTGTTCCATCTTGTGCTTCCCAATTTCTTGTTTGAAGTCTTCATTCGATGTATATTTTTTTACCTTTATGTAAGTATTGTCCAGCAATTTCTGCTAATTTTCCCCATAATACAATAGAATGAAATTCAGCAACTTCTTGCTTTATTCCAGATCCATCAACCCAATTCCTATTTGTTGCAAGAGAGAAACTACAAACATTTTGTCCTGAGGGAGTTTGTTTTAACTCAATGTCTTGAGTTATATTTCCAATTAATTGAACCTTATTTAAATCCATACAATTAAAGTAAATGTTAAAAATATGTTTTTTGAAACATACACCTATTATAAATAAATATAAAAAAATACAAGAAAAAATATTTTTTAATCATTTTTTTTTGCAACTGTGTAAAAAATATGGTAAGATGATAGCAGATATAAATTTTAATTACATTTTTATGAGAAAAAACATATTTTTGTCAATTCTTTTAATGATAATATCAGTTTTTGCTTTTGCAAGAGTCGAAGCATCATCACTAGAAAGTTATGCCACCTTAAGAGATATCGATAAGTGAACTTTTAACGAATATAGATATTATATGGTGAGAGAATATTTTCGTTTAAAAGAAAATTTTGAATTAAGATGAATCATTAACAAAGAAGTTGCTGATGCTCTTTTATCACATGCAAAAGTTGGATATAACTACCTCCCAGACAGTTTGATGAATACCAATTTTTACAATGACTTAAAAATCGCAATAGAAAAATGACTTGCCTCTCCAAGAAGTGAAGTATATTATGAAGATATTGTTCAAAAATTGGATATTTACATTCAAAAAGTAAATGTACAAAAACTTACATGAAATATTGAAGCAAGTCCTATCAGCGGAAATGCACCATTAACAGTTACTTTTAGATGAAGAGTAACGGACCCAAGTGGTACCGTAATTCCATCATCAAATTATGTATGGTGGTTTGATAGTTGATGAATTAAAAAAGTAGTTTGAAGATGACAATCTATTAATTATACATTTAAAGAAGAGGGAAATTTCTCTATGTTTCTGGATGTAAAATCAAATCATAAAAATGCGGCTGGTTATACTGATGTACTTCCATTTTCTACAAGAAATGTAGTAGAAGTAAAAGAAAAAGTAGCATCTTTAATAGTTGGTATTAATGGTATTTCTCTTTGAGAAGCTGATGAAATTAAATTTACCCCAGAAGAGGCAAATTACGGACTTATTTTTGATGCAACGAGTTCTACTCCAACAGGATGAGCAAAATTCAGAAGAACAGAATGGATTTTTTGAAATGGAGTTGAAAGAAGATATGATGGATCTCCAAAGATTGAAAGAGTAGTTTATTCAAAAGAGTGAAATTATCCAGTAAGCTTAAAATTAACAACAAATGAATGAAGAGTTATAGAAAGAATTTTTACTATAGCAATTCATAAACCAATCGCTACTATACAAGCAAATAAAGATGATGGTTATATAGGAGATAAATTTACTTTTTCAGCAAGAACATCAGTAAATGAGAAAAATCTTTCATATACTTGGAATATCATAGATATTAGTAATGATAAAATTATTTCTACAAAAAATGGAAGTCTTTTTAATCACGTATTTAGTGAAAAAGGAAGGTATAATATACAACTTCAAATAAAAGATGCTGCTTGAAATCAAGACACAGATACAAAAATAATTTATATTAATTCAAGAGCACCCATTGCTGAGTTTTCATACACTATTCCAGATAAAGCAAAGCCAAACAGAGTATTGCTTGATGGTACAAAAAGTTATGATCCAGACTTTAGTGATTCGGGAAAATTAAAATATATTTGGACTATTAATGGAGAAAAAATTGATATAGAGGCATTGGATAGTAAGTGAGCCATTTGATATTATATTTTTGAAAATGTATGAGACCAAAATGTAGTATTAGAAGTAGTTGATCCTGATGATATGAACGCAGTTAAACAACAAAAAGTAACTATATCATCAATACTTTCTGTAGAGTTTTCATCACTCCCAAGAGTGACTCAAAGATGAGGAACTGTCAGATTTTCTGCAACCTCTCCTGCATCTAGGTATTTTGAATGGGACTTTTGAGATGGAACTCAAAAACAAACTGCTTCCAATAAGATAGATCATATTTTTGAAAAAAGTTGAATTTTTACGGTAAGATTAACCGCAAGAGATGCTGATTGAAATACAAACCAAACGATAAAAACAGTGTATGTTTCAGAAGCAAATGCGCCATATGCAATGGTTGATATTAATCTTTGAGGAACAGAAGTACCTTCATTTGATGCAAATGCTTGTAGTGGAGGAGCCTATATTGTTGATAGAGTAAAAACAGTATATTTTAAATGAGGTGAAAGTTTAAACCTTGATGGAACAAATAACGGGTTAAGCTATACATGGAAAATTTGAAATGATAAATACCTGACAAGCAGAGATACGAGTTATAAATTTAATGAACTTTGATGCTTTCCTATAAAACTTACAGTAAAAAGTGATAAAAATTGAGCTACTCATTCGGTTGATACTTGGATAAAAGTAGAAAATTTAAAACCTATATTATCAAGTTTAAATGTGTCTATTCAAAATGACCAAGTAGACCCAGTTTTAGTATCAGTAAACGCTGTTTGAGCACAAGATCCAGATGGAGTTATTCAATCATATTTATGGTATTATTATACTGATACTGATACTGAACCTCAAGATTTTAGAATTACTACACAACCAAATACAACATTTGTTATACCTAAAATTAGTTGAAATTACTACTTTGTGGTGGTGATGAGGGATAACAATGATGCAAGATATTCTTCAGAAGAGTGAGATTCAAATAAATATTTTATTACTCTTAACGGAGATAATGTAAATACTCCACTTATTGATTTCAAGGTAAATAAAAATAATTTATTTATAGGAGAAGAATCTGTTTTTTCAGCAAAAGTAAAAAATATTTTATGACAAGATATTACTGATAAGTCAGAATTTGCTTGGGATTTTGACGGAGATGGGTTTTATGATAAAGAAACAACTACATGACAAATATCACATAAATTTGAATCATCAGGAACCTTTTATACAAAGGTAAGAGTAAAGTATAAATGAATGACCAATGTGAGAACTATTGAAATGAATGTGGCTAATTTGCTAGAACCAAATTTTGAATATATTTCTCTTTGAAATACATATGTATTTTTTAATACAAGTAGTTGAAAATATGACAAATCTGTTTGGGAAATGTGAGATGGTACAAAAATAGAAGATAGAAATAATTTTGTTTATACTTATGAAGATGGAAAAGCTTCACATAATGTCATTTTAAAAATTTCTGAGTGAACAAAATTGAAAACAAAAGAAAAAGAAGTTCAAAGAGATCTCAGAGAAATGATGAATGTGAGAAATTCTAAAGATATTTATGTTATTTCAAATAATAAAATAGTTGATTGAGAAATTACTCTTGATTCACATATAGAAAAAATAGTATTTTATATTTGAGAAAATCAAAAAGCAGCAAACTATTGAGTAGATTATGATATTGAAGTAGATAGTGATCTTAATGGTACAAAAGATGATGATATTGATAATTTAAAAGAATCTAGTTATAATGATGCTGGTTTAGTGGAAGTTTTAGTTAATGAAAATAAAACACAAACATTAAGAATATTTCTTCTTGATAAATCATGAAATATATTAGATGGAAAAGATATTAAAATAGTAAAAACATATGTTCAAGATAAAGAAATAGATGCAGAGTCTATCATATTTAGTGGAATAACAGACGCAGAAAAAGTAAAAATAGAAAAATTAAAAGCGTATGTTCAATGATTACCTCAAGAGTGAAGATTGAAATGAATGCAATATGTTCAAAAACTTCAAGAGGAATGGTTTTATGTAAATGAAAAAACAAAAGTTATATTGGAATTTGAATCATTTATAGATAGTTTATGAGTATCAAATGGTACAGAAATTATTAATTTATTGGAATCATTCTTGATTGAGTGACAAGAAGACCAATCGCTCAGAAATATGGCGTACAATGTTGTAAAAAATCTTATTCCAAAAGAATTAGTTGAATATGATGAAATTATTGCTAATCTTGAACAAATTAAACAAAATCCAAATAAATTGGAGGAAAATAAGGTTCTTGGAAGAGAAATTCTTGAAATGATTAAAGATACATCTCTTATTTCAAATGAAGATAAGCTTACTATAAAAACACAACTTCAGGTTTTTATATATGGTTCAGTAGAAAATATACCTGAAGAAATAGTTACGGAAGTAAAACAGGCTTCATGAGATGGAAATAAAATTATCTGATTATTGTCTTGAGTTGCAAATATTATTGGCTTAATATTTTGAGTAGTTATATTTGTTATCATTGGTTTCTTTGTATGGTTTAAAATATCAAATAAAAATACCAATCAAGGATTACAAGATTTTATTATAGAAAAAACTTCTGGAAAAACAGAAGATGTACTTTCATGATTATCTTCTCAAAAACCAGTTTCTCAAGAATCTGCAATAACAAGGCCAGTTAAAAAAGAAGATGTGAAACCACCAGAGATAAAAAATCCTTTATCAGATGTAAAGAAAGAACAAGAACAAGTTCCAGACTGGTTAAAGGGAAGTGTTGCTACTTGAGAGGAGCAAAAAACAAACTCTTCGTCAAATCAAGATGCTTCACCTAAAATAGTAAATGAACAAGTTCCAGATTGGTTTAAAGGAAGTACTGCTACTTCAGAAGTAAAAAAACAAGAAGAAATAGTATCTGTACCACCAACTCAAAAAGTTGAACCTCAAGTTTCTCAGGAGCAAGTTCCAGATTGGCTAAAGTCAAATGATACTTCAAGAGTGAAAGAAAAAGTAGTAATTGAACCGACACCAGAAATTGAAACCCAAATTCAAGAAGAAGTTCCAGATTGGTTAAAATCAAATGATACTTCAGGAGGTATGAAAGAAGAAGTAGTAATTGAACCGACACCAGAAATAGAAACTCAAATTCAAGAAGAGGAAGTTCCAGATTGGTTAAAAGGCGCAATGACAAAGCAGCCTGTCTGAGAAGATATTTCTCCGCAAGAAACAGAAGTGAAAGAAGAAGTAGTAATTGAACCGACACCAGAAATAGAAACTCAAATTCAAGAAGAAGAAATACCAGATTGGTTAAAATGAGTCGTTTCAGAAGAAAAAATTATTTCACAAGATAGTCCACAACCAAAAAAAACCACAAAATCACCTAAATCTAAAAAAAGTGATGGAGTGATTCCGGAGGTAATAGAAACTCCAAAAAAAGAGTGAAAATCAAAAAAGGCAGATTCTCAAAGTATAAAAAATAAAAATGATGTACAAGAGAAAACTCAATCTCAAGAATTATGGGATGATGGCATGGATATACCAGATTGGTTAAAATGACCTACTCAAGATGATACACCAGCTACAAAAAAATCAGATGATTTTTGGAGTTTAGATGATGCTAATAATGATGACAACAATTCACAAAAAAAATAAAACACTTTTAAGTGTTTTATTTTTTTATTGATTTATAAAAAAATCACATATAATAAAGGCATATTTTTTATTATTTTTAACAATTTTTCATGTGAGAAGATATTAATAGTTCACAAACAGGGAAGAGTTTGAGAGATGAGATTTTTGATTTTTTAAAAGATTTGATAATCATTATAATTGTTGTTTTGGTGGTGAGGACATTTTTTATTTTACCATTCCAAATCAGTGGGCAATCGATGTACGATAGTTACTATGATAGAGAATTTATTATAGTAGATAGATTCAGTTATTTAACATTTTCTGAACCAAAAAGATGAGATGTAGTTGTTTTTAATACTCATATAGATGGAAAAGAATACTTTATTAAGAGAGTAATTGGACTTCCATGAGAAACTCTAAAAATACAATCAGGAAGCGTATTTGTAAAAGCAGTCGGAAGTGAGGAATTTGTAGAATTAGACGAAATATATTTAAGTGATACGAACTATAAATCAACCTATGTAAGGGGAGATGATGGAGAAAATTTATATGAAGTACCAGAATGATGATATTTTGTATTATGAGATAATAGAAATGCCTCAACAGATTCAAGATCTTGCTTTTCAAGTTGCGAGTTTAGTGATAAATCAAATTATATTAACAAAAAAGATATTACGGGGAGAGTTTTTATAGATTTATGATATTTTAATTTTAAAACTTTTTCTTTTACTAATCCAAACTTGTGAATAGATACGAGACCAAGATGGTTTTCATCTCCATCAAGTTTTGAATATAAATAATACCTCAAAAGTCATTTGCATACAACAAGATGACTTTTTTTATAAATAATATCATACCATGGATGCTTTTTATTTAATCGATAAACCTTTAGGAATTACGAGTTTTGATGTTTTAAGAAAACTCAAAAAACACCTTTCTATAAAAAAGATGTGACATACTGGAACTCTTGATCCTTTGGCAACAGGATTATTATTAGTAGCAGTATGAAATTATACCAAACTCATTCCATATTTTGAAAAAGATATGAAAGAATATGAATTCAAGATTTCACTCAATGGTACCACTCCTAGTTTTGACAGTGAAACTGAAATCTCATTTTTATCCGATGAAAAGAAACAGTATTTTAAAAATCATCTTTCTGTATCTCAGATAGAAATACTTCTGACACAAAAATTTAGCGGGAAAATTACGCAAATGCCTCCGAAATATTCTGCGCTCAAAATAGGATGACAAAAGGCACTTGACATGGTGAGAAAGGGGATTGATTTTGAATTAAAAAGTAGAGAGGTGACGATTTATCACATAGAAGTACTTGATTTTTCTTACCCAGAACTTCACCTAAAAGCAAAAGTAAGTGCGGGAACATACATCAGAAGTATAGCGTCTGACCTCGGAGAAATGCTTGGAACGGGAGGATATATTACTTTTTTAAGAAGAACCGCAATAGGTGCTTTAGATGAAAAGTTTTCTCAAAAATTGGATGAATTTCAGGCAGAAGCATTTCTGAGAGAGTCAGTTCTTTTTTGAAATGATAGATTTCTCACTTTGTCAGAAGACCAGCTAGAAAATTTAAATCACGGAAGAAAAATAAAAAATACATTTTTACACCTCCAGAAAGGTGAGGATTATTTTGTAAAAAGTGGTGAAAAAATATCTCATATTATTCATTTTGATGGCTTAGATATGATACCAGTAAGGAAAATATAAAAAAGTTAAAAAAAGATTTGCAATATTTTAATTTTTTAATAAAATGCTTGGGCTTTGTTAACTTATGGGTTAGTAGCTCAGCCGGTAGAGCAGCGCCCTTTTAAGGCGAAGGTCGCGGGTTCGAATCCCGCCTGACCCACCATTAATGAATAACTGATGAAACTTTTCTTTCAAAAGTCTAATAAAAGCAAAATCACCTCAATCAGTAGGCTTAAAATCTCCTGAATTTAGGTTTTGAGAAAACTCAACTTGATAAAACCCAAGTTGAGTTTTTTCTTTGTAGTAAGGTTTTTCTACACTATACTCTCTATTTTCATCTAAATATTTATCTAAATCAAAATCACCAGGCATAACATTTAAAATGATTCTTATAGGTGATTTTTTGTTTTTTGGCACAATTACTTTATCAATCATTATATCAACGACTTTCTTTAATTCTTCATAACTTGATTCTTCAAAATATTCTAAAGCATAATTGTATAATTTTTTCACATACTCTCGAACATCTCCGTCAAGTAATCCTTGTTTATATTGACTATAAACTAACTCATATTCTTGGTGAATAAGATTTGTATATTTTTCAATTCCAGTTTTTACTTCTTCTTGAACTTCTTTGAGTTTGTCTTTTGGTATCATCCCGTCAAGTGCTAAGTCTAAAGCTCTTTTTTCCTTTTCCTCGAGCTTATAAATTTCATATCTATATCAATCAATAATATTTACATCACTTTCATTAACTGGGCTAGTTATACCATACTCAATATAAAATTTGTTATAATCCAAGAAAAAATCTCTCAAAGTTTCAATAACGAGATTATCTATTTTTCGACCTGAAATATTATTATGACATCTTCTATTTTCTGAAGCTTTTCTTTTATCACACATACTACATCTATAATTTACAAGACTATTTTTGTTTTTACTTCCAGTATATCAAACAAAGTTTCTTAAATCTTCCTGACAATCACAAAATAACTTTCCTTTTAATAGGTAAGTTCTAAAACTCTTTTTTGATGAATGGTTTCTATTTCTAACTCGTCTTTCTTTTATTTGCTCTCAAATAGAATCTCAAAATATTCTTGGTATAGAAATATTTATCACTTCTGATTCATCTCTTTGTCAAACAATAATATTTTTATCTCAAACTTTTTTATATTGAGTGGTAAAAGCTCTATACTTTCCATTATAGTATTTTTCTACATTCTGAAGGATTCTTATAACTGTTGAAAAAATCCAAAATCAAGAAGCATTTTTTCTTCTTTCTGCTATTGATTTTTGATTAGAAGTTTCTTTTTCACTCATTGTTGGAGTTTTTATATTATTTTCGTTGAGATAATCAGCTATTTTTCAAATTGAAAAATTCTCTTTTAAATAGAGATTTACAATGAGTTTAATAATCTTTACTTCTGGCTCATAAAGTTCTAAATATCACTCTTTGTTTTTGATATACCCATAAGGGATTTGAGTCGTCCATTTTCCTGCTTCTGACTTTTTTCTTCTTCCACCATATGTTCTTTTAAAAATCATCGCTTTTTCATATTGAGCGAATCAAACAAGAGTATTTCACATAAAATCATCAATCATTTCTTCACCTGTCAAAGCTTCTTCTGGGTAAAATATTTTTACTCAATGAGAATCAAATAAATCTTTGATTTGGTTAAAAATTCAAACATTTCTTGCCAGTCTATCTCTTCTTAAAACAATAATACAATCGTATTCTTTGCTTTTAATGAGCTTTAAAATTTCAGATAATTTTGGTCTATCAAAAAAAGCTCCTGAATACACCTCTTGAAAAATATCTTTTTCGTCTACTGAAATTCAATTATTTTTTGCAAATTTCAAACAACTATCTAGTTGATAATCGAGTGAAACTCAGTTTTTTTCTTGCTCTTTAGTAGATACTCTGTTGTAAATAATTCATCTCATATAATGATTTTTAAAAAATAAAAGTAAGTTGTTTTTTAAAGGTGCTTTTTCAAAAATTGGGGGGTGAAAAATACCTGAAAAACTATAACTACAAACTTTGATTGTATTTAGAAAATTATATTATGCAATACCTAGAGGAAAAAATCTTTTTATTTATATTTATAAATACTTGATTGCTTAAGATAGCCATTATTGATATGGTGATTTCAAAAAACCTTCGCTAGATTTAACTTTTTTTGCTCGAAATTACACTTTTTTTGCCTGTTTTTTTTGCTAAAAAAATATTTTGCTATTTTTTGGCTCTATATTTATTTTAATATTGATTTTTCTTTGATTTTTTATAACATTAGATACAAGTATTTTAAAATTAATATTTGGCTATGGAAAAGGAATTAATAAATCATATTTTGGAAAGTTTAAAGGAAGATTATATTGTTTGAAATTGTTATAGAGAAGATAGTGTAAAAGCTTGTTTATATTTCAGTATTAAAAAATATTTTTTAGATGAAAATAAGGAAAAAAAGATTTTTATTTATCCTGAAGTAAGAAATATTTGAGATAGTGCTGTTTATAAAAAAAGATTTGATTTAGTTATATCAAATAAAAAATTTGAAAATTGAAATGATACAATTGATTGATTTTTTGAAGCAGATAAAGATATAATTGAAATAAAATATATAAAATGAACTGAAAACCAAATTGTAAATTCATTAGAAAATGATTTTAAAAAATTATTAGAAGATGAAGAAAAGAATATAAAATCAAAAAATATATTTTTTATTTATGAGCATTATAAAAGGAATAAGGAATACATAAAGAATGTAAAAAATAAAATATTAGAAATTTGAGAAAATAAAGAAAATACTAAAATAAATATTTTTTGATTATTTGTGGATTTACCTGATACTGAATTAAAGAAAAATCTTAAAATAGAATTTTTTAAAAATTAAGAAAATTTAAATAATTGAGAAAAATAAAAGCCAAATGGCTTTTATTTTTTTGCAAAAATTTCAAAACTTTATATACTAAAAAGTGCTAAAATATTACATAAAAATTACGAAAGTAGTTTATTCTAAAGGTTAGGAAAGGGTAACTTAGGTTACTCACCCTTTTTGTTGATTTTTAGAATAAACAAAATTGTAATGTTTTAGCGAACACAAGAGAAAACTTAAGTTACCCTTTTTTTGTTTGCTAAAATGTGAAAAGTATGATATTTTAGTGGAAATATTTCTTTTTTTTTATTTATGAATATCAATATAAAGCCTACATCAATATATATTCATTGAGAATGAGCTAGTCATTTACATTGAAAAGCTAAATCATTTTATGAAAATTTTTGAACTATATGAATTCCTTGGGATTTAGATCCATTTGAAGCTGTAAAATATTTTGAAAATAATTTAATACACTTAGAAAATATTATAATTATTGCTTCTTCAGCCTGAGCAATATCAACATTGGAAATTGAAAGAAAATATACTAATAAGATTTATAAAATAATATTATTTAATCCTGCTGTAATAATTAATACAATTACAACAAAATGTAAAACAAAAATATATTTATGAAGTCAAGATGGCTGAGTAAGATGAATTTATTATAATAATCCAAATATAGAATTAATAGAAATTGATTGAGATCATAGTTTTTCTTGAAAAGAAAAAGAATTAAATGCTATTATTGAGAATGAATTAAAAGAATTAATTTAATTTTATGAACAAAATTGTAATGTTTTAGCGAACACATGAGGACTTAAGTTACCCTTTTTGTTTGCTAAAAATGTTAAAATATGATAGTATTATTTTAATTTAGTTTTTTAATGAAAATTTTATGAAAAGATGTCTATATTGTGCTGAAGAGATTCAGGATAATAAGCTACAATGCAATAAATGCCAAAAATTCATTTTAACTCAAGAACAAGAGGATTTTATTCAATTTCATAAAATTGATTATAATGAAATTTTTGATGCAACATGAATCAGGCAAAAAGATTACAAAATTATTATGAAGCAATACAATAAAAAATTTGCTATTTGAGTTACTCCATGTAAAAACTGACACACATTTAGAACCAGGCATTGACAATGCATACAATGTGATACATCAAAAATAGCATATTTAAAAAGATCAGATAAGTTAGCCTATGTATATGTTGCTAAATCAAAAAAACAAGAAATTTTAAAAATTTGATACTCAGAGGATGTTGATGATAGATTAAATCATCTTAATAAAGATTCTTATGCATGAATTAATGATTGGATAATATTATATAAATGTAAATATAATAATGCTTTAAAAGTTGAAAATTTTTTACATACACAATTGTCAAAATACCACTCAAAAATTAATTATAATCATTATTGAAGAGATATATGATGCTACGAAACTTTTTACTGTTCTTTCGCAAAAATAAAAGAAATAATTGATAATTATAATATAGCTAACAATATAAAAGACTATTTCTTGTTAAATAATGTTGATATATATGAATTCTCTGATAAAAAAATTATAAATGAATTATTTGCAAAAAAATATAATAATATAATTAGAAGTGAAATATTGCAAATAATTAAAGATATATTTCCTTTTTGAGAAAATGAGGATAAAGTAATGTTATTTTTTAAAGAAGCTTATTTTCAAAATATAGATAATGAGGAGAATAGTATAAAATATAATAGAAGCTATTATTTAAGATTATGGATTAAATTAGAACTATTAAATACTGAAACTTGAGAAATAAAAGAACAAGATTTATATTTATGTTCTTTTCTAGCTTTAAATAGTAATAATTGTTTTATAGTTGATTGAATTGAAATTAATAATATTGAAGAAAAATTTTTAGAAAAAACTATTTTAAATTTTAAACAAGGATTATTAGAAGTTAAAAATAATTATTATTTTAGATTAAATGATGAAAACTTTTTAAGTTTTGATCCAGTAAATTTTATAGATCAAGATATTATTGATAAAAAATTAAGTGAACTTTATAAATCAAATAAATATTATGAAATATCTAGATAATATATTTAATTTATTTCTTGATTATTTTTATATTTGGCTTTTTCTATTTTTTATTATTTGGGCTATCTATAATGATTTAAAAGATAGAAAAAGTGAAAAATATTTTTCTGAATGGGAAAAAATAAGACAAAAAGCATTTGATTTTTATTGAAGATATTGTTCTGATTGTTGAATTTGTGGAAACTTACAAGTTCATCATAAAATTCCTAAATCAATGTGATGAAGTGATGATATTTCAAATTTAATAATTTTATGTAAAGATTGTCACGAAAAAGAACATTGATATAAATTTGATGAGACTCAAATAAATTCAGGAAAAATAGTAAGTATAAAAATGAAAAGAATAAATGAAGCAATATCTAAAAATGAAAAATTAACTATTATTTATAATAATACTTTCAAATGAGAAACTATAAAAAGAGAAATAATGCCTATTGAGCTATATAAATGAGAATATAAAACAAAAACTTGAAAAACTTGATACCATTGGACTATAAGAGCATTTTGTTATTTAAGAAATTGAGAAAGACATTTTCAGTTAAGAAAAATAAAAGATATTTTATAATTATTATTTATGCAAACACTCTTCCTCTCAGACACTCACTGAGAACTCCATAATTACATAAACGAAATAAATTTTTCAAATATAGATTTGATAGTTTTGTTGTGAGATAATTATGTTGAAGATTTAGAATTACTAAAAAATATAAATATCAAAAAAATAGGAGTTTTATGAAATCATACACCTTATGAAAATACCAAGCAAAAAATAGATATTTTTGAAACCTATAATATTGAAAATATTGAATGAAAAATTTTTGAATTTAATAATTATACTTTCTTGTGAATCCCTTGAAAAACAAAATATTTACTTTATGAAACTTTGAAAGACAAACAAAAATCTTTAAAACCAAATCAAGAAAAAATAAACGAAATAGAAATTGAATTAGATGAAATTTTAAATAAAAAAGCTGATATAATTATTTCTCATTTTCCTTGCTTTTGAATAATGGATAATCCAGCTTCAATGTCTCATAGATGATTAAAAGTATTAGAAAAATATATTGAAATAAATAACCCAAGATATTTATTTCATTGACATTTACATACTCAAAAAGAAACTTATTATTATAATACTAAAATAACACAAATTTTTATGTATAAAATTTTTAATTTCTAATAATATAATTATGAATTACCAAAAATATACTGATATAAATATTCCAAATGATATGGAATTAAAACAAATTTTTATAGCTCAAAATACATTTAATTATTGAATGATTTTAGCCAAAAATGATATTATTAAGGTTTATAAAAATGGTACCCAAATATGAAAAAACTTAGTTTGATATGGATGAAACTATTGAATTATTTCAAATAATTGAAATATAGTTTCTCATCTATGGAGAAAAGAAAATTGACAAAGTGAAGCTATAAAATCTATTTCTATTAATTGAATTATTCCTAAAGATGAATATATATTTTTTTGATTTCCACAAGATTTTTATAGAACAAAAGATTGAGAATATTTATTTGCAAGAGCTCAAAATCTTGATGGAAGTGAAGAATATATGACAAAAAATTGAGAAATAATATTTAATATGAAATATATAGAAGATTGGAACTATAACATACAATGAGATTTTATTATAAAAAACAAAAATGATAATAATATTTATTTAAATTTAGATATTTTATTATTTAAAATTCCTGAATGATGAAAATTAGAAGATTTAAAATTATTTGATAATTTAGAATGGAGCTTAGTTTATGAAAAAAATGATATTTTTTATGTAATTAAAAATTGAATAAATATAAAACAAATAGTTTTAGAAAAATGACTTATTCGTGATGGTAGTTTATTTTTAAATAAAAATTGAGATAGATTATATTCTCGTATTTTAATAGATACAGAAAGTGACGATAAATATTGAATCAGTATTAACTGAGCAAAACCAGTAATATTATTTGCTTATCCAGATAATAATATTTTCTGGTCAAATGATAAAAATTCAATTATTTATAAATGAGGAAGTTTAGAAAAAAGAAAATTTTTTGTTTTTCAAGATGAAAATATAATTTTTGAGTCAAAAAATTTACATGATAGTGAAAGTATACTTTATTTATGAGATATTAAATGATTTGAAAATGAAGATACAAATTTATTATTCAGGATTGGAGGAGATAAACATGTAGAATATTATGTAAAATACAATAAATTAAAAGAAAAAATCCAAAAAGATTTTGATAAAATAGATAGTTTAGTAATTTGAGATGATTGAGTTGTAAAATTTATTTGATATAAATGAGATGAAATTGGATTATATTATTTTTATAGAGATTCTAAAAATTAAAGAATCTCCCTATCTTTCCTTTCTCACCTCAACTTTTATAAATTTATCAGAAATTCAAGTTTCACCATTTTAGAAAGAGCAGTCAGTGAAAATTTATTTTCACTGATTTTTTTGTGTTTTTTGCAATTAATGAATACATATGATAAACTTTTTGTGATACTTTTTATTTTACTTTATTCGTATTTTATCATGGCAGAAGTATTTTGAAATCACGATCGATATATTGAGAATATTGATGTCAAATGAGATAAAGTTCCAGATTGATTCAATGAAAATCAGATAAAGGAGAAAGCAAAAAATTATGTCGAAAAGAGATTACAAGAATGAATTTCTAAAGAAGGCTATGATAAATTACTTAAAAATATAAAAAAATTATTAGAAAGACAAGATATAGAAAGACTCAATCTTACTGAAGAACTAGAATGAGAAATAATACAAAAAACAAGAGAAGAGTTAGATAAAGAAGCTTTGATACAACAAGCAAAAACAATTCTTTATGAAAAGTTATGATTACATAAAAATCTCAATCAAAATAGTAAAACTGAAAACTTTTTAAAATGAATCGTTGATGTTTTAGTTATTGATAATTATGATTTAGCAATTTAGATTTGGCAAACAAATGGAAAAGTTGTTATTGATGCGTTAAAAACTCTCATGAGTTGAGATTCACTCAAACAAATAGCTCAAGCTTTATGAGAAAGCCTTATGAGTTTATTTTCTTGAAATGCTTATGAGAAATGAAAGGCAGTATGAGAACTCTGACTCGTTACAACATGAATATGATTAACAGCAGTCGTATGAAGAAAAGCATTTAAAGTTTGAATGAAAGAAATAGTAAAACACACAGCAAAAAAAGAAGCACTTATGAATACTCCTGAAATAAAATGAATTATTTCAGAAACAAATAAAAAGATTGAAAATATTTTACCGAAAAAAGAAGTTGATTTTAATAAAATGCCTGTAGAAGATATAGCAAAATTGTGAGAAAAAGAAAGATTAGAAGCAGGAAGTTTTTTTCTTCAAAGAAAACTGACTCCAGAACAAGAAAAAGCAATCATAAAAGCATATGAAGTTTGATTTCCAAATAAGGATTGAAAATTTGATATTTGAGATTTAAGAAAAAAATATATAATACTTGAGAAGGCTTGATTTAATGATAATGAAATCAGAACACTTATGGAAAAATGAGTTTGTAGAAAAGAGAAATTACCGAGTTTAAATTCTTTGTATTCTCATCCAAAATATAGCTTCTTAGAAAAATATAAGGAAGTCTTATGAGAAAATCTAAGTTTAGATGATATTGTTTGAGAGTGAACACAAGCAATTATTATGAAACATCCAACCAATGAAAAACTTGTTGTAAAGATAGCAAAACCTTGAGAAGTTGATGATATAATGAAAGAGTTTCATAATCATAATTTGTTTTATGAAAAATGGAAAAATTGAATAAAAAACTGACTTATTGATGACACCATAAAAGTTCCGAAAGTTCAAAAATGAGAAAAGGACGGATATTTTTTTATAGAAAAAATAGATTGACAAAGCTTATATTCAAAAACATTAATTGATAGATTTTCACATAAATTATCAATAGAAGATTTAGAACAAATATGAAAACTAGATGATAAACAAGTAAGAGAATTTTTAAAGAAAAAATTAAATGAAACAGATTCATATTTGGATCAAATAATTGAAGATTATTCACTTGATAACTTAATGGAATTATTAGGAAATACATATAAAATAAGAAAGGAAACTTGAAAAATATGATGAACTCCGTTAGATAATGCAATAAAAGCTTTAAGAGAAAGTGGAATCGCTCACAATGATTTACATCCTTGAAATATTATGATAGATAGCACTTGAAATATTTATATGATAGATTTTGGTAGAATTAAAGAATTTAGTAAATAATTTTAAATTATGAATATAGTAACAAAAGATACAAGAGAGTTGACAGATGTTGCTCCTATAAACTTTCAAGCAAAAAAAATTATTTTTTATGAAATGAAAATTACATGAAATTTTGCTTGAGATATTGAAGATATGGTACAATGAAATTTTTATTTTGTATGAAAAAACACAAAAAAAATTTCTTTTAATAGCGATATAGAAGTTTTTGATATGTGATGAAACTTTTTTGTAGTTGAATATGATAATGAAACTATAAGAAATCAGGATATTGCATTATTAAAACAAAGATTTGAGGAAAGTTGAAAATTCGCAAAAGAGTTAGAAGAAAAAAGACAAATTCCAACTTTTGATTGATATTTTGAATATGATGGAAAATATTATATTATTGTTAATGGACTCAATAAACTTACTGATGAAATAAATCCAGAAAAAGGAATTTATAAATGAGTCATTATAAATCCAAGTAAATATTTTGAAGTTGAAAATGAAACAAAACAAGTTGCTTGAAAAGTAGATTGAATTTTATAAAAAAATAATTATGGAAACAAAAGAACATATGAATATTCAAAGACAAGATCATATTATTGAATGAATCTATTGAGATAAGGAAATAAAAATCTCATCTTTTCCATGTGAAAATAATGATAATATCGTTATTAATATACATGGGACTTTTTGAAGTCTCACAGGATCAAATAATAAATATCTCAATTTTGCTGAAAATCTTCAACAAAATCAACTCACTTGAAGTGTTTTGTACGCATCATCGAGAAAAGACTGAGAAATAGATACGACTGTAACGGATAGATACAAACAAAAACAAGCTAGATTTCTATGAAAAACTTTTCATGATGAGCTAGAAGACGCAAGAAGAGTAGTAATGTGGGTAATCGAAAATGCTTCAAAAAACTTTGGAATTCAGAGGGAAAAACTAAAAATTACTCTGAACGGAAATTCTCTTTGAGGAATACTCGCTTTTTATCTTGCGAGTGAATTTCCTGAAATAAAAAATATTTCCACTGTCTGAACATGACTCAGACTAGAAATAAAAGATGTTCCTATTTTAAATACATTTCCAGATGCGAGCGAAATTATTCAAAAACTTCAAGGATTTAGGTGAAAATTTTTAATGCAGTATTGAGATAAGGATGATGTTTTTACTCCAGAAGCATTTGAGAGTTTTTATAAAAATGTAGGAACTCAAGAAAAATCTTTTCTTCATATGCTTTGAGTGGATCATACTTTTTGAAAAGTATCATGAGAAACTTCATCTACACCTTATAAACAAGTCTTTGAATCACTCAAAACTCTCTTAAAAACTTGAGAACTTGTTTCAGGAGAATTGAATATGCATACTGAAGTACAACAAGCAGTCTCAGATACAAAATGACTTGTAGACTGAGCACTCCTTGATAGTTATTTCTCACCTGATAATGACGATATAAAACTCATTTGATAATAAAAAAATTAAAAGCAAGTAATGTAAGTTACTTGCTTTTTTGTTGTCTGAAAAATAAGAGATAAATATGTATGTACTCATAAAAATCTGTAAAGATAAAAATTGCGGATTATTTATATTTTTCTTAAAACTTCAATCTTTATGTAGTTAGGTGTTATTCATGTTTGACTATTATAATATTTTTATCAACACAAAGCCAAAATCTCAAGTTTTAACTTGAGATTTTTTATGTTTTAAATCTTTTTTAGTTCTGCAATACTTTCTAAAGCTTCTTTACTTTGGAGTTTATAATAAATATCTTTTGTTTTTCCACTTTCTGGTAAACTATCTTCATCATATTTTTGGAGTAAAAGCCAAGAATTTGTATATTTAGTAATGATATCTAAAAGTCATAATGCTTCATCTTTTCAAATATCTCCAGAAGAAATAGCTTTTTTTACTAAAGCAAGAGTGTTTTCTAGCTCTTTGTATCATTTTTCTTGTAATCTTTTTTGATTTATAGCATATCAAGAAATTAAATATTGTTTTAAAATAGAAGTTGCCCAAATTCTGAATTGAGTTCATTCAAGAGATTTTACTCTGTATCAAACTGAAATAATTACATCAAGATTATAAAAAGCTACTGGTTTATCAGAATTTGCAATATGCAAAAAATGCATATTGCTTTCTTTTTCTAATTCTTTTTCTTTAAAAATATTATTTATATGTCTTGAAATCACTGATTGATCTCTTCAAAATAATATTTGCATATCTCATTGTGATAGCCAAACACTTTCATTTTCAAGTCTAACTTGTATTTCAGCAAGTCCATTTTTTGCTTTATAAATTTTTATCTCTCAAGTATTCATAATGATAATTTTAAAAGTTAAGTATAAACATATTATATGCTTTTATATATAATTCCAAAGTTTTTTTTGCAAATTTTCAAAAATAAATATACTAAAAATGTATTTAATAATTAAAATTGAAATTATGGAAACTAAATTAGATATGTCATTATATATGACTTGAGATGAGTTGGTTGAAAAATTAAATAAAAAAATAGAAAATAGATGAAAGTTACTAAAAAAACAATTAAAAGAAGATAGAAAAAATTTTACCCCTAATTTTAAAAATCTAACTTATGTATAGTAATTATAAAATCATATTTTCAAATAAAGTTGAAGCAAATTTAGATGATTTTATTAATTATATGTGAGATAATTGTAGATATAGGGATTCTTGACTGTATGATGAAGATTTGATAGTAAATGAATTTGTAAATGATATTAAAGATTTTGTTGAAAAATTGAGATTTACAATTGAAAATAAGATAAATAATTGAATATTATGACAAATTGAAGTTTCAAATGATTTTTATGAAGAAACGAAATTAGTTATATTTTTAAGAAGTTATAATATTGTCTGTAAATGCAGAAAATGGAAAAAAGAAAAAATAGTTTCTATTGATGATATACATATAAAAACTTAAAAACTGAAGTTTAATCTGAAAAGCCAAATGGCTTTTATTTTTTTGCAAAAATTTCAAAACTTTATATACTAAAAAGTTCTAAAATATTACATAAAAATTACGAAAGTAGTTTAACTTTGACCTTAGAAAAGGGTAACTTAGGTTACTCGCCCTTTTTGTTGATGTTAAAGTTAAACAAAATTGTAATGTTTTAGCGAACACTGAGGACTTAAGTTACCCTTTTTTGTTTGCTAAAATATAAAAAGATATATAATATTTTAAAAGTTTATATTTTATTGTAATTTTAAATATATGGAAAAATGAGTTTTTGAATTTAAACTAGATTCTCACGATATTCAAGAAATGGAATTTCAAAAGATTTTAAATTTTGATATCTCTATGGATAATATTCAAGAAAATGATAAATATTATTATAATGAGTCTCTCAAAAGTAAAAATGATTACAAAAAATCTATTCAAAATATTATTATTGCAATAAAATTAAATTGAAAAATACTTAAATATCATTTAATTTTATTAGATATTTTATCAGAATTAAAAAGATGATTAGAGGATAATAAACAACTATTAGAAAATAAAAGGAATGAAAATTCTAATATTGATTATATAAGAAAAATAAGCCAAGAAAGTTTTCAATATTCTTTAATATTAATTCAAATTGAAAATTTTCTCAATTCAGAACTAGATTTATTTGTAAAAAATAATTTTAGCAATGATGATAATGTATTATTTGTGAATAAATTGAATAATTTTTTAAAATAGTATTTATTTTATTTTTTAATTTTAAATGTATGGATAATTATGAAGGAAAAACTTGAAATATAGTTATTGATTATATTTATGATCGGATTTGTGGTTTTTCAGAATGATTAGCTAGAGTTGTAAAAAATTGAAAATGGTGATTTATAGATAAAAATTGAAATGTTGTTATTGATTTTATTTATGATCAAGTTTGGGGCTTTTCAGAATGATTATGTTCAGTTAAAAAAAATTGAAGACGGTGATTTATAGATAAAAATTGAAATGTAGTTATTGATTTTATTTATGATGGTGTTTGAGATTTTTCTTATTGATTAGCTAGAGTTGAAAAAAATTGAAAATGGTGATTTATAGATAAAAATTGAAATGTTGTTATTGATTTTATTTATGATCAAGTTTGGGGCTTTTCAGAATGATTAGGTGATGTTAAAAAAAATTGAAAATGGTGATTTATAGATAAAAATTGAAATGTTGTTATTGATTTTATTTATGATGATTTTTGATATTTTTCAGAATGATTAGGTGATGTTAGAAAAAATTGATTATGGGGATTTATAGATAAAAATTGAAATGTAGCTATTGATTTTATTTATGATGATGTTTGAGATTTTTCAGAATGATTATCTGGTGTTAGAAAAAATTGATTATGGGGATTTATAGATAAAAATTGAAATGTAGTTATTGATTTTATTTATGATGGTTTTTTAAATTTTTCTTATTGATTAGCTAGAGTTAAAAAAAATTGAAGACGGTGATTTATAAATAAAAATTGAAATGTAGTTATTGATTTTATTTATGATGAAATCCGGGAATTTTCAGAATGATTAGCTAAAGTTGAAAAAAATTGAAAATGGTGATTTATAAATAAAAATTGAAATGTAGTTATTGATTTTATTTATGATCGAATTTGAGATTTTTCAGAATGATTATGTTCAGTTAAAAAAAATTGAAAATGGTGATTTATAGATAAGAATTGAGATATAGTTATTGATTGTATTTATGATGGTGTTTTAGATTTTTCAGAATGATTAGCTGGTGTTGAAAAAAATTGAAAATGGTGATTTATAAATATTCGTATAGATAGTATTACACAAAAATCATTTGATGAAAATGATAAATATAAACAAATAGAATACTTATGGTGATTAAAAGAAAAATGAATTTTATCTCAAGAAGAATTTGAAATGGAAAAAAATAAAATTTTAAATTAAAAAAGTGAATTACTTTAAAAGACTATTTTAAAAGCGATAATTATAATTTCTAAATAACTAACCTTTGTATGTTTATAAAAGAAATAAATTTTACAAATACTATTCAATGTTTTTCGAAAGATACAAAAATATCTTTTGTAAATAATCAAAAAAAGTTGATAGATTTTTATATAAAAAATACGAAAAAAATTGCAGAAGATGAAAAAATATGAAAATTATCAGATAGAATGCAATTAAATTGTCTTTTATGACAAAATGGAATTTGAAAAAGTTCTTTATTTGATGAAATTTATAATTATTTTCTAAAAGGTCCAAATACTGACATATTTTGAGAAAGTACAAAAAATATAAATATAACTTTTACAGAAACAAATATTTCAGAAAATAAATTTCATGTTATTTATGATAGTTTTTTTGTATGACATAACAATTTAAAAAATTCAGTAAATTATGATACTATTCAAAAACTTATAAATTGAGTTAAATTGGAGGATTTTTATAAAAATGTTGAATTATTTTTAAAAAAAGAAACAAATAAAGTTATTTTTTCAAGTTTTTTCAATATTGAAAAAGATTACACTTATGAATTATCTGATGATGTATTTGAATTAAAAAATAAAGATTGAGCTATTATAAAAGATATATCTCAACTTTCATCATGAGAAAAAATTATGCTTATTCGTTTTGTAAATATTTATAATGAGATTTACAATCAATATAATAATTTAAATTGAAAGAAAAATTTTATAATTCTTATTGATGAACCAGATTTACACCTTCATCTTGAATGGCAACAAAAATATATTCAAAGACTTATTGATGTATTTTCAACTATAAAAGAAAATGATATAACAATGCACTTTATAATTGCTACTCATAGTCCATTTATTATTTCAGATTTGCCAAAAGAAAATATTATCAAACTTGAAAAAAATATAAATTGAAAGACTATTCAAAACAAAGATTTTAAAGATGAAACTTTTTGAGCAAATTATATTGATATTATAAGAAACTGATTTTTCAAAGATTGAGTTTTGATGTGAAGTTTTTCGGCTGATATTATTTGAAATATAGCAAAAAATGAATTAAAAGCAGTAAGAAATTGAAAAGAAGATTTTGAATGAAAAGAATTAAAAGAAAATATTTGAGATGATTTTTTAAGAGATAATCTTTTATATTTTAAGATTGGAAAAGATGATTAGATTAGAAAAAATTGATAATATTATTGAAGAAATAGTTTGAAAAAGAGAACAAGTAAAAATGAAAGAGGAGTTTTTTAGGTTTGCAAAAAATTGAGAAAAAACTTTTTTTACTACAAAAAAAAAGTGAGAAGAAGAAGATAATAGAAATCTTAGTGACAGAACCCCATATACTTGG
>DKNE01000019.1 GCA_002470645.1 Patescibacteria group bacterium UBA7396
TAAGTTCTACGAGAGTAAAAGCGTTTTTATGAATAATATTATTTTTCATTTTTTTTAGATCCATAATTTTGTATTGTTAAAAATATTCTCCGTGTCATTATACTATTTTCAAAAAATATTTCAAACTTTATAAATAAAAAAATCCTCTAAAGAGGATTTTTTTATTCAAATCTTAAAGCATCTATTGGTTTCATTTTTGCTGCTTTCCAAGCTGGAATAATACCAAAAATAATTCACATTCATACAGAAACTGCACTCGAAAATAACATAACATTAAGACTAAATGTTGCTGGTAAAGGAGAATATTTATTAATAAAATAAATTCAAACAAGACTGAGTCAGAAAGCAATAAAGCATCACAAAATACTAATAACAACTGATTCAGCTAAAAATTGACTTAAAATATCTCTTTTTTTAGCTCAAATAGCTTTTCTAATACCTATTTCTCTCGTTCTTTCTATAACTGAAACAAACATAATATTCATAATTCAAATTCCTCATACTAAAAGAGAAATTCAAGCGATTCAACCTAAAAATAATTTCATCTGATTAATAGTTTCATTGATATATTTTATAGCTTCATCATTTGATTCTAATCTAAATTTTACTTCACTTGGAGAAGATACACCTGAAAGTTTCAAAAGTAAATATAATATATTTCTTTTAGTAATATCAATTTTTAAAATATCCTCGACATAAATGGACATAGTTGAAAATTTTTTTACTCAAAAACTATTCTGTAAAGTTGACATTGGTATAATAACTGAATAATTGAGTTGCCAATCTTTACTAGGTCATAAAACTCAAATAACATCAAAAGCATATCATCATATCATAATCGTTTTTCCTACTGGGTTTTTTCATTCTAAATCATATTTTACAAAATCATTTCAAAGTACTACAACTTTTGAAGAATCCGAAAAATGTTTTTGAGTAAATCAAAATCAGGTTACTATTTCAATTCATTTTGTATGAAAATAATCTTGCGTTACTCATACAATAGAACCATATAAATCTTTTCATTCAAATTTTGTTTCTGCACCATTTGCATTAGCAAGAGCAAGAACTGTTTTTACATTTCATACATATTTTTTTATTTTATCAATAGAATCTTGTGTAAATATTTCTTTTACTTGAATATAAGGAGTTTCTTCTATTGGACCTTCAGACTCTCACCATCTTCCTCCATCATTTGGAGTGATAGTTATAACATCATTAGAGACAGAAAGATTTTCAAGCATTTGGGCTTTCAATCATTCTCAAAGTGCCAGCATAATAGTTACTGATGCAATACCAATAACTATTCACAATGTACTCAGTGTTGATCTGAGTTTATTTCTCCATAAAGCATCGAGTGCTTGAATAAAATATTTTAAAAATCTCATGGATATAAAATTAAAAATTATCTACTATTTCACCATCTTTTATTTTAATAACTCTTCCTGCTTTTTGTGCAATAGAATCATCATGAGTAATAATAATCACTGTTTTTCAGCTTTTATTTATTTCTTTAAAAAGATTCAAAATTTCTTCTCAAGTTTTTGAATCAAGAGCTCATGTAGGCTCATCTGCCAAAATGATATCAGGATTTACGACTAATGCTCTTGCAATAGCTACTCTTTGAGATTGTCATCAAGATAATTCACTTGGTTTATTTTTAAATTTATCAGAAAGTCATACTTTTCACAAATATTCTAAAGCTAATTTTTTAGCTTCTTTATTAGAATATCCTTGATATCAAAGTGGTATCATAACTTGTTCTAAAGCAGACATTCTTGGAAGAAGAGAATAATTCTGAAAAATAAATCCTATTTTTTTTGCTCTTATATCAGATATCTTACTATCTTTTAAAGTATCAATTCTTTCTCAAGAGAGATAATATTCACCTGAAGTTGGAATATCAAGCATTCAAATAATATTCATTAAAGTTGATTTTCAGCTTCCTGATGGTCATACAATCGCTATAAACTCTCAAGCTTTTATCTCAAGATTAATTCACTTTAATATTTGAATACTACCAAGTTTTCAAAGTTCATAACTTTTGGTAATATCTTTAAAAATTAACATATAGTTTTAAAATTAAAAACTAAAAGAAAATAGTATCTTTTTCTTTTTTACTAAAACATCATTCCTCATCCATTAGTAAAATCATCTATTTGGAACATATTTGCATCAAAATTAACCTCCAATAATTGCTCTCATACTTCGATTCATCAAATAATTTCAGTATTTCCATTACTATTAAGTCAAAGTTCCACTACTTTTTTAATTTTTTTACCATCTTTTAAAATAGTAACATAATTTTCTCAAGTTTCATTATCAAGTTCTATAGACATAGTTGGAATTAAAATAACTCATTCTTTTTTCTCAAATACTATATCTACATTAGCACTCATTCATGAAAATATATTTAAATCTCATTTATCTATTACCATTTTTACTTGGTATTTTTTTACTCCATTTTCATCTATTGGTTTTGAATCAATCGTATCTAAAGTTCCTGTAAATATTTTTTCTGGGTATGCATCAAAATTAACTTGTGCCTCCATACCTTTTTTTACCTTAACAATATCAATTTGATCAAGTTTTATCTTTATTTCCATCATATTTGGATTTACAATATGAATATATTTTTCCTCTGAAGAATTAGTAGAAAGATTATCTCATACTTTGAGATTAAAACTATCAACTACTCAGTCAAAAGGAGATTTTAACACATAATTTTCAATTTTTTTATTGACTTGATCGATTGCTATTTGTGCTTGTTTTAAAGTATTTTCTAAGAGTTTTACCTCTTCGGATTCTTTAATATTTGAGTATTTTTTCTTAAAATTTTTTAATGCAATTTCATAATCTTGCTTTTGAGTTTTTATATCAATAAAAGCATTTTCTTCTGCTATATTATTTCTGTATTTTAAATCTTCTAAATCTTTTTGAGCTTGAATCAAATTTCTTTCTTCTTTTTCTATTTGCAAATCTATTTCTTTGACTTTTTCAGGTAATACAAGAGAAAGATTATTCAAATCTTTTTCTAAATTTAATATATCTTTATCTAAATCTTGAAGTGATTTTTTTATCTCATCTATAGCAATTCTTGATTTTTCCTTTAATTCAGAAGGAGTATCAAGATTTTTAAGTTTTTCCACAGATGCATCTACTGCTGTTTTACTTGAATGTCATGTACTTCTTAAACTCGTTCCTGTTGTTTTTATAGAGGAAATACTTCCGTTTGATAAATCTGAAGTTTCGATACTATAATCAGCTCATTTTACAAGAGCATCTCATAGATTATACATAATATCATATACTTCTTTTTCAAAATTTAAAAGACCTGATAAATATTCAACTGAAAGATTATTTTTATCTCAAGAATTTGATTTTTCTTGAAGTTGTTTTATTTTTCATTTTAATGCCCAATAATTTGTTTCTGAAAGACTTCTATAAGTTGAATTTTTAGCAGAAAAATAAATATTTAATTGGACTGAATTAAATTCATTATCAAATCAAAGTAAATTATTTACATTTTTTAAAGTATCTTGAAATGAACTTATATCATTTTCGATTCCTTCATACGTATTAACAAAAGTATTATCATAATCACGTAATTTGGTTTGTAGATTTCTTTCTTCATCGAGTATTTGTTTTTCAAGTGCCCATTTTTTGTCAGAAAATGTTTTTTTCTTATACTCTAAATCATCTTTTTTATCGTTTAAATCTGAACCAAGAGTTTGTTTTGAAATTTGACTTTCTTTTTTAAGTTTTTCAAGAGCTATTTGTGAAGACTCAATTTCTTTTATTTTTTCAGATATTTTTGTAATATTATCTTGTTTTAATTTATCAAAATCATATTGAGAAAGAGATATTTTTCTTTGTTGAGATTCAAGAGATGTTTGATCTTTTATTTTATCATCTCATGATAGTTTTTCTATTTCTTTATTGAGATTTATTTTTGCATTTTCAAAATTGATCTGTGCTTCTTTCAATTCATTTTCCAATCATCCACTATCAAGCATAGCTAAAATTTCTCATGATTTTACACTTTGTCATTCTGTAATATTTACTTTTAAAACTGTTCCATCAAGATTAAATTTAAGTTTTTGTTCATTTAAAAGATTGGTTTCTCAAAGAACTTTAATACTATTAATGATATCTCAAGTACCAACTTCTGAATATACATCTTGTCATGTTTGAGTGGTATCTCAATCTTTTTTATCTGAATAAAAAAAATAATATCATCAGTATGAAATTCACACTAAAATAACTCAAAGTCCAATAATTTGAAATACTCTCTTTTTAGTCATATCTTAATAAAAAATTAATAAATACCTTTATTTTTATAACTTTATATATAATAAAAAGTGACAAAAATAGAAAATATTATATATACTGAAAAAAATAAATCAAATTTTTATCTAAATAAATTTAGAAAAAAATAAAGACAAAATTGTCTTTATTTTTTACATTTAAAACATCATTTTTGATGATCATCAACCATTCAAACAGCTTGCATCAAAGCATATATAATCGTAGTTCAAACAAAATTCATTCCTCTTTTTTTGAGATCTTTTGAAATTTTATCAGAAGTTGGAGTTGAAGTTTGGTATTCTCAAAGTGTTTCAAAACTATTTACTATAACCTTATTATCAACCATTCCCCAAATATAATTTGAAAAACTTCCAAACTCTTTTTGTATTTCTATAAAGACTCTCGCATTTTGTATACTTGATTTAATTTTTAATTTATTTCTTACAATTCCTGGGTCTAAAAGAAGTTCACTTTGCTTTTTTTCATCATATTGCGCCACTTTTTTAACATCAAAATTATCAAATGCTTTTCTATATGTTTCTCTTTTCATCAAAATAGTTTCCCAAGAAAGTCCTGCATGAGCTCATTCTAAAATAAGCATTTCAAATAATTTTCTATCATCATAAACAGGAACTCCCCATTCTTCATCGTGATATTTTACATACACTGGATTTGAAAGTTTTACCCAACTACATCTTTGCATAAAAATAATATTAAAAAATATCTGTTTTTTAAAAATATCTCCTTACTTTATTGTAAAATTTGTTTCCAAAATGAAATATCTGATATTTGTTTCCAAGCCTCTAAAAGTTCTTTTTTAAAATCTTCAAATTCTTCTGGCGTATATGGAACTTCGATATATTTATATTCTCCATCTCTTCCTTCCACAAAATCGAGTGCTAAACTTCCTATCTCATATTTTGAAGAAAATTCACTATCGAGTTGACACAAAAGTTTATAAAACATGAGTTGTCTTAAATATTTTCATTCTCACTGCTTTTTATTTCCATTTTTATCCATTCATTTGATTTCAGAAAGTGATTTTGGCTTCCCTGTTTTATAATCAATGAGCGCAATTTCATCTTTAAAAAAAGCTAATTGTCCTAAACTATCCTGATTTCCTCAAGAAGCAAGTCAGATTTTTTCTATTTTATCTATTTTTCCAGTTAAAGGTACTCATTCAAAACTGAGTCATTTTGGTCTAAAATTGTATTCAAGATACAAAACTTCTCTCACATTATTTTTATATGTGTCATAAAATCCTGTTAAACCTTTTGTTCATTTTTCGAGTAGTTTTTCAAAACTTTCTGGAGAAAGAACTTCTTTTTCTAATAAAATTTTAAACGTAAAAGTGAGATAATTCACATCATCCATTTTTCAAGTTTCTTTATACCTTGAATAAAAAAGCTCTAAAACTCTATGGTAGACTTTTCCAAATATAGTCGCATCATTATCAGTAAAGGGATAACGAAATACTACCGAATGTAAAAAATTCATCGGATCTTCTAAAAACACATTTAGATCCGTTGGAGACAATCTATAATTTTCTAAAAATTCTTGTATATAATCAAATTCTAATGATCAGTATTCAAATATTTTTGGTTTCAAAATATTTTTTATCGTCGTCTCAAAAAAATCTCAAGAAAGTTCAAAATGATTTTCTCTATTTTCAAGTTTATGTTCTATTTCTGAGAGAAACACACTCGCAAGTTTGATTTTATTTTCACTCGAAAGAGGAAATGATATGATCAATTCTTTTTTTGCTCTTGATGCTGCCACAAAAAAGAGCCTTCTTTCTTCCTCAATAGGATCTGAAATATCTTGCAATCAAGCTCAAGCAATTCAAACAGGTAATTTAAGTTTATCTATCACTCTTTTATTATCCCAATTTCCAGTAGAAAGATTTGGTATAAAAACAACTTCATACTCGAGTCATTTACTCGAATGCGCTGTAAGAACCTGAACTCATGTTTTACTTTTTCTTAAAATTTGTCTTGGTATAGCATAATTATAACTCAAATGGAGATTGATTTTTGTAAGAAAATTCTCAAGAGAAAAATCTTTTTTTATACTCACGTAACTTTTTATTTTATTAAAAAGCGTATAAATATCTTCGATATCATCAAAATTTCCATGTTTTTCTACATACTCAATAATCCCTATTTTTTCTATAAAATATGGAAAAAATTCTACAAAATGAAGTTCTGATTTTTTTTGGAGTAGATCTAAAAAGAGATTTCTAAACTGAAGAATTGCTTCTTTATCTATCAAATCTATCTGTTTGGTTTCTAAATCAAGGATATAATCATACAATCATAATTTAAATTTTTTGGTATAATTATAATTGTATAATTCTTTATTGAGTTTAAAAATATCGCTTTGAGAAAGTCATATAATCGCACTTCTTGCAATATCAATAAAATATTTATCACATTCAAAAGTATTCTCTAAACAAGATAAAAATTTGATAATAAATTCTACATAATCATTTTTTAAAATATCTGTATTGAGTTTTGAAGTAACAGGAATATTATTTTGTTCTAAAAAATTTGAAAATTCTTCTACTTCTGAATTATTTCTGACAATAACCGCAATTTCTTCAGGAGAAATTTTTTGTTCTAATCTTTTTTTAATTTCTGAAACGATATAAGCACCTTGTTCTTCTTTTGTATTTGGAGTTACTAAAAGTGGGAGATTTGAAAGTGAAGAAAGTTCCTCATTACTAGAAATAAGTTTTTTTTCGAGTCCAGAAATTCTTTTGGAAAGTCTTTCATTATTATTATCAATCAAAGCAGTACATAAATCTAGAATAGGTTGTGTAGAACGATAATTGTTTTCCAAAACGATCATATGTGTTTGTGGAAATTTGGTTGAAAACTCAAGCATATTTTCAATATTGGCTCATTGAAAACGATAAATTGATTGATCATCATCTCATACAACTAAAATATTAGGCGCATCTTCTCAAACACTTACAATTAAATCTATAATTTTATTTTGTGCATTGTTAGTATCTTGAAATTCATCCAGCATAATAAATTGATATTTTTCTGCATAAAAATACTTCATTTCTTCATCTTTTTCAAATACATCTACCACATAATGAATCATATCGGAAAAATCATATTTTTCTTCTTGCCTGAGAGTCTCAAGATATATTTTATAAAGATGATTGAGTTCAAAGAGTTTTTTTATATGTTTTTCTTGAGTCTCTTTGGTGGTTTCATATTTTTTCAGTGTTGGTTTGATTTCTGAAAGTATTTCTTGATAATCTTCTGCTTGTTTTTTGATAATTATTTCAAACTCTTGTGGTGAAATAGCTTCTTGTTTCAAAGTATTGATACGAGACTTTATATCTCTTAAATATAAAAATGGATCAAAATCATTGGTCAAAAATTCAATATTTTTCTTTTGAACTTCGATAGTTAAAATATTTTTCAAAATTTCTAAACTGTCTACATCATCTATGGGACGAGAAGCTTTATAGGCAATAAATTTTTCTGGAAA
Source organism: Patescibacteria group bacterium UBA7396 (assembly GCA_002470645.1). GTDB lineage: Bacteria > Patescibacteriota > Gracilibacteria > BD1-5 > UBA6164 > UBA7396. Next base: position 7,813 of record DKNE01000019.1, read on the forward strand.
ATTTCTCATCACATCCTGACAAAAAGAGTGAATCGTTGAAACTGAAACTTTATATCCATCAGATCATAAAAATTTTTCAAGTCTTTTTTTGATTGCAACAACTCCAGCATCAGTAAAAGTAGTAATAAGAATATTTGATGGAAGAACCCCAGTTTGCACAAGAATATTTGCGGTTCTGAGTCAAATAATTTGAGTTTTTCCAGTTCATGGTCAAGCAACTACCATAACTGGTCAATAAATCGTGTCTACTGCTTGTTTTTGGCTTGGATTGAGTTTGTTGTATTCTGTTTCAAAGATATCTTTTTTCATGCAAAAAATTTAAAAAATAGTTTTTTCTATTATATACATTTTTTGAAGAATGGAAGTTTTTCTAAAAACAAACTACAAAGTAATCATATAATTTAGCCTCCAAAAAATAAAAGCCTAAAGGCTTTTATTTTTTTGATGTTCTTATTTCTACGGCATGATTTAATTCTTCAATCATTTTTTTATTTGTATCCCAATCTACACAAGCATCAGTAACACTTACTCCTGGTTTTAAATCATCACTAAGTGGTTGATTTCCTGCTTTGAGATATCATTCTATCATAATTCAAACTATTTTTTGATTTCCAGCAGCAATTTGTCTTGCAACTTCTACTGATACCAATGGTTGATTATCATGATTTTTTAAAGAATTTCCATGAGAAGCATCTACTACTACTCCAGTTCTAATCATAGCTCATTTTAAAATATGTGTAGTATTTTGAATATGTTCTGATGAATAATTTGGTCCACTTGCACCTCATCTTAAAATAATATGTCCATCTGGATTTCAAGAAGTTGTAACTTTTGCTACTTCTCATCATTTAGTAACTGATAAAAATGTATGTTTTCCTTTTGAAGCCTTGATAGCATCAACAGCTATTTGTAAATCACCTGTGGTTCCATTTTTAAAACCTACCGGCATAGAAAGTCATGAAACTAATTTTCTGTGTTCTTGACTCTCTGTAGTTCTTGCTCCAATAGCTCACCAAGTTACTAAATCTCAAATATATTGTGGAGTAATAGTATCTAAAAATTCAACTGCTGTTGGAATTCACATTTTATTGATTTTTAAAAGAAGATCTCTTGCAATTTGTAATCAAGAGTCAATATCACAACTATCATCTAAATGTGGGTCATTTAAAAGACCTTTCCATCCTACTGTGGTTCTTGGTTTTTCAAAGTAAGTTCTCATTACTAAAAATAAATGTGGATTTTCTTCTTTGATTGATTGTAATAATTGTGCATATTCAAGAGCTTCTTCTGGATTATGTATAGAACAAGGTCATGTAACTACCAAAAGTCTATCATCTTGAAGGTTAATAATATTACTTACTGCTGTTCTACTAAGTTCAACGAACTGCTCTGTTGCTTCGTCAAGAGGATATTGTGTTACTAACTCTTTAGGTGAAATAATTTTTTCAATATTTTCAATTCTTCTATCATCTACACTTGAAAGTGTATCATTTATTGGTTGGTTCATAAAACAAAAATTATAAAAATAAAAAAGTTCCTCAAAACTTGAAGAACTTGTAGGTTGGTATAATCAAACAACAAAAAACTAATCCTTCAATAAGAACTTACTAAAGAAGAAGAAAAAATAAGTATATTTTTTTGCAGCCCACATAATCTATTAAATTATTATTAAGTAATGTTTTTATATTGATAAAAATATATTTGTCAAAATTTTTTTATTTTTTCTAAAAAAATAAAGTGATAGAGTACGAATGATTTATCTATAAATCCTATACTTTGATATATCTCGCAAAAATAGGTGATAATTTTTTGAATTCTTTATACAATTGCATCTGAATTTCTTTGAAAGTATTTTCCTGAAAATCATATTCTAAAAATTCTACCATTTCTATCGGAGTAATTTCAATACTTGTTCTTATCAAATGAGCATTTGCTCACACATAAAATAATATATTTTTTTCGCTCAGAGCTATTTTTTGTCAAAAAATCGTTATTTGAGTGAGAAGATTATCAAATTTTTCCTGTATTTGCTCGTATTCTTTTTTTTCTAAAAAATCAGGATAATCATATCATAAAACAGGAATTGATTTTTGTAAAACTCCAAAAAATGGAAATATATTTTTCAGTTTTGTGTAATGAAAAAAATCAAGCGTGAGTTCAAAATTTATACTCGCATGTCCAAACTCGTATGGTAAAATATCTCAAGTTTTTCTGTCTCAAAGAGAAAGTTTTAAAAGCACATCTTTATCGGAATTATCCATATTTTCCACTATATCAATACACTCGTCATAAGAAAGTCCTTGGGTTGCTAGATTTTTAAAAAGAAGCGAAGTAACGATTTGATTATCAAAATCTCACTCAAAAATAATCGAAACTTTTTCCTCCGCATCTATTCATTGAAAAAGTCCTACCTGTTCTTCATCATATTCATTTGAATAATTTTCAGAAATAAATTTTCTTAATTTTACTTGTTGAATCAGAGGGGTTTCACTAAAATTTCAAGAAATATGTTGTTCTTCAAATACTTTTTTTATTTCTCATACTATATTTCTGATTTCATGAACTTCGAGTGCTGAAATGAGATGAATGATTTTTTGAGTATTATTTTTTTGAAATGAAATTTTTACTCATACCAGAGAAGCAACTGGAAATAAATAATCTTTTAATTCAGGATTACTTTGAGAAAAAGAAATCAATTCTTCCCCATATTTTTTATATTCTTCAAAAGACTCTGATAGAACAATATCATCTTCAAGATAGATTTCTGTGGTATCAGGTTTTATAATCTGAACTTCTGCAATTTTATACAAATTATTTTGTAAAGAAATCGCAGAAATAAGAGATATTTTATCAATATGTATACTGATATTTTCATCTTTTTTTTCTACATGTACTGACATTATTTTTTATATTTAGAAAATAAATATATTTCTTCTCATGCTTTTATAGTATCTTGAAAATATGACGTATATTTTGATACATCAAGATTGACAAATGTATCACACTCATGTCTTCCTGGAATACGAGTAAGATAAACTTCATCTACAAGATCTTTTTCAAAAACATAATTATAAATACTCGCTCATCCGATAATAAAAATAGTTTCTATCTCTTCATCTATTTGAGCTTTTTCTATTGCTTTTTCAATACCCGTAAATCCTTCATATATTTCTGATTTTTGAATTTGTGATGAAATAACAAAATTTTTTCTTCCAGAAAATGGTCTGAATTTTTCAGGAATACTTTCCCAAGTTTTTCTTCCCATAATAAGAGCATTTTGTTTGTCTGAGTCTTGAGTAAAAGTAGTAATTTCTTTAAAATTTTTAAGATCTGATTTCCAAGGAATATCATTTCATTTTCAAATTCAAAACTCTTCATCTACTGCCAAAATGGCAATTATTTTTTTATTCATATTTTTTTATATTAAACAGCAATCGGAGCTTTTATAGCCGGATGAGAAACATAATTTTTCAATTCAAAATCATCGATTTTAAAATCAAAAATACTCTTTACATTTTTATTGATTTCAAGTGTTGGAAGAGGAAAAGGTTTTCTTGAAAGTTGTTCTGCAACTTGATCAAAATGATTGGTATAAATATGCGTATCTCATAGCGTATGAACAAATTCTCCATATTCTAAATCACAAACTTGCGCAATCATCATAGTAAGAAGTGCATACGATGCTATATTAAAAGGAACTCATAAAAAAGTATCGGCTGATCTTTGGTATAATTGACAAGAAAGTTTTCCATTTGCCACATAAAATTGAAATAATGTATGACAAGGTGGAAGTCCTGATTTTGCCATTTCTTCAATTTCTACTGGGTTCCAAGCTGAAACTATCATTCTTCTGCTATCTGGTGAATTTTTTATTTGATTGATAACATTAGTGATCTGATCAATTCCTCAAAAATCTCTCCATTGTTTTCCATATACTGGACCAAGTTCTCACCATTTTTTAGCAAAATCTGCATCATTTTTAATATTTTCTATAAATTCTTGAAGTTTATCTGACCACTCTAGCGAATATTTTGGAAAATCTGCTTCTAAATTATTTGCTTTTAAATAAGCTTGAAATGGCCATTCATTCCAGATTTTTACGTCATTATCTACTAAATATTTGATATTGGTATCTCCATTTAAAAACCAGATAAGTTCATGAATAATTCCTCTCAAAAACATTTTTTTTGTTGTAAGAAGAGGAAAACCTTCACTTAAATCAAATCTCATCTGATACCCAAAAATACTTTTGGTTCCAACTCCCGTTCTGTCACTTTTTAAAACTCATTTTTCCATAATAGTTGTGAGCAAATCCAAATATTGTTGCATAATTTGATAGTTAAAAATAAACAATTTTAGTATAAGGGAAGAGTCAAAAAAATCAAAATCTTTTTGCAAAAAATGAAAATTTCAGATATAATTGAAGTATCTTAATTATTTATTATAGGGTATGTCTCCAGAAACAAAAAATTTTGAAAATTATGAAAAACAATCCGATACTCCTAAGAATACAAATACTTCTGCTGAAAATTTTACCACTTTTGTAAATACAAAAAAAGAAATTCAGTCATTAGAACAAAATGACCCTTCTAATATACCAACTGATGAAGATTTTGAAAAAGCATTTGATTCAGTCGTTCCCGCTGGAAAAAAATTATGAACAGAAAATAAAAATGTGCAACCAAAAGTTACTTTTTCAGAAAAAAAATATTATAATGGCTGAAACAATGTAAATATTTGAAACAATATAAATTTTGGAAATATAAACCAAAACAATCCGAATGGTTCTATAAATATCTGAATAAAAAAGTAAAAAACTCAAGATATTCCATCTTGAGTTTTATTAACTACTAAATTTAAATAACATTACATCCCCATCTTTCACGATATAATCTTTCCCTTGTAAACTTACTTTTGCTTTTTCTCTTGCTCCAGACCATCCACCAAATTCTACCAAATCAGCCCAGTTTACTACGTCTGCTTTGATAAATCATTTCTCAAAATCAGTATGAATTACTCCAGCTGCTTGTGGTGCAGTTGCTCAAACTGGAATCGTCCAAGCTCTTACTTCTTTTTCTCCAGCTGTAAAATAATATTGTAATCCTAAAGCATCATACGAAGCTTTAATCAGATTATCAAGTCCAGTAGTTATGAGTCCCATTTCTTCTAAAAATTCTTTTCTTTCTTGTTCTGACATTTCGATCATATCAGCTTCAAGTTTTGCACAAATTGGAACTACTTTTGTTTTTTTCACTCCAATAATTTCACGCAATTTTTCTTCTGGAGTGTCCATCATTTCTTCTGAAACATTCACAGCATACACAAATTTTTTATTTGTTAAAAGATGTAAATCATCAAAATATTCTTGTTCATCTTCACTAATCATATCGATTGCTAATTTTCATTCATTTAAATCTTTAAAAACTCTTTCATATACTGCTTGTGCAACGGCTGCTTCTTTATTGGCTCTGGCTTTTTTAGCATTATCATTGACTCTTCTCCCAAGTGTATCAATATCAGCTAAAATAAGTTCTGAATTAATAACTTCAATATCTCTTTTTGGATCTACATTTCCTGAAACGTGAATAATATCATCGTTTTGAAAAACTCTTACTACTTGTAAAATAGCATCTGCTTCTCTGATATTGGCAAGAAATTTATTTCCAAGTCCTTCTCATTTTGAAGCTCCTTCAACTATTCCAGCAATATCAATAAATTCACAAGTCGCAGGAATTACTTTTTGTCCATTTACTGCTACTCTAATTTTTTCCAGTCTTTCATCGTTTACATTTACCATTCCGATATTTGGTTCAATCGTACAAAATGGGAAATTTGCAGCTTCAGCAGCATAATTTTTTGTCAAAGCATTAAATAAAGTTGATTTTCCTACGTTTGGAAGTCAAACAATTCCTACCTTCATTTTCTCATATTTAAAAAATAATTTTGCTTATTATATGAAAAATTATTGAAAGTAAAAAAGTTTTGAAAGATTTGGTTTTTTAGTTACAATTTGAAAATAAATATTTGTTTACAATAAAAAATTATGACAACAGAAGAAAGAAAACAAAAAATCCTACAAGAAATACAAAAAAATGAATTTCCAAATGTAGCATTTTTGTACGAAAAAGAAAGTTTAGCACTTTTTGAAGAGATTTTAAAAGAACTTTTGATAAAAGAAAAAGAAAAATTTCAAAAAATTATTTCTACACCAAAAGAAGAAATAAAATTTAGTGATTTTCAAGATTTTGATTGACTCAGATATTTATTTATGCTTTTAAATCATATTGATATGGTTGATAAATCTGACTTAACTCAAAAAATAATTGAAGATTTTGAACCTCTCTACACTGATTTTTCAAATGAAACCACCTTTAGTCTTCCCTATTATGAAAGAATACTTACAGTTTTGGCAAATGAAAAACTTGATAATGAACAAAAAAGAATTTTAGAACTCGAAAAAAAGTCTTTTGAACTCAATGGAATTAATTTAGAAAAAAACATTCAAGAAGAAATCAAGAAAATAAATCTTGAACTTTCAAAACTTTCTCTTGATTTTCAAAACAATATTATTGCTTCAAAAAATAAATTTCTCTATCATATTTCAAGTATTGATGCTATAAAAGAACTTCCTGAATCAACTCTTGAAAATACAAGAAAAAGAGCCGAAAAAGAACAAAAAACTTGATATCTTTTTGATGCTGACCCAACAGCTTTTTGAGATATTATGGAATATTGTCAGGATGAAAATATAAGAAAAGATTTTAGTGAAGCTAGAAATTGCTTTGCTACTGAAAACGAAAATGATAATACAAAAGTCGTGTTACAAATACTTAAACTCAAAGAAAAAAAAGCAAAACTTATGGGATATCAAAATTACTGTGAAGTTTCTCTTGCAACAAAAATGGCAAAAGATCCAAAAGTAGTTTTTGAACTTTTAGAATGAATTACTAGGAAAGCGAAGCAAAAAGCACAAATAGAAATAGAAGAACTCAAAAATCATTTTGGATTATCAAAATTACAATCTTGGGATAGTGCTTATTATTCAAGAAAATTAAAGCAAGAAAAATACTGACTTGATGAAAAAGAACTCAAAAAATATTTCGAATATGAAAATGTAAAAAATTATTTATTTGATTTTATTTCTACTTTTTATGGAATAGAAATGAAACAAATTCAAACGCAAACCTATCATCCAGATGCTCTTTTATTTGAAGTTTATAAAGATGGAAAATTAATTTCATATTATTTACTCGATCCATTTTATAGAAGTACCAAAAGACCGTGAGCTTGGGCAGATAATCCAAGAGGAAGATTTGGTGAAAAAGTGCCTTTTATTGTGAATGTTTGTAATTTTCAAAAACAAGACTCAAATACACTTTTAACTATGAGAGATGTAGAAACTTTATTTCATGAATTTGGACATGCACTTCACGAAATGTTATCAGAAAGCCAATATAGTGATTTAAGTGGGTTCAATGTAGAATGGGATTTTGTAGAACTTCCAAGTCAATTACATGAAAATTGGGTAAGTACGAGAGAAAGTTTGGAAAAACTTGGGAAACATTTTGAAACTGGAGAAAAAATTCCAAAAGAAATGCTTGATACGCTTGATACTCTAAAAACATATATGAGCTGACTTTTTACTTTAAGACAAAATGAATTTGCATTACTAGATATGAAACTCTATAGTGAAAAAGCTCCTGAAACAGTAGAAGAACTTGATGAAAAAGCATTGAAAATAGCAAATGAAATTTCTCTTTTTACAAGAGATGAAAATTATAAAATGTATGCGAGTTTTTGACATATTTTTGGTGGATGATATGCGGCTTGATATTATAGTTATATGTGGGCTGAGCTTTTAGAAGCTGATGTATTTGAGAGAATTTACGAATTATGAATGTTTGATAGAAATGTGGGAGAAAAATTTATTTCAACTATTTTAGGACAATGAACGAGAAAAGAAGCTGGAGAATTATTTAGAGATTTTATGGGAAGAGAATTATCAAGTGTTGCTTTTATGAAAAGAAAATGATTTATGTAAGAAAAAAACTACCTGGATTGGTAGTTTTTTATTTTCCACTTTTTACTCTATTACAATTTTTACACAGCATTTGGCAGTTTTCTGAAATAGTTTTTCCACCTAAACTCCAAGGAGTGATATGGTCAGCTTCCATTTCATTTATCTCAAAATGATTTTTACAATGTATGCAAATCCCCTTTTGTTTTTCATAAGTTTCTCTTTTTTGGTTTGGTGTAAAGGCTCTGATACTGAGATATTTTTCATTTCTCGTGAGTACATATTCATAGATTCAAGACTTTTTTGTAACATCTTCATCTTGCATAAGTTTGGTAATTTCAGTTTCCAGTTTACTCGCATCAAAAAATGTATTTTTAAACTGATTATAAAGAGTTCAAAACTGTACTCATTTTATCTCTTTTCTGTAGTTTGGAAAGGTTACTTTTACCCAATTTATGACATTTTGAAAATATTGCCATAATTCGTTTGCATTTTCATCGTGTTGATGTTTTGCCATATACTCTTCAATATTTCAGGCAGAAATCCGTTCAAGAGTTGTTTCTAAATAATCCTGTCTTATGGGTGAGCCATTTAAATAATCACTGGAAATATTATAAGCCGGGCAAGAAGTTTTTGAAAAATATTTTTTTGCGTCTGTCAGCCATGTTCACGTATAAATTGCGTTTCTTAATTCTTGGTCTGTGAGTTTTTCTCCAGCAATGTTTATAGTTTTAAACCAATCAAGTTTTTCTTTGTCGGTTCACTCACAGATATAAATCATCAGTTTATAGTTTAATATTTGCTCTTGTTCTGTATCAGTCAAGTTATGAAAATATTGGTAATCAAGTGAATATTTTCCGTCAATATATTCGCAAATACTGATAGTTCTTTGTTGTCAGTCTAGGACTTCAAAAGTTCAGTCTGAGTTTTTTACCCAGTACATCACATTGAGTGGAAAGTTTTTTCTCACGGTTTCTATAACTGCGTTTCTTTGCGAGTCTTTGTATACAAATTCTCTTTGGTATTTTGGGCGAATGTTTAGGAGTCAAGAGTATCAAGTGACTCATTCTTCTTGGTTGTTTTTGTAATTTTTTGCGATTTCTCTGATGGAGATTTCTTGGAGGTGGATTTTCATAGGTAAATAAATTAAAAATTAAAGTGTTTTCTATTCTTACTTTTGTGACCAAAAGTAAGCAAAAGTCTTGAGGGGGACAAAGTTCAGCTGGCAAATTTTATTTTTTCTATAAACTACTCACTAGATGTTGTCCCCCTCAAACTCCCTTGTGACTTATAAGTTTTGAGAGTTGATTTTTTTGTTTTTGATAACAACTCTTATATAAAGTGGTTTTCAGTTTATTTGTGATAAATATTTTCATCTTGTTTCTTCAGTTGGTCAATCTAAGATACTATAGCGATTGAGTCAGTCTATTATTTCAAATTGTTCTGGATTATAATTATTTAAAAATGTTAGTGGAACTCACATTTTCCCTGAATAATCAACTGGAATATCTTTTACTTTATCTATATTTATAGCATCATAATTATCATATTTTTGATATTCTTTTTCATTGTAGTTTTTATATAAAATCAAATCTTCATGTCTTTTTGAGATTTCTAAATTTGTATACCAACTTATTGCTGGAACTATTCAGTATTTCTTTCAAGTTTCATCTATTCTTGACCACTTTTCATAATCATCCGAAAGTCTAAATTCCATAGTTTTGTTTGCATTGTATCAAAGCCAAATTTTATTTTCTTTTATAATTTTGAAAATTTCTTTATATGTTATAGCATTATTATTTCAAATAATTACAAATTTTTTCTCATATTCAAAAAGCTGTGCCACATATTCACGAAAAAGTGAAAAAGGTGGATTTGTGATGATGATATCAGACTCTTTTAAAAGTTCTATACATTCGGGACTTCTAAAGTCTCAGTTTTGTTTCAAAGGAGTTTTTGTTGTATCACTTAAATTTATTTTTCAATCGTCGTTTAAATCAAGTCATCTGGATATTTCTAGTTTATAGCTTGGTTTTTCCGTTTCATAGTGGGTGGCTATAAGTTTTTTTAATCATAAGTGATTGAAGTTTAAAGCAAAATATTTGAAAAAATTGCTTTCTTCTGGATCATCACAATTACAAAAGATAGTTTTTCATTTAAAATGTTCTTTGTAGTGTCAGAGTTCTTTTTCTATATCTGAAAGTTGAGTGTAAAATTCGTCATTTTTGGCTTTGTTTGCCTTGCGAAGATTGGAGTTTCAAGATTTTTTTGTCATAAAAAAGCATATTATGAAATAATATGCCAAAATGAATCACTGTGGGAAGTGATTTTTTAAAAATAGAGAGTGTTTTAGCAAACAAAAAAGGGCAACTTAGCTAACTCTAATGTTCGCCAAAACACCCTCAACTATTGAAAATCAAAAAGAAGAGCTAGAGCAACTAAGTTGCCCTTCACTAATTTTCAATAATTTAGATTTGGGTATTTTGGCGAATTTAGTTTAGTAAAAAAGCTAGAATTTGCAAGTTTTGAAGAAAAAAACTAAACTTTTAAAAGTTTAGTTTTTTATTTATTGTTGTATAGAGACATTATTGCATATATATCACTTAAAAGTCTAAATGGTGAATTTGGTGTCAAATATCAATTTTTATCTATTAATCTTTTATGTTCATTAGTTGCAAAGTTTTCCGTACCTTTACAATAAAATATAACTGGAACTCATTCTTGCTTAGCTCTTCAAATAATATTATCTTTAAAATCCTCATTAATCTTATTTGGGATATAAAATACTATAACTAATGAACTTTTCGAAAGTTTATTTAAAGAATGATATCATTTTAAAACTATAATATTTTTTTTAGGAAAAATACTATTTTTTATTATAGAAATTTCTTCACTCATATAATCCTCACTTTCATCAGGTAATAATATATAAATTTTTTTTGATAAGTTAGAATATAAATTCCAATGCATCCTGACTTTTGGGAAAAGGTAGTATAAAAACACTCATAATATTCATAATATAATACCTCATATTTCTAACCAATTTCTTATATTTGTTGATAATGTCGAATTATCTGTTACTATTGCTAATATTTCTCAAGTCATATTTTAAATTTTAGTAAATAATTTTGTATGTTTTAAAACATATGACTTTAATTTTTTAAATCATTTTTTAGCTTTTGAAGAAAATTTTAAATTATTTAAAATATCTTCCATTTTATTATTTGAATAAAAAATATTCTTTATTTCTTTTATTGATAATTTACCTAATTCTTTTTTAAAAAGACTTAATCATAATAAATAATCATTTTTAGAAATATTGTTATTTGTCATATATTCAAAAGTTCATTCAATTCAGTGTCAATATTCCCAAAGGAATTTTCAATGTTTAATATTATAAGATTGATTATATAAGAAAGGGATTATTAATTCTTCTATTATAAATTGAAAAGTTTTATTCTTATATTTATTTTCATATAAAGTATGAGTCAAACAAAATTTTCAATCTTCATATATATGAAAATTCATTCCTCTTTTTAAGTTTCAATTTATTTCAAAAACTTCTGGGAATTTATTTTGAAAAAATCTAACTTCTATTTCATACTTTCACTTTAATAAATTTTCTCATCCTCAATTAATAGTAAATATTTTTTTTACTTCATCATAACTAGCAGAAAAATTTATAACTCATTTTAATAAATTATCTCAACATATTGTTAATCAAGAATATTTTTCTTTAATAAAATCTTTATCTTCTTTAGTTAATAGCATAATATGAATTTTGTTTAGTATCTATTTTTACTTCTCTTATTTCCTTTTTAATAAGGAAAATTTTATTAATAACATCTTCAAAATTATATTCATTTAAAATTGATAATTGTTTAAATATATTTTCTAATTGAACTAATCATTTTGTTTTATTAAAATTTGGCTCATTTATATATGAATCTATCATAATTGTTTTATCAGCTCTATCAGGAATATTTGCTTTTGTTAAATCAAAAGTTTTTATTGTTTCTTTTAATAAATCTAATAACTCTAATTCCATATTTCCTTTAATAGTTCTCTTAACTACTTCTTCAATATGAAAAGACTTAAAACATTTTTCATTTTTTCAATAAAATTCTTCTTTTATAATACATTTCCATTTTTTTAAAAATCTTGTAGCATAAATTATATCATCATTTTTATCTTTAATTTCTTTTAACTCTTTTTTATATCATTTTGGATCTGATTTTATTAAAACCAAGTAATCTTTATCTAGTCAATTTTCTTTTATGTTTTTATATATTTCCCTTCTTTGTTTTCTATTCTTAAACAAGATTTTCGGAACTTTATAAAGACTATCTCCATAATCATTTATTTCATTCATTTTTACTGCAACTACAATATCTATTCAAAAATCATCATCATTTGGTCAAAAAGATATTCAAATAGAACTACTTTGAAAATCTATTTTTTCTTCTCAATATTTTTCTGCTAATCTTTTATATAATCATTTTCATTTTTCAGAATTTATAAAATCTGCTATATCACTTTCATCACATTCACAAATTATATCTAAATCATGAACTGGCGTTATTGCAGTTCATCTTGCATAACTTCAACTTCTAAAACAATAATATCAATTTTCTTCTAATAATGTTTTTAATTCATTATAATAATTTGATATTAAATCATTTTCTTCTTTTTTTGGTTTTATATTGTTATCAATATAATCTCTTAATAAATTATTTACTTCCATCTTCTTTTTTATTTAAATTATAAATTCCATTCAAAGTTTTTAAAATTATCAGTATTTTACATTTTTCTATAGTTAAGAAATAAATTATTTTAGATTATAAGTTGATTTTTGGCTTTAACCTGTAATCTAATATTAAGTATATATTTTTAAAAAATATGTCAAATAATTCTGTGAATTTTTGAGTACTTTGAATTTTTGTAATAAAATTTGCATTTCATTAAAAATAAAATATTATGAAAAAAAATTAATATTAATTCGATAAACTATGATTTTTTATAATAAACCTCTTGATGATTTAAGTATAGAACTTTTAAATTTAATTAATAGTGTTTCAGATTTTGAGAGTTTAACTCTTAATGATATTCAAGAAAGAACTTGAATAAATCACCCACAAAAAATTTACAATAGATTAGAAAAATTAATAAAAGATAAATATATTACAGAAGATTATCAAGTTTTAAGAATGCCAGAAGAAAATAAAGTTTTTTTCCCATTTTATTGATGGGCACAATGTTGAAATGATTGAGCAAAAGTAATTGAAGAGTATCCAAGAGAAAGAATTGAAATTGATTTAGATAAAAATAATTTAACAAATAAAAATTATAAAAATTACTTTCTTACTAGGGCAAAATGAAAATCTATGGAGCCAGAAATAAAAACATGAGAAAACTTATTAATTGAATATAATCCTAATTTTAGTTGAGAGTGATATAAATACTTAATCAAACACAATGAAAAAGCTAAAATAAAAAAAATAAAAAAAATAAATTGAAAGTATATTTTACATTCTTTAAATCAAGATTATCCTGATTTAGAAGTAAAAGAATGAGAAGATTTTGAAATTATTTGAATAGTTAAAAAATTTCCAATAGAAATTTAATTTTTAATTTTATATACGTATGCCAAAAACAAAGAAAACTTTAAAAACAATTAAAGAAAATTCTAAATGAAAGAATTTAAAAACTATTGATACAAAAACTAAAAAGATAAGCAAAAATCCAGATTTAGAAAAAATTGCTGAAAAATGAAAATTACCTTGATATGAAGTAGTAAAACCTAAAAAAATTGAGAAGTATTTAAGATCTGAAAAAGATGATAATAAAAAAAATAATTTAGATCCAAAAATAAAAGTGGAAAAAATAATTAAACCGAAAAAAATTGATAAAAAAAGAGCAAAATAAATCCTCGCTTCGCGAGGATTTTAAAATATTTGCATTTAAAATATTTCGTATATAATAAGAATATAAAAAAGAATGTAGTATTTATGAAACAAATAATATTCTATCAAAAACAAAATGGAAAAATTCCAGTAGTTGATTTTCTTAATAATTTAGAAAAGAAAAATCCTGATTTACATGCAAAAGTTTTACAAAAAATTGATTTATTAGCAATTGATAAACTATGACAAGAAGATGTAAAATATATCTGAGATAAAATTTATGAATTGAGAATAAAACAATCTTCAAATATATCAAGAATATTTTATTTTACTATTGAAAATGAAAAAATAGTTTTACTTGATGGAGTTATTAAAAAAACTCAAAAACTTGATAATTCTATTATTGAAAAAGTAAAAAATTATAAAAATGATTTTTTATCAAAATAAAACTTGATTTTCTCTAATCATTTTTATAATATATAGCATATATGATATATTTATTTTTTAACTATCAACTTATGGTTTATGCATTTGAGGATTATAAAAAAGATGTTTTTACAAGAAATCCAAAAGCAAAAGAACTCTATGAACAATATTGGTTAAATTATTTGATTGCAGAGAGATTCAAAAAAGCCAGAGAAAAGAAATGACTTTCTCAACTAGAACTTGCAAAACTTGCTGATACTACTCAATCAGTAATTGCTAGAATAGAAGCAGGAAATCAAAACCTTTCACTTACTACATTATCAAAATTTTTAAAACTTTTAGATTTAGAACTAAAAATTGATGATGTCAAAATAATATAATTTTAAAAAATATTATGACTAAGCAAACAAAAAGAATCATAGAAATGTGATTAAAGTGAAGTATCAAAAAACAATCAAAACTCTTTAATCAAAATTTTATTACAAGATTTTTATATAAAATGGCTGTTAAAAGATGATTGAATTCTAAATACTAACAACAAAACCTCGCTTACGCGAGGTTTTGTTGAAAAACTTTGAAAAATAAAAATATTTTTCCTTATAATGGTTATGAAGTAGAAAAATCTTAATATATTAAGATAACAATCATTATAATTTATTTTAAAATAAATTATAATCAGATTTGAAAACTTTATCACAAAAAACCAAATCTTTAGACAAAACACGTTTTTTCAATATACTAAGCTTCTTTACAAAAAGAATATATTTTTTCACAAAACCCCATGTTATTTAACGAATTAAATCTTATACAACCGATACTAAACGCTCTTGAAAAAGAGTGATACACAACTCCAACACCAATCCAAGCTCAAGCCATTCCACATATTTTAGCTGGAAAAGATTTACTTGGATGTGCTCAAACTGGAACTGGAAAAACAGCAGCTTTTGCGATTCCTACTTTACAAATCCTCTCAAGAGAAAAAGAATTATCGCACACTTGAAAAACTATAAAATCACTTATTCTCACACCAACAAGAGAACTTGCCATTCAAATAGAAGAAAGTTTTACGAGTTATTGATCAGAATTAAAACTGAAAAAAGCAGTGATTTTTGGTTGAATTTCTCAACACTCTCAAGTCAGAAAACTAGAAGCCTGAGTTGATATACTCATAGCAACTCCTGGAAGACTTTTAGATCTCATGAATCAATGATACGTAAACTTAAAACACATTGAAATATTTATCCTAGATGAAGCCGATAGAATGCTCAATATGTGATTTATAAACGATGTAAAAAAAGTGTTAGCAAAACTTCCACCTAAAAAACAAACTTTATTTTTCTCAGCAACTATGCCAAAAGAAATTGCATCACTCGCAAATTCTATACTCGTAAATCCTGTAAAAGTGGAAGTGGCGCCTGTTTCATCAACTGCTGAAAAAGTACAACAAAAAATATTTTTCACCAATAAATCTGATAAAAAATTATTACTCACTCATCTTTTAAAAAATCCTGAAATATTAAATGTTCTCGTGTTTACTCGTACCAAACACGGAGCAGATAGAGTCGTAAAAGATTTAAACAAATCTTGAATCATTGCCGAAGCAATCCACGGAAATAAATCTCAAAATGCTCGTCAAAAAGCACTCACTAATTTTAAATCTAAAACTACCAGAGTGCTTGTTGCAACCGATATCGCAGCTCGTGGAATCGATATTGATGATTTATTGTACGTGATAAATTATGAACTTCCAAATGAACCAGAAACCTATGTTCATCGTATCGGAAGAACTGGAAGAGCTGGAAATAATGGAATTGCATTTTCTTTTTGTGATAGCGAAGAAGTAAAATATTCAAAAGATATTCAAAAAATTATTTGAAAAACTATTGAAGTAGAAGAAGACCATCCTTTTGCGGTAAAAATAAATGTTTGAACCACTCCAGCACCAAAAAAGCAAACGCAAAGAAAGCCATCTCCTAAAAAACCAACTGCACCAAAAAATAATTTTTCTGGAGAAAGAAAAAAATCATTCAGAAGATAAAATCATCTTTGAAAATAAAAAAAGATTTACCTCGTGTAAATCTTTTTTTATTTTCCTAAAAATTTTTCCTTTGAATGCTCAAACCAATTATTTGATTTTTCAAACAGTTCAATCAATTTTTTATAAATTCTTCCCTTTTCTCATCCAATCAGATATAAATATCCAAACACAGAAGCTATCAATGCTCAAAGAGTATCGAGTATCAGATCATTCATCGTATCTTTTACTCCAAGTCTTGAATTAAAACTTTCATCCAATATTCACAAATTTCTCGCTTTTTGCATATCAAGCGCAAATATACTATCAAGAGTAAATTCAGTAATTTCCCAAAGTGCTCCGAGAGTTACCGCAAAACAAAAACCGAATAATACTATCATCATCGCTGGGGCTTTAAATTCTCTGGTTTTATAAAAAATATACGGTATCAAAAAACCGATAAATCATAAAGCCAGTCCCGCAAAGCTATGTAAGACGATATCCCACCAAGGAAAAATATAATAAAATTGATTAATATCTCACAAAAAAAGTGATGAATAAATGAAAAATATCAGCACCAATTGAAAAATAGGTGGAATAATTATATTGTATCTTTTAAAAATGAGATGAATATAGGTTAATCCTAAAGTCAGCAAAACGACAAACAAAATTGCCCAGTTTGCTTCAAAGATTGACCATCATATAGCTAATACTAAGCTTCATCTCATGATATGTGTCCAAAAAGACACTTTCCATAAAAAATGTATCATAGTTTAAATAAATATTTATTCTTCTGTAATTTCTGTTCTTTTTTTGAGTTCATCCCAAACATCTTTTGGTATATTTTTTGCTATTTTTACAGCAGGATAATTTTTAGCTGCAAGAAATTGTCCTCTTTTTGAATTTTTCACTACAAGCTTTTCTCCACTTTCAGCATCGACTAACAATCATTTTTCTCTTAAAATTTGCTCTAAAACCTCGTCTTTTTCTGAAACTATCTTTCCTATCCATTTGACTCTTGGATACTCACTCGATGCAAGAAAAGGCCCAAATCTTCCTGTTTTTACTACTATGGTTCCCTCAATTCCATCTGGACAAGGTTTTCCTTCATATTTTGCTCTGAGTCCTGCCAATCTATCGACTTCTTCTTGAGGTTGTTCGATATAATCACATTCTGGATATCCAGAACATCCAATGAATTTTCCAGCTTTTGAAAATCTATAGATCAAGTCTTGAGAACATTTCGGACAAGCTTTTCCTACTTTTTCTATGACTTTTTCAGCATTTTCTCCAGCATTTTCTATATCTTTTTTCAAAGTTCCTACCCAAAATTTTTCAAGCATTTTATCGTATTTGAGTTTTCACTCAGCAATTTCATCAAATTCTTCTTCTACATTTTTTGTAAATTTATAATCCATCATTTCTTTGAAATATTCTTCTAAGAAATCATTCACTATAAAAGCAATTTCAGTTGGTGAAAGGTATTTTTTTTCTACTTTTTCCACATATCCTCTATCGATAATAGTTGAAATAGTTGGAGCATAGGTGGAAGGTCTTCCGATTCATTCTGATTCTAATTTTTTTACGAGAGAAGCTTCGGTATATCTTGCTGGAGGACGAGAAAATGATTGTGTAGAAATGAGATTTTTTGATGGAATAAGCGTTCCAACATCTATACTTGGAAGAACAGTACTTTCTTCATCTTCTGCTTCGTCATCGCTTGACTCCACATAGAGTTTCATAAATCAGTCGAATTTTAAAACTTCTCCTTTGGTAATCCATTCTTGATTTGATTTATGTTCTGGTGAAAAATTGAAAGTAGTCACTTCAACAATAGCATCTTCCATTTGTGATGCAAGGGTTCTTTTCCAGATAAGAGTATAGAGTTTGAGAGCTTGTGGATCTAAAATAGAAGCCAAACTTTCTGGAGTAGTCGAAAGATAGGTTGGACGAATCGCTTCATGGGCTTCTTGAGCTCCTGCTGCTTTTGTCTTATATTTTCTGATTTTTAGATAATTTTTTCCAAATTTTTCTTCGATTAATTTTCCAGCTTGTCCAAGCGCATTTTCTGAAAGATTTACACTATCGGTTCTCATATAGGTAATAAGTCCCGTTCTTTCTCCATTTCCAAGATCAACTCATTCATAAAGTTTTTGAGCAATCATCATCGTTTGTTTTACTCCAAAACCAAATTTTCTTGAAGCTTCTTGTTGTAAAGTTGAAGTCGTAAAAGGAGCTCCTGGGCTTCTTTTACTATCTTTTGTATCAACGCTACTCAGTACAAAGTTGAGCGTTTGAGAAATAGTGAGTTCAGTGTATCCTTGTTTATTTTTTGTTTCTTTTATTTCTGGTATATTTTGAAATAATATATGAAGGAATTTTTGAATATCTTCTCTTGATTTTAAGTTTTTATTTTTCCCATCTAGTTTCGTAAACAGTGTTTTGAATTTTATTTTGTTGTACTCAAGTTCTGCAAATATTTTCCAAGCTTCTTCTGGTTTAAAATTCTTTATTTCTCTTTCTTTTTCAACAATCAGTTTTACAGCAACAGATTGCACTCTTCAAGCAGAAAGTCATTTTCTGATTTTTTTCCATAAAATAGGCGAAACTTTATATCAAACAAGTCTATCTAAAAGTCTTCTCGCTTGTTGAGCATCTACCAGTTTTACATCGATATTTCTTGGATTTTTGATAGAATGAGTAATGGCTTCTTTAGTGATTTCATGAAATACGATTCTTCTTACATTTTCAGGATCAAGTCATAGAATATGACAAAGATGCCATCCGATAGCTTCTCATTCACGATCCTCATCCGTTGCTATCCAAATACTTGGGTGAGTTTTTGCTAGTTTTAACAGTCCATCTACTGTTTTTTTCTTTTCCTCTGTAATTCCATATTCTGGAATAAATCCATTTTCGATATCAATTCCAAGCGTTTTTTCAGGAAGGTCTCTGATGTGTCACATTGATGCTACTACTTTAAAATCACTTCATAAAAATTTCTCAATCGTTTTTCCTTTTGCCGGAGACTCCACTATCACAAGATTTTTTGCCATATAAAAAAGCTAATACTAAATTTTACATTCACTTTTATATTTTTTTTAAAGTAAGTCAAAAGATTTTTGTAAAATATTTATTTTTTGACAAAAAATATTTTATGGTATAATACATATTAATTTAATATTTAATGCATTTTTTCATGTGAAATAAGAACATTCCTGTTCCTATAGATGCTAAAATGCATCCTGAAAATATCATCAGAAGTGATTTAAGTTTTCCAAATGTAAATAAAAGACGCTATATAAAAGCACTTGATGAATGAGCGGATCCTGATATTGTTTTAGAAGCATTAAAAGCAGAAAGTATGATTAGAAGTGATACTTATTTCCCACATATTGATAAAACTCATTATAGAAATGCTCTGAATAAATGAGAAAATCCTCTTTCAGTACTCAGGAAGTTACAAGCAGAAGATATTATTAAAAATGATTGATCTTTTGATAATATGAATAAAGCCTCTTATAGAGATGCTCTTGAAAGATGAGAAGACCCAATAATAGTTTTAAATAGATTACAAAAAGCCTATAGTGCACTTTTAGAAGCAAGTGAAAGTATAAAAAAAATAGCTCAAGAACTCTCTACTCGCAGAATATAAATGAATTTTAAAAAAAGTAGAACATTCTACTTTTTTTGATTTATTTTATATATAAAATAGGCCATTTTCAGGTTTCTTTAAAAATTTTTGTTTTTTTATAAAGTACTTCTAATAATCCAGGTTCAGATAAATTCATCATCATATATTGTCCTCCAGTTCAAGAATACAAATCTGGCTTACATCAAAAAGATGTATAAAATGATATCAATAATTTTAATCTCCTATTCATATCTGGAGAATTCTTTTTTTGAGGATTTGCTTCTCACTTTATTTTTGTGAGACCATTTTCATATGCATATCTTATAATACTTAACATTGCTTCTGGTCATTTTTTAGGCATTTGTATCATTTGAATAGAAATAATATTTGACTTTACTTCTATCTTATAATATCAATACTGTCAAAAATTATACTTAATTACTTTTTGTCCTTCTACTCAAAATTCATCTACCTCTATAGGCTCGGGGAGTATTTCATCAAGTAAATCAAGAAACAATAATTCAATATCTTCTCCAATGGTAGATTGGATTTTATCTTTTGTTTCAGATAAGAGTCCAGTAATTGAAGGTGGTAAAACTGATTTTACTTCTTGTTCTTGATTTTGTGGTGTTTCCATAATTAAATACTCATTACATTTTTAACTAAATTTCTATTATCATAGGGAAATTTATAATTTTCTAAATATCTTATGACAGATGCATATAAAGACCATTTATTTTGGTTCAGATAAAAAAAACTATTTCATTCGCTTTGAAGGGGATCAAATTCTTTTAAAATCCCCGAAAGGTGATTATTATTTGGTAAAATAGGTACGATACCAAGTTTAAAATATTCTCATAATCCCTCCATTTCATTATCACTCACGACAAAATCAAATCACATCAGTAAATCTTTTTTAATTTCTCATGAAGTTACAATATTGAGTTTTGCTCAAAGTTGTTTTTTAGTCTTTACTACAAAATCACATGACAATACTTCTAATCCATCAAGTAAAAAATCTATACTTGCCTCATCTTGTAATAAAATAAGCCCAGTAGCTTTATTTTTCGTATTAAAATGATAATAATCTTTTAAAATTTTTGAATATTTCTTTTTTTCAGTTAAAATTGATTCTGACATATGCACCTTAGTTAAAGCTAAAATTAATGTATAGTTATATTGTAGCATATATTTTTTTATAAATGAAGAAAATGAGTTTGACTTTAGAGAAAATGTTTTGAAATATAAAAATTGAAATATAAAAAAAATCAATATAATCCTTGTTGTATTAAAAATAATTATAAATCAATGAAAGATTTTTGGAAAAAATTAAGTGAAAAATGACCAATAGCATTTCTTGCTCCTATGGATGGATATACTGATAGTGCCTATAGGCAAGTAAATAAAAAAGTAAATCCTGATGTGATGTGTGTAAGTGAATTTTATTCAGCTGATGGGCTTGTGCATTCAAAATTTTTAGCTGATAGTGTTCTTCCTCATCAAGATATAGAAAAACCTCTTATTATACAAATTTTTTGAAAAGACCCTGATAAATTTGCAAAAGCTGCAAAGATTATTGAAAAATATAACGTCGCAGGTATTGATGTAAATATGTGATGTCCAGCAAAAAAAGTAGTAAGTAGTTGACATGGATCTGGTTTAATAATCAACCGTGATACAGCCTTTGAAATAGTAGAAACTCTCAATAAAGCGACTCACCTGCCTATTTCTGTAAAAACTCGTCTTGGATGGAATGGGGCAGAAACACTTATAGATTTTGTAAAAGGATTAGAAAGTGCTTGAGCTGGACTCATTACTGTTCATGGAAGAACGGCAAAACAAGCCTATACTGGATTTGCTGATTTTACACAAATTTATGAACTCAAAAAACATGTTTGAATTCCTGTTATTTGTAATGGAGATGTTGAAAATTTTGATGATGGTATGGCAAAAATATATTCTCCTGATAAGCAAGTAAAACTAGATGGTTTTATGATTGGAAGAGGAAGTTTTTGAAATCCTTGGTGTTTTGTACCTGGATGATATGAACCAAGTTTGAGAGAAATTCTTGATATGATGAGTTTTCATGCCAATGCTCTTTTTCTCTCAAAATGAGAAAAAAAAGCAACCCTAGATATCAGAAAACATCTCGTTCAATATCTCAAATGATTTCCTTGAGTTTCGGCTTATAGAAAAAGATTAGTAACTATAGAAAGTATGGAAATATTAGAAGGAATTCTCCTAGAAATCAGAACTGAATTTGCAAGTAGTTTAGATTTAAAACCAAGCGAAATTACTGTATAAAAAAGTAAAAAGACC
>DKNE01000015.1 GCA_002470645.1 Patescibacteria group bacterium UBA7396
TTATTTTATGTAAATTTGGTTTTTACCATTTCTTTTTGCTTTATACATAAGCTCATCAGCTCTTTGAAAAATACTTTCATAACTATCATCTATTTTACACTCAGTAATTCATCAAGAAAAGGTTATAGAAAAATTAATACTTCTTTTTATATTTTTTTGATTTAAAAAATCTAAAACTTTTGAGAGTCATTTATAGAGCTTTTCTTTATTTCATTTATATAATATTATAAATTCTTCTCCCCCATACCTATAAATACATTGATCTCAGAATTGTAATTTTAATATCTCAGTGAGGTATTTGAGAGCATTATCTCATCATAAGTGACTATAAGTATCATTTATTATTTTAAAATTATCTATATCTATTACTGCACAAGAAAAAGGATATTTTTTTTCAATAAGACTTTGTTTTAGATTTCAAAAATCTCTTTGATATCTATGTCTTGTATACACTCAAGTAAGATGATCCTTTTCTAATTCCTCTATATTTTCTTGCAACGTTTGTATTTTTTGTATCATAATATTTTGTTTACTAATGATTTCATTACTAAGAGATTGTATGAGGGATTTTAATTCCTCTATTGGGATATTTAATTGAAGAGATGTAATAATTTGTTCAGCATCATGTGTTATATTTCAACTAGAAATTTGTTCTACAATTAACTGTACTCATTCGGCTAAATCTTTTACAGATTTATCTAAATTTACTATATGGGGACATACTCATTTTTTTTCGTCACATATTTTTACTTGGTGAATCATATTCATCTATTTTTATAATTTATTAATTATTTTTTTATAATGTCAAATGTATAAAAGCAACATAAAAGTTAGACTTCCTAACTTTTATGTTTCCTTAATTTAGAAAAACTTAATTCTATCAGCATTTGGGTGGTCTTTAAGTTTTTCAAGAGTTTTTGCTTCAATTTGTCTAATTCTTTCTCTGGTTACTCAAAACTCTTTTCCTACTTCTTCTAATGTATGAACATCTCATCCATCAAGTCCAAATCTCATAATGATTATTTTTCTTTCTCTAGGAGTTAAAAAGTCAAGCATTTCATAGAGATTTTCTTTCAGAAGAGTCATATTTGTTTCTTTATCTGGGGTAAGATTTTTGTCATCTTCAATAAAATCTCCAAGTGAGGTATCTTCTTCACTCCCAACTGGGGCATCAAGGGAAAGGATATCTTGAGAAATACGCATAATTTGTCTTACTTTTCTTATATCCATATCCATTTCTGTTGCTAGTTCTTCCATAAGAGGTTCACGAGTAAGCTCTTGAGTAAGTCTTCTATAGGTATGAGTAAATTTATTAATAGTTTCAATCATGTGAACAGGTACTCTTATAGTTCTTGCTTGATCAGCTATGGCTCTTGTTACTCATTGTCTAATCCACCAAGTAGCATAGGTAGAAAATTTAAATCATTTATCAGGGTCAAATTTATCAACTGCTCTAAAGAGTCCCACATTTCATTCTTGAATGAGATCAAGAAGTCCAAGTCCTCTTCACATATATTTTTTTGCAATAGAAACTACGAGTCTTAAGTTGGCAGCAGCAAGTTTTTTTCTTGCTTCTTGGTCTCATTTTTTTATTTTTCTTCCAAGATCAATTTCTTCTTCCGCTGTTAATAGGTTGACTCTTCAAATTTCATTTAGATACATTCTTATACTATCATCACTAATTTCAGAAAGTGAAATAGTTGCTTTTTCAACATCTTCTTCAGTATCTTTTTTTTCAACATCAAAAAGGTTATCTTTATCAAGAGTATCAACTATTTCAATTTTGAGTTGTAAAAATCTCACATAAATTTCATCAAGTAGATCTAAATCATCTTCTGCTTGAGGAAGGGCAGCCATAATCTCATCTTGGGTTATTTTTCCATCTTTTTTTCATTTTCTCATGAGCTCTTGAATATCTTCTGGCATTCCATCAAGAATTTCTTTAGGTACTTCAACATCAATAAATTTTTGAAGTCCTTTCCCAAGTCTTCTTTTATCTTCAGATCTATCAACAGGCATTTTTTTCAGCCCTTTCTCTAATTTTTTATCATCTCATTCATAATCCTCTTCTAAACTTAACTCTTCTTCCCATAAATCATCTTCTGTAGGTTCTAATTTTTCCTCAGTTTCTTCTTCAAAAACTATTTCATCTAAATTTATTTCTTCAATTAGGTTTTCTTCTTCTTGGGTTGATTTTTTTGACATAAAAATTAGGTTAAGAAATACATATATTATTAAGAAAATAAACAAAAAAACACCTTCTTATCTTATTGAAGGGAGAAAATAGTTTATTTATTTTTATTACTTTTCATTTAATTTTACTAAATTTTTTATAGTAAACACAACACCATCATTGTATTGAAAAAAAATAAAATTCAACTATTTTTTTATTTTTAACAATTCTTTATACTCGGCAAGTGCATCTTCATCTCAGGAGTTTATTCTTTGTTTTATTTTTCACTCAGCATTTTTAAGAGTATCTTTATTCAGTTTTTGTATAGTTTTTAGTATAATAGAGTCAATTTTATCTTCATTTTTTACTCAAGAATTCTCAAGTTGAGCTTTTATTTCTAACGCTTCGTCACTTTGAGAAAGAGCTAAGTAGTGATTTTTTTTACTTAACTCAAATTGATCAATAATTTTTGGTCATTTTTCCAAAATATTTTGTAAATCTATTCATAAATATGTATGAAATGTAATATGTTCAGAAATAAAAGAAAATTTTTCTGGATATTTTATGATATATCAAATAATAAGATCTTCACTGGTAAGTTTATGTGAAACTTGTATTTCAAATTCTCAAGCTCTTTTTTCTAATTTTGTTTTATTGTATTCAAGATATATGATATCAATTTTTATGTCTAATTTTTTAGAAATCTCTTTGAGGTAAAAATCTTTTTCTATATTATCTTGGTAGTTTTTAACAATTTCTAAAAGTTTTTTTAACATTTCTTTTTTATCTTGTAAACTATATGTTTCTTGTAATTGCTTTAAATGATATCAAATAGGAGAAAGTCCAGAATCAATAAAGGATTGAAAATCTCCTCCAGATTTTATGATTTCATCTGGGTCTTTTCCTCAATCAAGAGAAATAATTTTTACTTCTAAATCTTTATTTTTTAGCATTTCTATAGATAATTTTGTAGCTTGTGCTCAAGCATTATCATTGTCAAAACAAAGATATATTTTAGAGGTTAATTTTTTTATCACTCAAATATGTTTTTCTGTAAGAGCTGTTCCACTGACACACACCGTATTTTTAAATCATGCTTGATGAAGAGCAATAGTATCCATATATCATTCAGTGATAATAATGAAATCTTTTTTAGTTATCTCTCACCTAGCTTCAAATAATCCATAAAGTATACTCGATTTATCATAGATTTGTGATGCGGGAGAATTTAAGTATTTTGGTTCTCCGTTATGAATAATCCTTCCTGCAAGTCCTACTATATCTCAGCGAATATTTTTAAGAGGGAATATAATTCTACCAATAAATTTATCTCTTCTTGTTTTTAAATCTCAAAAAACATTGCTTTCACTGATAAGTTCATCATCATATCATTTTTGTTTGAGATAATTATAAAGTTCTACTCCACTATCAGCATATCAAAAATCAAAAGTATTGATACTTTCGGTGCTTAATCATCTATCAATAAGGTATTTTTGTACTCAGGGATTGTTTTCTAGACTTTTTTTATAATATCTGACAATATCTTTAAAAAGAGAATATACATTTTTTCTTAATGTTTCTCTTTCTTTATCATATCCTTTGAGTTTAATTCATGTAATTGAGGAGAGTATTTCCATGGCTTCTTTAAAGTCACAATTTTCTACATCCATAATAAATTTCAAAGGACCTCATCATCTATGGCATCAAAAACAATGAGCAATTTGCTTTGATGGGCTTACAACGAAACTAGGAGTTTTTTCATTATGACCAGGAAAAGGGCAAAGAGCTTTATAATTCACTCCGGCCTTTTTTAAGTTGGTATATTTTTTTACCAATTCCACTATATCTATACTTGCTTCGAGTTCTTCTACTTGTGACATAATTGTTAAAAATGAAATATCTTTTTAAAGTGTATTTTTTTTTATTAAAAAGTAAAGTAAAAAGACTTTCTCTTCAAGAGAAAGTCTTTTTACTCTTTTATTTGAAGAGTAAATGTTTTTTGTAGACCTGGAATACTAAATTGTAAGATACCATTTTTTATTTTTACAGAAGTTTCTTTTACTCTATCTTGATTATATATAGCGTATTGTCAATTTTGTTCTTTTGAAATGATAAGTTTACTTGGAAAATGTGCATTTACTGCTTCTTGTGAGAGTTTTGGCATATAGATATCAAGTTCAAGTTCATATTCTCATTGACTATTAAATTGATTAAGTTTTGGATATTCTAGACTTCCAATATTGATATTTTCTCATTTTCATGAAATAGTTCATCAAACAATGAAAAATTTAGGTTCTGAAATCATTTCTGGAACTGAAGTTTTTTGAGAGTGATTTAAGACTCAGGCATATATTTCATATCTATCCATTTTTTTCATTTGTGATAAAACAGATTGTAATTGTTGTATATCATCATTATTTTCTTCAGACAAATCCATTTCTTCACTCATATCTATAAGAACATTTCTGATAAAATTTCTATATTCTATCTTTTCTTTTTGACTTAACATATCATATTCAGCAAAAAAAGCTTCTTTCTTTGTTTGTTCTGTGGGAGTTTCAAATCTTTCATAAATAACAGAAATTAATAATGGGTTTAGTTTAGTTTTTATTTTTTCTAATCCTGAAATTTTTTCAGAAATATCAGTTATTTCTATAGGTTTTATCATAATTTTGTATTAATACTAATTTAGCTTATTATATCATAAAAACTTTTATTTTGCAAAAAATAACTATACTAAGAAGCAATATTTTCTAAATAAAAAAATATGTTCATTGTTATTGATGGAATTGATGGGAGTTGAAAAGGGACTCAGGTTGAGATTTTAAGAAAACATTTTGAATCACAAGGTAAAAAAGTAAAAATACTTGATTACCCGAGATATGATCACACTTCTTCTTTTATGGTTCAAAAATACTTAAATTGAGAATATGGAAAAACACTTTCTCCAAAACTCGCATCTATTTTTTATGCTATTGATAGATATGATTCTATGATGGATAAAAAATATGTAGATTTTGATGAATATGATTATATTATCTCAAATCGTTATGTTTCAGCAAGTATGATTCACCAAACAGGGAAAATCGAAAATGATGATGAAGCAAAAGAATTTCTTGATTGGTTATATGATTTAGAATACAATATTTTTTGAATTCCTATGCCAGATAAAGTTATTTTTCTTAATGTGACTCCAGAAGTAAGCCAAAAATTGGTGTTACAAAAAGAGGAAAGAAATTATTTGAAAGGATGAAAAAAAATGGATCTTCATGAAGAAGACATCAACCATTTACAAAATGCATGGAAAAAAGCTATGAAAGTAGTGGAAATGTATGATGATTGGGTAAAAATAGATTGTGTAGAAAATGGAGAAATATTACCAATTGAATATATAACACAAAAAATTCTTTGAGAGATATCAAAACAAGAAGAAAAAAAATCAAACAAATCTTAATTTTAGCATATGAAAAAATCTTGAGATAAGGGGGAATTGCTTGCTATAGAATATTTAAAACAAAAATGATATACTATACAAGAAATAAATTTTAAATTTTCGACTTTTTGAGAGATAGATATAATCGCTCAATTAGATGATAAAACTATTTTTTTTGAAGTGAAGTATAGAACAAATACAATTTTTTGAACCTGAGAAGAATCCATTTCAAAAAATAAACTTTTTAAGATACAAAAAACTTTAGAATATTATTGTATGACACATCATATTAATTTTGAAAAAATACAATTTGATGTTATATCCATATCTAAATGAGAAACAAGCTATAAATTAGTTCATTATAAAAACCAAACTTTATGAAAACAATAATTATTTGAGTATGAGCCTTTTGATTTGCCATACTAAAACATGTAGCAAAAACTAACCCAAATACCATATTTTTTGCTTATGAAAAAGATGAATTTGTCTGAGGATATTTAAAAAATACAAGAGAAAATCCATATTTTTTTCATGGAGTAAAGTTACCAGAAAACGTTGTATTTTTAGATAATTTAGATAATTTATGAGAGTTTGATTTAGTAATTATAGCAATTCCAGCCCAATTTGTTGGTGATTTTATGAATAGTATAAAATATTCTTTTGCTCCTTGAGTTACATTTTTAAACCTTTCAAAATGAATTAACAATCAAACACTAGAAACTCCAAGTGATATTTTAGAAAAAAAATTATGAGATATGGATTATAATTATGCCATACTTTCAGGTGGAATGATAGCAAGTGAACTTGTTGAAGAAAAGATTCTTTGAGCACAAATATGATGTAAAAATAAAGAAGTATCACAACAACTTAAAAATATTTTTGAAAATCAAAATCTTAAAATTTCCCTTTCTGAACATACAAAAAATATGGAACTTTTTGGAAGTTTTAAAAATATATTTGCACTTTATATGTGATATTTAGAAGGGAGATGACTTGGAATGTCATCTGTTTGATATTATTTTTGTGAATTATATAAAGAACTTCCTGTTCTCTTAGAAAAACTTTGATGAGAAAAAAATATAGAATTTTCAGATTTTTCTCTTGGTGGGGATTTGATAGCAACTTGTTTTTGAAATTCAAGAAATAGATATTTTTGAAATTTAGTTTGAAAATGAAATTCATCACAACAAGCAGAAGAAATTTTAAAAAATGAAAAAAAACATGCAGAAGGATATTATACTCTTTTATGAATTCAAGAAATTATTTTACAACATCAAGAACTAAAAGAATTTCAAAAAATAGTTCAAATATTTACAAAATAAAAAATCCTATAGGATTTTTTATTTTGTAAATTGTCAAAAAATTTTTATATCATAATTATTTGCTGTAAATCATTTTGGAAGTTGAAAATCTGGAATTGATGTTATATCCATATCAATAATATCACCAGTTATTTCATCAACAAGATGAATATGAGGTGCCTTTGATTTTTCAAAATATGTTTTTTTACTGGCTCCAACCACTTTTTTTAACATTCATTCAGATGCCAGCTCTTCTACATTTCTATAAATAGAAGATTTTCAAGCAGAAGGATATTTTTCTGAAATATACAAAAAAATCTCATCCACAGTAAGGTGTTTGTTATCACAAATATTTATAATATCTTGAGTATAAAAATGTGTTTTCATAAAAAAATAGTTTACAATACATATGCAGTTATTGTAAACTATTTTTTCAAATGTCAAATTTAAATGAGAATTATTCTTATTAATAGCATTAATTTGATCTGATTTTCATTATGATATTATCAACATTTGAAGAAACTCTTTTTATAAAAAATGGAGTATTTTTAATATTAATATTACTTATTTTTCATTCATTCAGGAGAATGTTTTTTGCTTCATCATTATCAAGTCAAAGAATAAGTGCCTTTAATCTTTGATTATAATTATTCGCATTATTATCAAAATCATAACTGAGCCCAATATCTACTTCAGTAGTTGATTTTATGGTAAGTGGATTATTTATTTTATCAAGAATTACTGTCATTCTAAGAGAATTCTCATCTATCATTATAAGTTTATCAGTTCATGAAAGTAAACTATCATTGATAACATTTCTCATTAAATTTAACACAGAAGTTTTATTATAAACATATGTTTCTAAAGTAATTTCTCCCTGAAGTGTGAAAGTTTCAATTTTTTCTCAAGGTTTAATTTCTTTAGGAATAGTTTTAATAGAGAGATTTTTATATTTCAATACATCTTTTATAGGAAGAATTTCGTATTTTACTCAAAAAATTTTATTGTCTTCTTCTATTTTTGTTTTGAGAGTACTCATCGCTTGTTTTTCTAACATTTCCTCAAGAATTTGCTTGGCATTTTTTTCATCATTATCGCTTACTATATAGGTGATATTATCTTCTCAACCTGTAAATTCTCCTACAGATTTTGCATAAATTTTATCTTGGCTAAATCTGAGTCATGGAAATGTAAATAAATTTTCTTCTTTTAGATTTCATTTACTTCCTATAAATTGTCCATCATTGTCATAAATACGAGCAATAACTTTTGCTGTTGTTGTTCAAAGAACGGTTTCTCAGCTTCCATTTAATGTTCTTCCTGGAATTCTTACCCAATCTTGAGTTTCAAAAATGAGACCATCTTTATTTAAAAGCCTTGTAGAAGGTCTAAAAACTTGCTCTTCTTTCAATTCATTTATAAATATTACTTCTCAAATAGCTCTTCCAGTAGCATCATAATCAATACCAGTTGTTTTATGTGTATAATCAAGAGTTACACTTTGAGATATTTTTTTAATGGGAACTTTCAACTCATTTGATATCATGCTTAATTCTCCAGCTGTTTCTTCATAAATAATATTAATAGCTTTTGTTTTTACACTAATTTCAGGAATTATTTCTATAAATGTTTTTGAAACAGCAAAGTAAAATATAAACACAAGCATTCATATAGATGTCATGAGTCAGAAAAGTAAAAATAATACTCAAGACTTTCTTACTCTGTTATAGGGATTATAGTATTTAAGTGTGTTAATTCATGTTTTTTTACCAAGGAATTGTACAAATCTTGAAATATATTTTTTAATAGCAAAAATAAAATATTCAAAAAAAGTAAAATTATGTTTTAGTAATTCTTGTTTTAAGTTTTTTTCTTTGTGAAATTCGCTATCTTTTACTAAAGAATAATTAATTCATAAAGGAGCTCCTATTTTTTTTGATGATATATCATGAGTTAAAATAGTAATTCTTTTTTCTCAGGCTTTATTTTTGAGAATTTTTAATGACATGTAATTATTTAAAATACTATGTCAAAAAGGAAATTCTATTAAAAGCTCTTTATCCTCACTATTATTAATTTTATTTACTACATCAATAATAGTATCACTTTGCAAAACTTTTATCATCTTTTATTTGAAAATAACTAAAAAGTAATTATAGTTTGATTATATGATAAATTTTAAATTTTCAACTGAAAATATGCAAAGCTTACAAGAAATCATTTCACTTATAGATTCAGCAATAAAAGTTGATGCAAATAATTTGATTACCGGGGGAGGAATTATTCAAGATGGGTTTGATAATGAAATAGATGAATTAAGAAATTTAGTAAACCACTCTCATGAATGGTTGAATGATTATACTCAAAAATTAGTCTTAGATACTTGAATTACTACTTTAAAAATCAAGTATACTTCAGCATCAGGATATTTTATAGAAGTACCCCTTTCTCAAAAAGCAAAAATTCCGGAACATTTTGTTCATAAAACTACTTTAGTGAATGCTTTGCGTTTTACAACTCAAGAACTTAGAGAGTTTGAATCAAAAATTATCAATGCAGAAGGTCTTTTATATGAAAAAGAGTACCAGATTTTTAAAGATATTTCGTGAAAAATATTACAAGATTTTCATTCAATTAAAAGATCTTCTCAACAAATTGCTGATATAGATTATCTTACAAATTTAGCCTATATAGCATATGAAAATGATTATATAAAACCAAAAATACATACTGGGTATGATTTAGAGGTTATTTGATGAAGACATCCTGTGGTGGAAAAAATAGAAAAGAATTTTATAGCCAATGATTTATTTTTTTCACAAAAAGATTTTGTTAATATTATTACATGACCAAATATGTGATGAAAATCGACATATTTGAGACAAAATGCACTGATTATTTTAATGGCACACTTGGGAAGTTTTGTTCCAGCAAAACAAGCAATAATTCCTCTTACTGATAAAATATTTTCAAGGGTAGGTGCTAGTGATAATCTGTTTGTTTGATCATCAACTTTTATGGTAGAAATGCAAGAGGTTGCAAATATATTAAATAATTCTACCAAAAATAGCTTTGTGATTATTGATGAAGTTGGGAGATGAACATCAACCTATGACGGGATGAGTCTTGCTTGGGCTATATTAAAAGAAAATCATAATAATATTAAGGCAAAAACTTTATTTGCTACGCATTATCATGAACTTGTAGATGAATCAAAAAAATTGTCTTGAGTATCAAATTTTTCAGTCGCAGTTTCAGAAAATGAAGAGAATATTGTTTTTTTAAGAAAAATTATTCCTGGAAGTATAAAAAAAAGTTATGGTATAGAGGTAGCAAAATTGGCATGACTTCCACCTTCTGTTATAAATGAAGCAAATCATTTTTTATCAAATTTTGAAAGAAAAAATACTTTTTCTCAAATGACTTTGTGAAATTTTGGTACAGAAATAAAAGAAAAAATTGTTTATAGAGAGAAAGAAAGTGAGGTAGAGTTAGTATTAAAAGGGATAAATATTAATGATGTTACTCCCATTCAGGCACTCAATTTACTTTCTGAATTAAAGCAGAAAATCAATTAAATTTGAAATTGAAAGTATTTTTGTATAATGCTTTCAATTTTTATATCTTTAACATAAAGTATGTCTAAAAAATCAATTATTCTTCACGACACGTTTTTATATAAATGATGATGAGAAAGGCTTATTATGATGATGGCAAAAGCCCTAAAAGCTGATATCGCGTCTTGATTTTTTTCACGTGGAAGTTTTGATCTCAGAAAAGAATGATTTGAGTGAAAAATGATTCCACTTTCCAGTGAAATCTTTAAAAAATGATTTCGTCATATCAAATTAAAATGAGCATTTTTATTGAAAACAAGATTTTTACGTGAATATGATACGGTTATTTTTTCTTGAGATAGTATTAGTGCGGTTATGAATTGTAATAAAGATCAAAAAAAGATTTATTATTGTCATACTCCACCCAGATATTTATATGATTTACATGATTTATATCTGGAAAAAGTCCCAAAATATCTAAAATGAATTTTTAAAATCGCCTGTAAAATATTTAGAACCATGTATGAAAGAGATATTTCAAAAATCGATATTATTCTTACAAATTCACAAAATACTCAATCAAGAATTCAAAAATTTTTATGAGTAGAAGCTCATATTCTCTATCCACCAGTAAATTTGGGAGAATTTAGATTTTTATGACAAAAAGAGTATTATCTTTCATTTGCGAGACTTTCTGATGCAAAAAGAGTAGATAAAATTGTAGAGGCATTTAAACAAATGCCTGATAAAAACCTGATTATTATTTATGGAGAAAACGACCCACAAAAAGAAAAAATATTTGAACTTGCTTCATGACAGGAAAATATACAATTTGTAACTCTTCCTGGAAATGAATGATTTACTGAATATGTTGGAAATGCAATTGCAACTTTATATATTCCTATTGATGAGGATTTTGGAATGAGTCCGGTAGAAAGTATGGCAGCTGGAAAACCAGTGATTTGAGTAAATGATGGAGGACTCAAAGAAACTATTATAGATGGAAAAACAGGTATATTAATAGAAAAAGAAGCAAAAGTAGAAGATATTATTTCAGCGGTGCAAGAGTTAACTCCTGAAAAATGTATTGAAATGAGATATGATTGTGAGTATAGAGCACGTGATTTTTCACTTGAAACATTTGAAGAAAAATTAAAATGATTCGTAGATTAAAAAAGCTTTTGAAAAATTTTTCAAAAGCTTTTTTATAAACTATGGAATATGTATAATCACAGGAAAACTAAAAAAATATAAGGTCAAAAAGAAAATGAATTGTATATTTTTATTTGATACAATATAGTATAACCATTTTTTTCTTCTATATTCCTTTGATTGATTACATGATATATTTTCTTAATTCTATGAGCTGTTTCATAGGTAACTGGATTTTGAAAAAGATCGAAAAATTTTTTTCATCGAATAATTTTTTTTTCGACTAAGAGTTTTACTATACTATTATACTGTCAAAATATAAACATAAGGAAATCTTTATCTACTTTCATCCCAGCTTTTAATTCATCAATATGAATAAATTTTTGTTCATTTTCTTCTATCATAATACGAATTCCTCCTATTAATCATGATATAAGAGATATAGTAAGTATAAAAAAGAAAAATTGTTGCCATGAAAAGAGAATATATTGATTGAATAATCCATATAAAAATACTAAAAATATGCTTGTATATATGATTCATAAAATAATGTTTTTATATTTTGTATCAGAGAGAATTTTTTTGTATCCTAATTTAAAAATAGAAATAAATATAAACATACTTATCGTCCAAAATACATAAATAGACTGGATAAATTCTCAATATCCTAAAAAATATATTGTCCCATAAAGTATTTGTATGATAAAAAAAATGTTTAAAATTCCTGCTATTTTTCATACAAAACTTAATAAAGAAAAATCATTTGAAATATTGAAAAATTTTTTTACTCAGACTTTTGTAACATAAACGATAGATTCAATGAGTATTTTACAAAAAATAACGATAGAAATTCCTCATAAAAAATAACCGATTTTATCTCATAAAAATAATGAAAGAACTAATATATATTTTATGTCTCATCCGGGAAGTATTTTATATCCATATAAAATAAGTAATATGAGTACATTTATAAAAAAATACAAGAAAAAAAATATATTGTATTGAAAATCAGAAAAAATATAAAATAATCAAAAAAGTAATAAAAGTAGGATAATGAATATATTCTTAATTACTTTATACTTTATATCTTGGTAAATAATCATAAAATTGATTCATAAAAAGGCACACCAAAATAAAGTATGAACTATGATATCATTATCCATGTGTTTTATGCGTTAAAAGTCTATTTTTTATCAATATCATGATAAAGGTGGTAGTATTTTTTATAGAGTTATTTTCAATATTTTCTTGAAGAGAAATACTAGAATTATAATTTTCTATAAATGGCTTATATTCTATAGGTAGAGTACATTCATAAAAATTTATCCAATCATATACAGTAATTTCTGCATGACTTGTATCAGTTATTAAAAGTCAAGTTGAGAGATCAAATTTTTCTTTTAATATATTTTCAAATTCTAATTTCAATACATTTTTATTTATATTTTTAAATCATATATAAGGATTATCTTTATATATCATTTTCATTTTATAAAAATAGTTTGATCTATCTATAAAATCCCAAAAATCTTTGGATGAATTAAAATTTTCATTTCCGTTTAACCAAGGAGTAAATTGTTCAGTATGTATTTTTTCTGCAAGTACTCTGTATAATTTTAAATCTCTTTTTTCTCAATTGGTATATTCAAATTCAAAATTGAGATTCAGAGGATTATTAATCATGTCTTTATGTACTTTTATATCAAACTCTTCTAAATTATCATAAATATATGATCATTTCATTAATCAGAAAATATTTGGAGTTGTGGTATAATAATGAGAATTATTAATATTTTTTACTAAAAAATTATAAGTTGCAATACTTTCTAATCTTGTTTCACTTGGAAATCACATAATAGAATAATTATGGAATCAAATTCCACTAGAGTCAAAATTATGTATCAATCTTAATTTATCTGATAAAGAGATATGTTTTTCTCATTTATTTCATATATCTTCATTAATACGGTCTGATGCTGATTCCAATCAAATACCACAATATCTTGCACCAGATTTATATAAAAGTTCACAAACTTCTTTGGTATACATTTTATCAAACCTTGTACGGAATTGATAGAGCAGAGTAATTTTATTTTCAATAATCTTTTTTGCAAAATTAATAATTTGTCTTGGAGGAACTGCTTCATCTCAAAATGTTATTGAATAAATCTCATTTTTTTTAATAAACTCTACCCATTTATCAACAAAAAAATCATATTTATAATTATTATTAAAACTGAGACTATTTTGAGAATTTATTGTACAAAAATTACATTTACTCCAATAACATTTATAAGGAAACATACGACCATATGCTGTATTTTTCCCAAACATTTTGTTTGGATAATAAGAATCAAAAGTATCTTGTATAAATTTTTCTATTGGGTCAACTTCATTTCATTTATCAAAAGGATATTCTTTAAAGGTTCCATCTGAAATATCAATCAAATTGGTAAGCTTAATATCAGGTTTTTCATTTAAGTAACCAACTAATTTTTTAATAGAATTTCCAAAGTCTCTATATAAAACAAAATAATCTATATAATCTTTAAAAAACTCAATTTCATCTTGTATAAAGCTTCACCATTGAGTATAATCAAATTGTTCATTTGCTTCTGAAATATTTAAAAGAACTTTACTATTTTTTGTATTATCTTTAATAATTTTTCAGATAATGAGAGCTGTTATAATTTCATCAGGCCAAAAAATTTTTAAAACATATATTTTATTATCTTCTAATAATTTATTTTCAAGTAAAGATGAATATAAAAATTCTTGTAATAATTCATTGTTGTCAGAGAGAAACTTAGTTTTTACTTCTTGAAAGATACTTTTAATATCTAAACTTCTATTGTAATGATAAGTAATACCTTTTAAAAGAGTAATAGTAATATTTGAATCTTTATAATATTCATTATATAATCATACTATTTTTGTA
This sequence comes from Patescibacteria group bacterium UBA7396, assembly GCA_002470645.1. GTDB lineage: Bacteria > Patescibacteriota > Gracilibacteria > BD1-5 > UBA6164 > UBA7396. The sequence continues at coordinate 14,555 of DKNE01000015.1, forward strand.
AAAATAACATAACTTAAAAACAAATCTTGAGGTCTAATTTGCTCATGTTGTAATAGATTTATTTTTGACTTTATAGTTTTTAATTGTTTTAAAAAATAATTAATATTACTTAATTCTTTTTTGCTTATCTCTCAATTTTTAATTTTGCTAGGTAAATATTTTTTATAAATAAAATCAAAAAAATATTGGTAGTTTAAAATTTTATCCCAAAACATACTTGATAAATTCTGGGGAGATTTATAAAATATTTCATAAATAGTTAATTTTGAAATAGAATTTAATTTTGTAACTGAATATTTCATTATCTTAAAATTATTGGTAAATTCGGTAATTTTATATTCATTTTTTGAATATATTTTTCAGCAATTAATAAATCTTTTTGTGTAAAAGTATCACTATAATGTATCTTTGGTACATAAAAATCTTTTTTTAAACCAGTATCATGTTCAGTTTTGATTCCATATTTTTCTTTATTTTCCTCTAGTTTTGTTTTTGGATTTAAATATAATTTATTTATAAAAATTTTATTTGGTGCCAAAGATATTGCAAAATGTAAAGTTTTTATAAATTCTGCTAGTACTTCTTCAGGAAGTCATAAAATCATATCAATATTTACAGAGATTCATTTTCATTTTAAATTTTCAATAGTCATTTTAAAATGATTTTCTGAAAAATTACGATTCATTTCTTTATTTACTTGCATTGATTTTGATTGTAAGCCTATTTTTATAGCTCAAAAATTTACACTATTTAATTTTTTAAAAATCTTTTCATTAAGTAACTCATATCTAGAATCAATTTTATAAGTGAACGAATATTGTGAAAGTAAGTTATTTATTTCCTCTAATCTATTGTAGTTTGTAGAGATAAAACAGTCATCAAAAAACCGAATAGTTTTATATCATAATTTTTCTAAAACATCAAGTTCCTTTTTTAAAACATCAAGAGGAATTTGTCGAACTGTTTTATATCTTGCTCAACGAAAGCAGTAAGTACAACTAAATCTACATCATCTTCCACTCATAAGCATGACAGAATCTTGAGAATTACTTCTCATATACTGAGAATATTTTTCATTTGGCCATAAATACATAATAGATTCGTCATATTTTTCGCGTTTTTCTGCTACTTTTAAGTGGATAATTTCATCTTTTGATTTTGAAAAGTTGAAAAAGTATTTATTATAATATGAACCTATAATATAATCTCATAAATCATAGTTTACTTCTTCTTCCTTTGTTTTTGTTATACCCCCATTAATATTTCTAAAATAAATGTTAGCAATATTTTCAAGAGAAGTTTTTTTGTAAAACAATTCATAAAAAAAATATTCGATATCATTGGAAATAAATAACTCAATATTTGTAAAATGAGACATTAAAATCTGTATGTCATCTTCTTTTGTTTTAAAGCTATGGATAATAACTTTTTTATTTATATTATTATCTTTTAAATATTGTAATATTTTATTTACAAAAATATAGGCATATTCATTTGAATGATAGTAATTTTCTAAAAAAAATATGAAATAATCTTCTTGATAATCTTGTATTTTACTTTTTATATAGTCATAGCTACTTTCAAAAGGGTACACATATTGGATTGAAAATTGCTCCAATCAAAATCATAATTTATCAATACATAATGATATTAGTGTTGATGATACTATATCTGGTTGCATAGCAAAAGATACATCTTTCGTTTGAAAAGGGAAAAGACGTATTTTTTGAGATAGGAGATTATGTATATCTATTCATTTCATTATTTTTACCTTAATATTATGTTTACAGTATCAATTTTTTTCATAGAGGCAAGAATATATTTTTCAGCAATCAATAAATCTTTTTGTGTAAATGTATCGCTGTAATGTATCTTTGGTACATAAAAATCTTTTTTTAAACCGGTATCATGCTCAGTTTTAATACCATATTTTTCTTTATTTTTATCAAGTTCTGTTTTTGGATTTAAGAAGAGTTTGTTGATAAATACAGAGGTAGGTTGTAATGATACTGCAAAGTGAAAAGTTTTTATAAAATCCATTACGGTATCACCTGGAAGTCATAGTATTAAATCAATAGAAATATTCATTCCTTTTGATTTCATATTTTGAATTACTCCAGTAAATTTTTCTATATTTATGTTTCTTTTACTGTCTAAATTTGCTTGTTTTCAAATACTTTGTAGTCAAACTTGAATTTTTTTAATTTTTGCTTTTGATAATTTTTCTAAATTTACTTCATTAAGAGTTTCGTATCTAGAAGCTATTTGATAATAAAAAGGATATTGTGAAAAAAGTTCTATAATTTCATCTAATCTGTCATGATTTGTTGATACAAAACAATCATCATAGAGATAAATATCAGTATATCAGAGTTGTTGTATAGTATCTAAATCTTTTTTGATTACATCAATAGGTATCTGTCTTACTTTATTATATTTTACTCATCTATAACAATAACTACAATTAAATCTGCATCATCTTCCTGTAGTTAGCATAATATGATTTTCTCAGAGATTTCTGAGTAGTTGGGTATATTTTTCATTAGTCCATTGATAAAAAATATCATCGTTATAAACTTTTCTTTTTTCATTTGAACGCAGAAAGATAATTTCATCTTTTGATTTTGGAAAGTTGAAAAAATAGTTATTATAATATCCTCAAACAATATATTCTCCTAAATCATAATCAACATTTTCTCTTTTTGTAGCATGATATTGTCCATCATCATCTCTAAAATATATGTTAGAAATTTCGGTTATAGGGGTTTTTTTATAAAAAAATTCATTAAAAAAATATTCTGAATCTGTATTGAGTACCAAAATAACATTTGGATATTTTTCCATAATATCTTGTATATTTTCTTCGTTACTTTTAATAGTATGAATGATTACTTTTTTTTCTATATTATTTTCTTGCATATAATTGAGAACTTTTAGCATAAAATTATGCGCATAATCACTTGAATGATAATAATTTTCTAATCAAAATATAAAATAATCTTCTGTAAAACTATCTAATTTTTTAGAAACATAATCAAAATAGTTACGAAAAGGGTATACATATTCAATAGAAAATTGAGAAATATGAAATCATAATTTATCAACTAAAAGTGAAATAAGATACAATGAAGGTAAATCATGATATAAAATAAAATAAATATCTTGAGTTTGTAGCGGAAATAATCTAATATTTTTATACTTTAAATTTTGTATATTTTCTATTTTCATACTGGTAAAATTATTATTGTAAATATTTTTTTATATGGTATTTATAAATTCATCACACATGGTCACATACATATAAAAAACCATATTTTTCTTCATATATCATTTTGTTATTAATTTTTTCTCCATGATATATCATATAATCTACATCTTTTTTTCTCATGTTATAAAAATATATATATCCGTTATTAGATGCAAAAATAATAGTATTTTTAGCTATATAAAGTGGTTGGGAAAAAATTTTTCATCATGTTACCACTTTTTGGATAATCTTTCCAGTTTCCGAATCAATATGGTAAAAATATTTATCCAGTCAGCCAAAAAATATATTATTTTTGTGGAGATAAGGTTTTGTATAAATAATGTTTTCTGTTTTTATATTCCAAATAATTTCTCAAGTATCAGAGTTTACTTTGTAAAAAAATCAATTATGTGTTCCAAAATATACACTATCTCAAGCTTCATCAAAGCAAAAACCTCATTTTATAGGAGCTCAAATCTCTATTTTATAGAGTATTTTTCAACTCGATGCTTCTATTCCAATTACTTTTCCATCATTTCATCAACAAATGACTCTATCTTTTTTTGAATGAATTTCAGGGCTACAGTGCACAAAATCATCAAAAAATACCTCCCAATTTTTTCTTTTGGTAAGGTGGTTTACAGAAACTAAAGATCATTTTCTTGTCGCATTTGCATGTTCACATCAAATAAATATATCTCAAGATATTTCATTATAACAAGGACTTGATCAAATATAATCAGCTATTTTTTCATATACATAATTAATTTTTCAAGATTTACTATCTAAAACATACATATTTCCATCATAATTTCAAAAAATGAGTTCATCGTTAACAAGAAGAGGTGATGAAAGTATATTTTTATGCCCAGGAGTTCTTTGGAGTATACATTTCCATATGATATCTCAGGTTTCTTTATGAATACTTAAAAAATCTCAACTTTCTCATCAAATAAAAAAATTATTTTCTTGAAGTATTGGATTTGATTTAGGAGTATCTAAAAATAAATTTTGTTGTTCTAAATGAGCTATCTTTTTTAATCTTGGATAAATAATAGCAGAACCTCAAAATCCACCATTCATATAATCTCAGAGTCAAAAATCTCAGAGTGTAAATAGATACTCTAACTGAATCATATTATTTCTTGCAATATTTTGTCAATTTGGATTTCCAAAATTAACAAAAACAAAAGTTTTAAATATTTGTTTATTTTCTGATTCTAAAGCTTTAAAAATAGTATAGAGACTTTGCCCACCGTTGAGTACATCATCAACTATAAAAATTTTTTCGTCTCCTATATTTCCTTCTATGAAATTTCAGAGTCATTTTTCTTTTCTGGTTTTTCTAATATAAAAACCGTTTACTTTTTTTCCTCTTTTTAATCATTCTAGTATAATTCAGCTGACGAACGGAATTCATCAACTCTCAATACCTCATACTTGAAAAGGATAGTGATGTCAGTATGTATCCCAAAAAAAACGACAAAAAATATCAAGCACCTCAGGATTGAGAAATCATTTTCTGAAATCAAAAATCCAGCTACCATTATGGTCAATCATATGATAGAAGTCTTGAGTTTGCTTTTTTATCAGTACATGTTGGGTGATTAATTTTTGGATTATATTTTTTGTATTCATGAATAAGAAATTAACATTTATTAAGCGCAGTTTCTATGAGAACACTTTTATAACATTGAGGATCTGGTTTTTTTAAAGTTTTTTCAACAGCATATGTAATACATTTTGCTCCTCATCTACAGGTATCTTTAAGATTACAATTACTACAAATTTCAATATCATCATGAATAGATAATAATTTTTTATACTCATTTCAAAAAAAAGCATCACGAAGAGAAATCTCTTTAATATTTCATAGTGATATTTCTAGTCTTTTACATGGATATATTTCTCCATCATGATTAAGCACTAAAAGTCTATGGTGATTTATAGCGCACCCATCTCAATTATAACTATATCAAGTCACTTCAGAACATCCTCATAAATCAATAAATCAATTTTTTAATTGAAAGTTAATTTTATGAATTTTTAAAGAAAAAATATACCACTCTTTTGGTGATAACATAAATTCTCAAATTTGATTTCATGTTCAGGTTGGTACAAGTCTCCTTATTTTTATTCTGAGGTTATGTTTTTCAATCAGAGGAATGAGTTTCATTATTTCATCTTGATTCAGTTTTGTAAGTGTGAATGATAAATGGAGAGGAAAATTATTTTTTGTACATAATTCAATTGCCTGAATTATGCTTTTATATGTTCATTTTCCCCTGATACTATCATTTACTATTTGGTCTCCTTCAATACTGATTTGAAAATGAAATGAAATATTTGAAAGGGATTTTAGGTAATCAATTTTTTCTTGATTTAAAAGAGAACCATTGGTAAGTATTCAGATATGAAGTTGTTTTTTGGGTGCATTAGTGTTAATATAATTCAGAAGTTCAGGAAATTCTTTTTTTAAAAATGGTTCTCCACCGACAAAATTAATATATTTTTTATTAAATTCTTGTCAGTAAGAATTAGTATGAATTTCTAAAAATTGATGAAAAATATTTTTAAGGGTATTTATTTCAAAGCCATCATCATTATATTCACTTTGATAGCAATGTTTACATCTATAATTACATTTCTCAGTAATGTGCCATTGAAATACAAACTTCATTATTTTCTTTTAATTATAATAGTAGAAATTATTCATAAAACTATTATACCAATAAGAATAAATATATAATTTAAATTTATACCTTTTTCTTCTTGTATAATTTTCTCTTCTTGAACAATACTCACATTTTCTAATAAATCTTTATTTTCTTGGAAAATTTTATCAAAAGGGAAAAGCTGAGCATATTTATTCGTGAACTCTTGTCTTTTAGCTTGATTATTTGAATCCTTTATTTTTTCAAAATCTTGTTGAAATTGTTCATATGTTTTTGTGAGATCTTGATAGTTATCCTCAATAGAAACTTTTTTTATATTCGCTAATAATATATCAGGGTCTTTTTTATTTTCTTCTGTGAAAAGAGTATTGAATAAGTACATTCTATAATCCGTTCTTCAAACTTTATTTTCTACTTTATAGTAGGTATTATTGAGATAGTTTACTTCTCTTGTATAATATGGTTGTAAATCGATAAGTTTATTTTTTGTTTCCTCATCTATATCAACTCTTCATAAAAAATAGTTTATCCACCAAATAAAATCAAGTTGTGGCTCTACATACCATTTTGTTACTTCATCCCATTTATTTTCTACTATATATATGCTTTTTGCTAACGGAGAGTCTATAGATAGTAAGTATTCAAATAAATGATGTCTTCTATACTCGTTATAATCATTAAAAAAATTTATTCCATTGATAAATACATAACGAATTCAGAATGGGTCTCCAAAAGGTTTTCCTCAAACAAAGTATCTTTTTACTTCTAAATCATTATTATTGTAAATTTCTTTTATATTTGGAGAATTTAAATCAGTATTTTCTATTCTAGTTTTATACCAATCATTTATTTCTTTTGATTTATCTGTCATATTGTATAAATCATAGTAATTTTTTAATTCATTGTTTTCAGGAACAAAATAAACCATATTTATTTCTAATACATCTTTTTTACCAAGAGTATCTTTAAAGACTCTTTTTACTTCTACTTGTTTATAATTTTTATCTTTTCCTTTTACTGTTTTCACAATAAAATTTTCAGGATAGGTAGAATATGCAACAGTTACATCTCATTTTTTTAATTGAGATAATTTTCAAAGTAAGTGTTTATTTTTCACAAGAGAACAAGAAAGAAAACTCTCTTTTTGATTATGAGAGATATTGTAAAAATTTACTTCTGTATCATAAAAAAATGATTGTCATAAATCTATTCCATATAACTCAAATATTCTAAAAATATCTTTTCTTGATAGTTGACTTTTTTCTCAAAAATTATATGTTTCTCTATTAAAAACATCTATATTTAAGAAATCAACACCACTGATACCATCATTTGATGTAGCTCCAACATTTGTTTGAATAGATTTTTTTAAATCAATAGAACTATCATAATTTCTTATTAATTCAAAACAATTTTGTTTTTCATTTTCAATATTTCAATAAGAATATTGAAAAAGACTCATAAAACTTATAAAAACTAGGAAATATTTTGAAATTTTCATAAATAGAATGTTATATATTAATAAGAATTTTATCCACAACTATCTCATCCGTCTCAGTCTCCACTATCTCAACTTCAACTATTAAAATGAGGAGGAGGTGGTGGTGGCGGTGGTGGCGGAGCAGAAGGTTCTGGAGCAGAAGGTTCTGGAGCTGGTGGTGGTGGTTCTGGCGTAGTAGGAGTTCCTCATCCATCTCATCCTCATCCATCTCATACACTTCCACTTCCACTTCCACTTCAGCTTCCACTATCTCAACTACTCAGATGATTACAATGAGCACTTATAGGTGCAGAAATACAAGTAGGAGTTATGTTATAGTGTCCATTTACTACTCAAGATATAGGTTCACAAGATATAGGAGTACAACTTGAATTATAGAGGTAGCTTACATTTTCTCCTCCACATGAGTTTGTAGGTATATTTGTCAGCCCCGCTCAGAAAATACCAGTACCATTATAATGACCATTAGTATTTCCACTAAAATGCCCACTTGGAGATATGTCACAAACTGCTAAAGTTTGTGTAATACCTACTCAAATCGCTCATGCAATACCTACTCAAATCGCTCATTTTGTAGATATATTTCCAGACTCATCAGTAATAAAGTCCTTTATGGATTTCTTTATACTAGGGAAAGAAAATCCTTTTTTTATTTTATTCTCCATAAGAAAAAAATTAAAAAATAAATATTTAAAAACAATTTTTATTATCATCACCTTGTCAAACCCAATTTTTATAAATATCAAAATACTTAGGATTTTCAATATTTATAAAAATATTATCAAGTACATTATATGATATTTTTATTCTATTATCAAGGGAATAATTTGGGAAAACATTTCCATGATGTTTATAGTTATGAACCGGACAAACTCAAATATAAACTTTATAAACAGAGTCATTATATCCAGGTAAACTATCAGTAATAGAAGCTTTTATCATTGTTTTTGTAGTATCATTATCAATCATATTTACATAATTTGTTTTTTCATCTTTTTCAATACTTCATACGTAAAAACTTTCATCTCACATTTCACTAAACATTCTTCCTTCATCACAAGTATAAATATTTCCATTATAATTATATGCTACTTGTCAAATAGTTGCTCAACAAGGGCTTCTTTCATCTAAAAAGTTTGGATCTGTATTTTTTAACACTTTTTGTAAATAAATAGTAGTAAGACTTTCTCTGAGATAAATTCACCTTTCGTGAAGTTCATAAATATATTTCAAACAATTATTATAAAATTCATTGAATTCCTCTGGTGAATATCCGAGTGTATCCATGTTTTTTGAAGCAAATCAATAGGGATTTAATGGTCTTAAGAAAATAGAATTTAATCAAAGCCCAACATAGGTATCAATTAACTCTTTGTATTTTGGAAGAGTTTTTCTTGTTACGGTTGTAAGAGCACCTATCCTATTTTGCATCCCTCTTTTTTTATATTCATCATTAATTCTTCTTATCCAATAGGTTACTTTTTCATAAGAATTTCCTTTGTTAAAAGTTCTGTTAAAGTTATGTGTTTCTTCATCTCAATCAAGGGAAGTAGAAAGTCATATATTATTCTCTAAAATATATTGAAATTTTTCTTCAGTCATCAAGGACATATTACTTACAAGCGCAAAATTCAAATCTTTTTTTAAATGATGTGCTTTCAATTTAGCATATTCTACAATAAATTTTAGAACATCAAAATTTAATAATGGTTCTCATCATTGAAATTCTATAGTAATTTGGTTTGATGTTGTATAAAATATCGTATCTACCACTTTTCTTGCTATTTCAACAGTCATGTCTTTTCCTTGAGCTTTTTCATTCGATACGTAAGCATGACAATACTTACAGGCATGATTACATCTTAGTGTGAGTACTATAATATGAAGAGATGGTCAGTATTGTAAAAAGCTACTTTTTTGCTTCCATCCTACTGCATTCTCTTTTTTAAATCAATCATTTTTTATAAATAATTTTCTTGAGAGTTCATCGTATTTTTCTTTTGAAATTTTGTTTAATTTTCAGGTTATGAAATTGAGAAAATCCGCATTTAATAAGAAACAAAAGTATCAAATATCATTGGTAATAAGATATCTATTTTCATCAAATTTTTTGAATCTAAAAAATCATATTTTCTCCGATTTTAATTTTTTTATTGAATCATAATTTATCATAATGTTAGGTAGTTATTTGTAAGTATACTAAATAATTCATAAACTCATCAAAAATCATATCTTGGTTTTCTTCTTCATCTATAATAACAGAAGAATTTTTTATGATTATGTTAAAATTTTCTTGAAACACTTGTATTCATTTGGTAATAATTTCTTCAGTATAAAACTTTTTATCTATTTTGAAACTTTTTTTTCACATCGTTAAGATTATTAACATTTAAAATACTTTCGGTAGTTTTTTTTCATTCTATTTCTCCTAGTAATTTTTTTATATCATCTTCATCTATTTTTAACTCTGGGTCATTTTCAAGTTCTTTTAAAATATTTTCTATTTCATTTTCAAGCGTACTATTTTCTTTTTTAATATCTATTTCGACATAATTATTCATATCAATAGATCAACTCAACGCTGCTGTTATTATTTCTTCACGAATAACTTTATTATCTTTTTCTAATTCCGAACGCAGGTATACATTTAACAGTTCATCACAAAATTTTAAAATAATCTCTTCGCTATCTATATGAGATTCTGCTTTTTTCTTACATTGAACTTTAATATTTTTTCCTACCATAGCAAAAATAAAATATCATAAATCAAGAAAATTATAAGCAGTTTTGAGGACAATATTTTTAGAGAATATTTTTGTATCAATAACAAGTTCAAACATATCTCCAGATACTTCTTTTTGTATTAAAAAATCCATAATTTTAAGTTAAATAATATTATTTTTTTCCAACTAATGTTTTACATTGTTCTTTTGAAAGACTATCTTGTATATCATTACAAAGATTTATATTTTTTGTATCTCTGGCTTTTTGAAATATTTCTAAATCGGTCAACCCAACATAATAATTTTTACAATTATTTTGTGCACTTGTGTTACTTAAATTATTACAAAGACTTACATCTTTTGCTTCAACAGCAAGAACAGAATATTTTTCTTCTCTACATTTTTCAAAGGATGATATTCCTCAAGGTAGTTTACTACAATTTTGCTCAATTTCAATCATTTTTTTATCTTTTCATTGACTATTTGATATTATATTCTGTACTTGTTTTTGTTCATCTTGAGCTCAATTTCTTTCTTTGATAATTTCATTACAATTTGCTTTATCATACTCATTAGTAATTTTTTCACAGTAAGAATTTTCTTTTATATCTGGAGTATTTTGAATATAAGTGATATAATAATAGTTACTACATTTATTTTGAATTTCTTTATCTTGAATATTATTACAATCGCTCAGTTTTATATTTTTGCTTTCTTCGATATTTTTTTCAAGAGTACAAATATTTTTATCACTACTATTTTTAATATTATCACATTGCCCATCTTTTAAATGTATATTATTCACACTAGTAATACAATTTTCTTTGTATTGAGTTCCTCTTATTTTATCACAATAACTGTAATCTTTATTTTCTTGTGCAAGTAAGAGATAGATACTATTTGTACAACTAATTTTATCAAGAGTATTTTCTATTTTATCACAATTTTTAATATCTCTTGAACTAATAATTTCATCTAAATTATAAACTTGCTTCTCTGGTGTATTATCTGATTTAATTCAAGAAGATACTTCTATTGGAGTCTCTTCTTGAGTTGTAATTTCGGTATTATTCTTTTCTGTTTTATTACAAGATGTAATAAATAGAACTGTTAAGAATATAAATAATAATTTTTTCATATATTTTATTTAGATAATATAATAAGTGGATTTTGTTGAGCATTTACATCATATTTGATGATAAGAGATGATGTATGATTATCTATCTTTTGTAATAATGCATTTCAAGTTTCGTTAAAACATGTTTTTCTTCAAACAAATGCATTAGAAGTGATAGCTCCGTTTCCATTTACCCCATAATAACTGTTATTACATCATATAGTTTCATTTCATTGTCTAGTAGAAAATCTTCTTAATGCTGCAAAATCATATTTATTTGCTTCATCAAATGTACACCAACTTCAAATATTTCATTTTTTATCAATATAAATATCAGTTCCATAAGGGCACGCTAATTTTTTATCAGATGTATTATAATAGTCAACAGATCATCAAATAGTATTTGCCGCAAATATTGACCCATACCACATTAATTGCTTATTGAGCTCAGTAGGACTTGTATTATTATTGATAAAAATTTTTGTTGGGTTATTACTATCAACACTCATTATACTTCATTCTGAAAATAGTATTCATACTATATTGGTAGGTTTTTGAGTAATATAAATATTTCCTCCATTCTTTTGATTTTTTTCATCTCTTAGTACATAGTATCAAATCAAAGAATTATTTGTTTGATAATACATATCTGTATCCAGAAGTAAATTTCATCATTTTACTATAATATTATTTTTTCCAGAAATTCCTATTATATCTCAACTTATTTTTACTAAACATCATTGATTTAAAGTATTATAACTATTTGAACAGGTTTTTCATGAGAAGTCATAATAAAATATTTTTTCTCAACTTGGAAGTGTATGTGTAGGTTTCGTTAAATCTATAGTATAATCAGTATTTGTAGTAACTGTATTGGTTAAATTTTTAGTATAAGTTTCAATATTTTTCTTTATTTCAGCTTTTAGTACTCATTTATCAAAACCATTTTTATCAAGAGATACATTAGGAGTGGTATTTTCCATTAATGATGATCATACTGATTGAGAACTAGAAGAAATTAATCATCTAATATCAATATCTCTGTTTAAAAAAGTATCTTTTCAAATATTATATTTGGTTACTTGATAAGAGGTATTTATATTATTAAATTTTGAATATGGATGTATTAAGCTTAAATCTATACTAGAATCTCAAAAACCAAGTCCATTAGAGTCAAAATTCAGAGTATAAGTTTGGCTTGAACTTCATTTACTTCAAGGTGGAGTTACTCCAATATCAATATCTATTCCTCAATTATTACTAAAATTTTCTTCATTTCATACTTTTATTCTTTTCCAAAGTCCTCATATGTTTGAAAAATTAAAATGAAATTTTATAACACTTGGCTCAAATTTTATAGGAGAATCTGTATTTCTGGTTACCTGAATTTTTAGATTATAATTGGTATTGTCATTAATAGTATTGGTAAATTCTGTTATTTCTACTTCAAATGCTGGCCAAAACTTTAATTTTTGACTAAAATCTGCATTTGCCGAAAAATTTGAATTTCAAAATTTAGAATCAGAAACACTAAAATCTTTTAAGTGTACATCTCATCTTCAAAAATCATAATCAGATTCAAGAGTAGGTACTACTGATTTTACATAAAAAATAATAGGGAGCCCATTTGTAAAATAAGTATTAAGTCAAACTCAAGAAAAAACATTTCCTCAACTTGACCATGAGGTTTGTCCAGGCCATCTAAAATATATTGGATTATTTGCTGCAAAAACATCTAAAAAGTTACTCGTATTTTCAAATATGATTCCTGTTAAAGATCTTATTTCTCTTTCTTCTAATCCATGAATTTTATAAGGTTTTATTTTATTTTCATATATATCTTTTACATCAATAGTAAATTGATAATGCGAACTTCCATCAGCTACTACCTTTTCATCTTTTATTTCTCACTTTTTTTCTATAGTAAATGATTTAGGTATATTTATTTGTCCAGGAACTATATAAAGAGAATCTTCTTTAATAGTTTTATTTCCTACCCAGTCAGAAATTTCTATATGGAGTGATATTTTCCCATATCATTTATTTTCTTCATCAAAGTCTAAAACATTTTTATAGTTGAGTCATAAATCTACTCAAAGAGTTTTATTTTTTAATGCATCCTCTTGGCTTTTTTGAGTTACATTATATGTAAGAGTATTTTTATTTCCATTTTCTAAAGTATATTCTATTTTTATTTCTTTTAATCAAGATCATCCATTTTCTTCTAATCAATTGAAGGTATAAACAAGACTTTTATCATTAGCGACAATTATTTCATTTTTTACATCAAATTTAGGAGGTTGAGCATCATAATATTGACATCTCATCATCCCAGCCGGAATACCTGCAAGATATTCACTTGCAAACCTATGATTTGCTTTATATTTTCTATCTACTCCATCAAGATATACATCATACCCATTATTTGATACTGGATTTATATTTGCTTGGAACTCAAAACATAAATCATCGGTATTTGTTTGTTTACAACTACTAGCAACTCAACAAGGATTTACTCATGCTGGAGCTACTCTTTGTTCATATGGTTCATTACTATATGCAACTCAATACCATTTTATCATACTACTACCTATGTTGAATATATTGATACTTTGAGAAGTTTCTTTTCCTGCATTACTTCTGAGTATAATTGTATCAGTAGTATTTGCACTATACCATTTTTCATAAATATTATCAGCTATTTTATCCCATCACGTAATATTTGTATTTGTACATCAACTAAATTGATCTTCACAGATTACTTGGGCTTTTATTTTTGATAAAATATAGTTTTCACTTACTTCCTCAAAAAAAACTCTTACACTCGGACCAGATGATACTAATTTAAAAACTTTTTCTAAAGATGTTGTTTGATTTAGTTCATCTATAGCTGTAATTTTTAAAATATTTTCTCAATTTTTGTTTAGTGGAAGAGAAAGAGTTGCTTTCCCATTAGTTATACCACTATTTGTATTTGCTTCAATAATTATCCCGGCATAGCTTATCGTACATGAAACTAAATTAGTATCTTCACAAGTAATAGTAATATTTTTATTTGTTGTATACCAAGTATCATTTTCCCAATTTTCATTCATTTTTACTTCTGGTTTTGAATTGTCATATTGAAAATATCCTTTTTTTTCTTCTTTATATAAAAGAGAATTATTTCATCCATGAAATACTCATAAACATACGGTAATTTTTTTCTCTCCATCAGTGCTTGGAGTATAGGTAATCATTTGTCATCAATCAACAGTAACCTGATCATAGTTTAAAACTTCAGTATAATTACTTATATTATTACTACAAGCATTTGAATTTTCAGCAACATAGTATCTAATTTTTTTAGAAGGTGCTGTATTTGATATATAATTTAATTTTAAACTTATATTGTAAGGGTTTTCTGAATTAAACATTTCATTTTTTGAATATCCAGTATTTCAAGGTAGTCATATAGTAAGTTCTTTTTTAAGATTATAAGACATACCATAGGCACCATATTTTCCACTATTATTTTTAGCACATAATATAAATGCCTTATTTGATCATGCAAAAGTTCATTCTAATATATCTGGGGATATAGTAAAAGTTTTATCAGCAGATATTTGATAATCTATGTCGTAAGTAGTATTTTTACAAACGTTGTTGATGAAATAATTTTCTCTAAATTGTTTAGTTTCGCCTCAAAATCACGCTGGAAAAATTCAGGTTTTTAACACAATATATCAAAATGCTATTGTTCCAGAAGGGGAATTATATTTTATAGTTTGTTCTTCTGTAAAAAATACATCAGTTGGTTGAAGACTATTTCATAGTCTCATAACTCCTGTAAACGAATTTATAAAATGGTTACTATTTAATTTTTCAAAAGATATATGAAGTGGTAATCATTGAGCTCAAGGAGTATTATCATTGTATTCATCAGCAAAAGTTGTATTTCAAAGAGAGATTATACAACAAAGTATCAGGATAACAAACTTATAAAAACGAAAAATAGAGGATATCATATGCAATAGTTATAAAATAAAATTTTAATTATTAAAACATATAAAATATTAAAAGTCAATTTTTTAATCATATAAATTTTATACTTAATTTCACATTATAGCTAAATAAAAAAAAACTCAAGTATATCTTGAGTTTTCTATTTTATAAATTTATTGATTCTATTTATAAATCATCTATAATCTTCTAATTCTCATCATTCTAGTAAAATCGCTTGTTCATAAACATATTGAATCATATCTCTCAGTTTTTCAGATTTGAGATCTTTTTTAAACTCATCAAACATAGAGATAACGAGAGGACTTTTAGGATTAAGTTCCAGAATTCTTTTTTGAGTTGGAATTGCTTGTCCCATTGCTTTCATCATTTTTTCCATTTGTGGAGTCAGTCATCACTCTTTTGTTGTTAAAGCTCAAACATTTTCTCCAAGCCTTGATGTCGCTTGTACTTTTTCTATTTTATCACTTCAAATAGTATTTTTTATAAGTTCAAATAGATCTTTAAATTCTTTTGTTTTTTCTTCAAAATCTTTTTTTTCTTCTTCATTTTGTAATTCAAGATTTGAAGAAGTAATAGAAGTGAGTTTATTTCCAGCATATTCATTTAAAACTCCAACAATCCATTCATCAATAGTATCAACTAAAAGTAAAACATCAATATTTTTATTTTTAAATTGGTCAATATATGGATTTGCTTTTGCTTCAGCGAGGTTTTTAGCTGTGATATAATAAATAGTTTTTATTTCTTTTTTTTCTTCCCCCTCACCTTCAGTTTTTTCTACTTTTGCTTTTTCAAGATACTCTTCAAGAGTAATTTCTTTATTTTCTAAAAGAGAATAAAATTTTACTATCCCAGCAATTTCTTCTTTTAAATCTGCATCATAGTAAATTCATTCTTTTAAAATCTTACCGTAATTTTGTAAAAATGTATCATAATTTTCTTTATTTTCTTTAAGTTCAAATTTCAATTTTTCAAGAATTTTTTTTGTGAGTCATTTTTTGATTTTTTCAAGACTTGAGTTTGCTTGTAACATTTCTCTTGAAATATTTAGTGGAATATCTGAAGTTTGTACTACTCAAGAAATAAATCTTAACCAAACTGGTAATAAATCACGAGCTTTCTCTAATATTAATACATTTTGAACAAAAAGCTTTGGTCAGTATTCTTTGCTTGGATCATCGTTTCAAGCAAACATATTTTTTTCTTGAGGAATAAAAAGAATTGATTTATAACTCACTATTCACTCTGTACTTATATGAATATGAGAGAGAGGTTTTTTAAAATCATAGCTTAAAGAAGAATAAAATTCGCTATATTCTTCTGAAGTTATTTCAGATTTATTTTTATTCCAAATAGCTTTTGTTTCATTAATTTGTTCCCATTTTTCTTGAGAATTTTTATCTTCATTTGCTATTTCTTTCATTAAAATTGGAACCCCAACATAATGAGAGTGTTTTTTTATTAATTCTCTTAATTTCCAATTTTCTGCGTACTCTTTTTCTTCAGGTTTTAGAAATATTTTTATAGTAGTTCATCTTGATTTTTTGTTTCATAGCTCAATATTGTAGTTTCATTTTCATTCAGAAGTCCATATAACAGAATGTTGTGAATCATTTGATTTTGTTTCTAATTCTACTTTTTCAGCAATCATAAAAACAGAATAAAAACCAACTCAAAATTGTCCGATAAGATTATTTTGTTCTTTACTTCCCTTTAATTTATCTAAAAAATCTTTTGTCCCTGATTTTGCAATAGTTCCTATATTCTTAATCACTTCTTCTTGAGTCATTCAGATACCATTATCTTCAATAATGATAATATGATTTTTGTTATCAACATCGATTTTAATTTCAAATATATTATTTTCTCCAAGATAATTACTATCTGTGAGGGATTTAATTCTTGCTTTATCTATAGCATCAGAAGCATTTGAAATCAATTCTCTCAGAAAAATATCTTTATTAGAATAAATAGAATGAGTGAGTAATTCTAAAAGTCTTTCTGTTTCTGCTTCAAAGGAATATTGTTTACTCATATTTTATTTTTTAATAAATAATTTAGCACATAAATAATGTAAGTGCTATATTATTTATATTATGTGAAAAGTCAAGAAGTATTTTTTTATAAAAACTTTGACATATTTGAAAAGTATGATTATATTTGAGAGTATTTTTAAAATACATTTATATTTTAATTTTTATATATGAAAATAATAAATAAAAAATTTGTTTGAGCTATGACTCTTGCAATTTTTTTAACTCCTTGATTGGTAAATGCTTGAGATGATTATACGAAAGAATATACTCAAAAACAATATATTGAATCTTATTATGATCAGTTTAAAAAAGAATTTTATACTCAACTTTCAAATGGAGATTTCAGTGAAATTGATAAAAAAATTGCGTGATATGAGGGAGATGTAAAATATTTATCTGAAAATCCTGAGAGTGAACATGCAAAACATCTTTCAGTTTATAAAGAAAAATTACAAGCATTAAAAGATTTAAAAGCATATTTTTCTTGAAAGAATTCAGACACACTTTCTCAAGCGAGTCAAGAAAATGATATGACATATGTGAATAATTTTATAAAAAATTTTTCTACATATGAAAATCCATATTCTATAATTGATAATGATTATAAAGATGGTAAAATAACTAAATCTACTTGGCAAAAAGCTTGGAATTATATTCAAAATAACAAAAAAAGTGAAATAAAAAATCATACAGAAAAAAAATCTGAAGAGGTAAAAAAACAACTTGAAGCTAAAAAAGAAGAGGTAAAAAAATTTGTTGATAACAAAAATACAGAAATAAAAAAAGAATTTGAGATTAAAAAAGAGGATGTAATAAAAAAAATAGAAGATACTACTTCAAATATTCAATTATTAACAAAAAAATATAAAGCAGAATTTCAAAAAACTTTGAATAATAAAATCTCAAATCTTTCACAAGAAAGACTTGAAAAGGTGATACAAAATGTAGATAAAGCAAGAGAAAAATATAATACACTTACTACCATTACTGATGAACAAAAAGCAAAATATCTTGCTCAATTAGATGCTTTAAAATCACTTCTTCAGTCAAGATTGAATGAATTACAAGATATGATTGATATCGAAGCATTATTTTCTGAATAAATACAAAAAAATGAGAATAAAAAAATATTCTCATTTTTTATTTTTAATATCTTTAAAAAATAAATTGAAAAAAAGAATTTTTTTTTATAATAAAGGTATTATATAGTAATGTAGAGGAATGAATTTGAAAAATATATTTGTAATTTTTTTGATAAGCGCTCTTTTTTTTTGGTATACATTAGTGTATTCATCATTTTATAAAAATATAGAAATAAATTTTTCTGGAGTTTCTGGGAAAAATATTTACCTTGATTCACAAAAATTGTCTGGAGTTATAGTCGCGTTTCAGTCAAAAGACATGATTTCAAACTATACTATCCATTCAAATTGTAAAACAACTACTGAATTTTTGTATACTCTTTGAACACAAAATTTTTTTTATTTGAATGTAAATGATATTCACTGTAAAAATAATAATTTTTATCTAAAAGATCAAAATTGAAATGTTATTATTAATACGAATTTTCAATTGAATTTAGTATCTGATTTTGATTTGTATAATAGATTTACGGATTATACCGATACACTCTTAGTACAGGCTAATGACAAACTTCTTGCTCAAATGCAAAAATTTAAGTTATTTGCTTCTGTAGACGAGAGAGAAGCAAATTTTGAATATATTCAAAAATCAAGAATTTATGATGAATCACTTTATCAAAATCAAAAAATAGAAGAAATACTTTTAAAAAGGCAAAATAAATATAAAATTCCAGTAGAGTGATATAATCTTCCTGATGGAAAAAATGTTTCAAAATTTCCAAATTGAGGGCGCCCATACAGAGCAAGTTATACTCATGCGGTTCATGAAGGTTGGGATATTGATGCACCTAATAATACTCCAGTAGTTTCTATTGATGATGGAATAGTTATAAAAATTGTCAATAATTTTCAATTTTCAGATCTCGTAAAAATAAAAAAATGAGATGGTATTACTCATGAAGATAGATATAAAAATCTTGATATTTTAAGATGAAATCAAGTTTGGATAAAAACTATGAAATGAGATGTAATATTTTATGCTCATTTAAGTACAGTAGCACCTTGATTAGGAGTTTGAAAACAAGTTCAAAAATGACAGTATATTTGAAATATTTGAATTACTTGAGTGCCTGATGAAGATTATAAAGATTACCATCTTCATTTTGAGCTCAAAAAAAATCCTTACAGTAAAGCAAAAGCAGGAAAAAATACTGAAGTTGACTATATGGCTTGGGATTGGTATTTTAAATGAGAAAGTATAAAATATATTTTAGAACATCAATATAGAATTTTTGAAAAATAATATGAAAGATACATTAATTACGAAAAATAAAAAAGCATATTTTGATTATGAAATACTTGATTCGTGGGAGGCCTGAATAGAGCTTTTTTGACATGAAGTAAAATCAGTGAGAAATGGACATGTAAATTTAAAATGAAGTTACATCTCGCTTCTTTCAGGTACACCATATTTAAAATGAATGCATATTACTCCATGGAAAGCATTAGTAAATAGACAAAATCTTCCATGAGATAGAGAGAGGAAAATATTTTTGCATAAAAAAACTATTTTTTCTCTTTTAGGAAAACAAAAAGAGTGAGGATATGCTATTATTCCTTTAGAAATTTATTTTAAGGGAAGTTTGATAAAACTCAGAGTTTGACTTTGTAAATGAAGAAAAGAATATGATAAAAAACAAGTATTAAAAGAAAGAACGCTTGATAAAGAAGCAAAAATGATGATGAAAAAGTTTTTATAACCTTAAAAAAATTTATTTTTTAATTTTGAAAAATATGGAAAAAATTTTTACTCAACCAATAGTATTGGTAGTTTGAGATTCAGTTCAGCAAACAACTATGAAAGATATTTTAACTCAAAGTGAAAAAACACTTTTGTATTTTTATCCTAAAAATGACACTCCAGGATGTACCTTAGAAAATACTGATTTTACTACGTTAAAATGAGATTTTAAAAATTTATGAATTCAACTTATTTGAGTTTCAAAAGATAGTAAAGAAAGTCATCAAAAATTTTGTTGAAAATATAGTTTACAAAATGCACTTATTTCTGATCCTGAATTAGTATTGCATAATTTTTTTGGAGCATTTTGAGAAAAAAATAATTATGGTAAAATAGTTCAGTGAGTTATTCGCTCTACTTTTTTACTTGATAAAGAGGGAAATATCTTAAAATCTTGGAAAAATGTAAAGGCTACCAATCATGCAAATAAAATATTAAAAGAAGTTCAATAAAAAAGACA
>DKNE01000020.1 GCA_002470645.1 Patescibacteria group bacterium UBA7396
ATAATATTACTATCACTATTATTAATTCAACTAACGTAAAGGCTTGCTTTTTATTCTCGTGTTTTTGGTGTCTTTTCATACTAGCTTTTTTAATTGATATTTTACACCTTATAGTTTAACATTTTTTTTAGACTTAGCAAATATTTTTCTATCCTTATAATCAATCAAAAAAGTAATTATAAAAGAGTTCCTAAAACTTATTTTCTAACATTTTTCTAAACCATAATTTTTCTCAAAATAAATATGTTAAATCGTAATGCGATCTTTCTAAACTCACTTTTCTATCAATATATTTTTCATCTACCTTTCCTGATTCAATCGTTTCCGCAATGGTTTTTATTTTTTCATTATAACTTCTTCCACGAGTTGGAAATTTTACGGTTTCAATATTTGGAAATTTTGAGAAAAATAAATAGCTATATAAATTTAAATTATCTCATTTTGCATAAAATAGTCCTGTTTCTAAAGCTTTTAATTTAGGTTCTCATCCAAAAGTTTTTACACTTTCAAAAAAATATTTCATCCCAGTTTGGATAGATTTTTCTAATTCCTCTCTTAAATTTAAAAAATCAATTTTACACTCCAGGGTGCTCTCTCTTCCTTCGGAATTCACCTCATCTTTTTCTTCCAAAAAAGTATAGTTTTGTAAAATATAAGTGAGTCCTTTAAAATAAACAATAATTTTTTTATTTTTTTCACTATTTGGTCCGCTTATCGCATCAAAAAATAAATCTACTCTAGTTTTTGAAATTTTATAAATTAAAAATAATTCTTTTTTTAAGAATTCTCAATCATCAATTCAAAGCTCTATTTTTGTCAAAATATCAGAAATTTTATCAAAAACATCTTGAAATTTATCATCAAAATAACCAATTTTATCTAAATCTGAAAGTGAAGTATCAAGAATAATTTTCTTAAAATCAGCTCTAAATTTTTTCTTAAAAATGAGATCATTTACTACAACGGTACAAATATCTCTTGCTCAATATTTATGTTCAGCATAACAAAGTCCATTATTGTATCTACAAAAATCACCTTCTCCAAAAACTTCAAACTTAATTTTTGGAAATGTATTTACAATATTTTCTATTTCTCTGAGTGTTATTTCACGAGATAAAATTACTTTATTTATTTTATAATTTTCCAAAAGAAACCTTATAGCTTCAGTATTGTAAACAGCCATAATCGTGGAAATATTGATTTTCCCTTTGTAATTTATTTCTTTTAAATATTCTAAAATACCTATATTTCAACAGATAATTCCATCAATTCAAAGTTCAATAAACTCTCCAACCATTTTTTGAATATATGGGAAAGTTACATCTGTATAATACCAAGCATTGAGATTAATAAAAAGTTCAAACCCATGTTTATGAACTTCCTGAACAATCAATTTTAGGCTTTCATAGTCAGTAATTTGCTCATGTTCTGCAAATCTTCCATTTGGAGAAACTTCAAATCAAAATTTTTCATACCAATATGGCGGATTATACCCAGTAAAAAATTCATTTGCTCAACCTGATACCAAATCAGCAATATACTTTTCTACATCTTTAGCATTTTTTCCTTTGGTTGAGAATCAAAGTCAGACAATTTTTTTAAACATTTTTGTGAAGTTATTTTTTATTTAATTTCATTATACAAATAAAAAAAATCTTATCAAATGAAATTAATAACGGGCATTTTCATTTCTACTATCATCAAAAGGATCAAGGTGAATAGATATCACTGCATCTGGAATAATTTGTCGTATTTTATATTCTATTTTATCAGAAATACTATGAGCATCTAACAAAGTAATTTTGTTATTAAATACTAAATGAAAATCTACAAAAGTATCATTTCAAGATTTTCTCGTTTTCAAAAAATGGTATCATGTAATTTTTTTATCAGTAGTGTGAATAATATTTACAATTTGCTCAATATTTTGATCATCTATTTTTCTATCCATCAACATATGGTATCACTCCATAATTATTGATTTACTTGAAAGTAAAATATATCATCAAATTATGATTCATATAATAGTATCAAGTATATAAAATCATGTTATTTTTATTAAAAGTAATCCCGAAATAATTCAAAAATTAGTAATTAAATCTGTTTTATAATGAAGAATATCTGCTTTCAAAGTGAGATGTTTTACCTGTTTTGAAACCTGAGTTAAATAAAATACTAATCATCCTGTAATACAAATAGAAAAAAGCATTACATATAAAGAAATATCAACTTGAGAAATATATGATTGAGAAAGGATTTTTTCAATTGCAAAATATATAACCATAATACCTGAAAATCATACTATTGCTCATTCAAGTACAGCTCAAACTCACTGAATTTTTCAGTGTCCATAATTATAATTTTCATCAAATTTTTTTTCACTTTTCTTCAGTACATATAAATTAAAAAGTGAGACAAAGAAATCAAGTAATGAATCAAGAGCTGATGATAATACAGCTAAACTTCAAGTCAAAATTCAAGTAGTAAATTTTATAATAGCCAGAAAAATAGCTGCAATATTTGCAAATATAATTGCCTTTTTAACATCATGCATATTTAGAATAAGTTAAAATATATTTTTCTTATA
Source organism: Patescibacteria group bacterium UBA7396 (assembly GCA_002470645.1). Taxonomy (GTDB): domain Bacteria; phylum Patescibacteriota; class Gracilibacteria; order BD1-5; family UBA6164; genus UBA7396. Next base: position 2,588 of record DKNE01000020.1, read on the forward strand.
GTATATAAATCTTATTTTTTTCAAAATAAAAAACCCAAACTGGGCTTTTTATTTTTATTAGAAGTACACTTTATTGTTTAAGCTTCTGTATGTTTCTCTAATGATAGCTTTTTCTCTTGTTTTTCTAGCACTTAAATCTCTTACAGCATATCTTTCTGCTTTTAATTTGTTAGCGATTCTTGATTGGAAAAAAAGTTTTTTATATCTCAGAATAAGTTTATCGTTAGTTTCTCATTCATTTCTAACAGCGTAAATCATTTTTCTATCTCCCTAAGATAGTTAATATTAAAGTGCCTCTATTTTATTTAAAATTTAAATTTGTCAAATTAAAACTCTTCCATACAATGAGAAAAAATACTTCATAACTTAAAAAAATGAAACAAGATAGACTCAAAAAAATGAACTCTATGTTAAAAGAAATAGTAGGAAACTGTATCATAGAACAAACTTTAGAAATACAAAGTGATTTCTGACTCATAACTATAAATGATGTAGAACTTGCTTCTGATATGTCATATCTTGATGTATTTGTAAGTTCTCTAAAAAATTCTGATAAACTTTGTAAAACTCTAGCAAATTATGCACAAATGGTAAAAGAAGCTATCAATAAAAATATTACCCTAAGAAAAACTCCTATCATAAGATTTCGCTATAACAATGAAATGGAATTTTCAACTCACTTAATTAACAAAATTAATTCCCTAGAAATTGAATAATTATGAAAAGTATACAAAAAATTATTGAAAAATATAAGCTTTTTTTCTCAGATAAAAAATTTAAAAAAAATATAAAAAGAGAAAAAAGCAAACTCTATGTTCAAAATGATAATTCTCCAAGATACAAATCAAAAAGAAATAAATTTAAACTTTTTACCTCAAAACTTGAGTTTGAAAACACATTTTGAGAAATACAAAAAATGAATTTGTACTATTATCTCACAGGAATATTTTTATTTTGAGCAAGTTTATATATTCTATTTTTTTCTCATTTTTTTTCTATTAAAAGTATTGATGTCATAAGAGAGGATGAACTCATTAATATTGATTTATCATATAGGTCAATTGAAAAATATAGATATAGACCTATTTTATTTGCTGATAAAAATGAAATGAAACAAAGTCTATTATCTCATCAGCCAAACATAAAAGAAGTATATATAAGAAAAATTCTTCCCGATAATATAAAAATTATTTTACAAAGTTTTACATGAGTATTTGGTTTTGAATATGAAAATAAATTTTATGAAATTACGAATAATGGAGTAATGATTCCATCAAAAACGAAAGAAAGTACTCAAATGATTAAGATTATTGGATTAAATAATGTTTGAATTGTAGATTATAAAAAAGTTTTTAAAGAAGAATCTATTCTTAAAATAAAAAATATTATTGATTTAGTACATCAAAATAGTTCTTTTGTAAGTGTATGAGAAATCATTTACTATGTAAAAGAAGCTGAGGTTCATATTATAGATCAAAATGGTACAAGAATATTATTTGATCTCAATAAAGAAGAAAAAGTTCAAATAGAAAAATTAAATATTTTCAATAAAAATTATGCCTCTAAAGTAAATATTTGAATCGTATACATAGATTTAAGAATAAATGAAAAAATCATATATTGTGCAAAAGATAGCGAATTTCAATGTAAACAAAACATAAAAAGTATTTATGAATAAAAAAAGACTCATTTATGAGTCTTTTTTTTGAATTTCGATCGTTTTATCAATTCAAACTATCAGTCAATGTTCAGATGAATCTTTAAAGTAAAGTTTATCTACCAGCTTTGTTATTATGAGAAAAAGTCATCTTCCTCTGATAGAATTATGATTTTCAAATCATTTTTCTAACCTATTTTCTCTTAATTTTTCCATTTCAGAAGCAGTTTTTGCATGAGTTCCATTTCAACAATCTTGAACTTCAATTTTTATAGATATTTTTCCATCTTTTATTTCAGAAAAAAATCTTAATATATTTATTTCTCCTTGTTTACTCCCATATTCAATTGCATTATTATTTAATTCATCAACTATCAAAACAAGCCTATTTTTCCAAATTAAATCTAATCATAACAATTCAAAAATAATTAATAAATATTCTCTCAAGATTTTTGAATTTTTAAAATCAGACCTAAACAAAAATGAAATATCAAAAGAATTTTCACTATACAGAGAAGATATATAATCAAGATTTATGGTATCGGTAGGGACATCATCTATAAATATTTCTTTCATTGCATAAAATAAATGAATAATTTAAAAAAATATCTTGTGTATTATAACATTTTTTTGCAAAAAAATCAAATAAAAAATACCTGTTTCCAGGTATTTTTTATTTTTTTAATTATCTAACATTTTCTTTTAAAGTTTTACCAGCTCTAAAAACAGGAGTTTTCATAGCAGGAATAGAAATTTTAGCACCAGTTCTTGGATTTACTCCATTTCTAGCAGCTCTTTTTGAAACTTTAAATGCACCGAATCCAGTAACATTTACTTCTTTACCAGCTTTTAATTCAGCAGTAATTACATCAACCATAGTATTTAATGCTTTACTAACAGCATCTTGAGATAACCCTGCAGCAGATGCAACTGCTTTTATAAAGTCTTGTTTTTTCATAACAAAAAAGTTATTAATAAAATAAACATAAGCATTCTAGCAAGTTTAAAACAAAATGCAAATTTTTTTTTACTTTTTTTGCCTTCAGTAAGCTAAAAAAATTAAAAATGGCTTTTATAAGCCATTTTTAATTTGAAAATATTGAGTACTTTAATAGATTTAGGTATTCTGAGCTGTTAATAGTTACCTTTAAGTTCTGTTTATAACCTCACACTTCCCCTGTTCAAATTATTTGAGAAGCATCTTTTGTAATATATTCTCAAGATTGAAGAGATTTTAGGGTATATTTTATAGCATCATCATTTGTATTGTGTAAGATAAGATAATTATGTTGATTTTCTGGAATAATCATAAAGTCTCAAATCTTTTTTTGTACGTATGATACTCCTTGAGAAGAAAGAGTTTTATAATTTCCAAATGTTACATTAGTAAAATTTCCAACTCACGAAATTCATGACATTTCTCAAATAATATTCCAAACCACTCAATCTACTCAAGTAAGTTGAAGTTGTGTAACTTTTTTAAGATTTCCGTTTCTATCATAATAAAATAATGGAATAATATCAAATTTACCTGACCCAAGTATTTTATCAACAATTTCATTCCCAGTTGCATCAAGATGAAAAGAAATAAATACATCTTTTGAAAAATTATATAAATCCCCTTCTCTAAAAAGCACTTTTGACAAAGGGGCTCATTTATCAAGAGTTTCACTATAAGAATAATTATACTTTTTTGCTTTTAAAAGAGCTAATTCTATTGATCATTCTGCTCAAGCAAATGCCTTTAAATAATATTCCATTGCTTTTGTATCTTTATTCTCTCATAAAACGAGCATAAATACTCCTGAAGTTAGGACTAACATAAACCCTACCATCAAAATAGAGAGAATAACAGAATATCATGCTGTATTATTTTTCATATTTTTGATAAAATTGGAAATAAAATATTAATAATCATTATATAATCTTTCTGAAAGTGTTGTTTGGAGAATCATTCTATTTTCTTTTATTAAATCATACTTCACTCATTTTTTATTTGAAGGTTGAAGTTCTAAATGGAGTGTTACTTTATTCATCCCATCACGAGCAACATAAAACACCAATCCTTTAAAATCTACCCAACTATTTGATAATTGAGTTACCACATTTCATGTATTTTTAATTAAAAAGCATTGTGTTTCTATATTACAATCTTGATAATTCCCTACTTTAATCCATTGATCTGCCTCTAGTTTTGCAAGATAATAACTATTATTTCAAACACAAAGAGTAGTTCCAGAAGAATATGCTTTTTCAGGATTTTTACAATTTCCTAAACCACCAGGAGTACTTACTTGAACAAGATTTCCCTGTTTTCTTACATCTTCTGCTATTGTTTCAACAATATTTTTAATATTCTCCTGCATAGACCTTGAAATATCTGCTTTATTATTTAAATCAGCAGAAAATGCAAAAATCATAAAAACAGAAATCATAATAACTGACAATATTGATATAGAAACTATAAGTTCTATCAAAGTAAATCAAGTAATATTTTTTTTCATAATTGAATGAAGTTAGATGCTAATTTTCTTATTGTCTCAAAAAATCTGTTAAAATAGTATCAAGTTGTACTTCATGGTATCATCTATTATACCAAATAACCTTTGAAGTTAATTTGAGTGCATTTTCTAGATATTTTTTCTCACCATTTTCTTCATACGTGACATCATCAAAAATTACATATCTATAAAAATATGTCGGAGTATGGGATGAACTACAATTATATGTATAAAGCTTTTGGGCATCAAGACAAAGTTGATAATTTTTCATTTTTCCATTTAACTCACTTTTTCATTCTGCAAAATTCTCAATTTTATTCAAAGAAATATTTTGAAGAGTCGTATTATAAAAATCATTTTCTACTTTATAATATACTCCAGTTTGAAAAAGATTATTTACATCTGCCCCTGGAAGTTTATTCCATTTAAATAAATTTTTATAATTACTATCTCTTATATTTCTTACTGATTCTATTGATTCTCTTGCTAAATTTGAGGCTATAATAGAATTTTTTGAATACTCATTAAGTTGAATAGTTGAAAGAATAAGAGCATATATTCAGACTAATCCTAAAGTAAATATAAAAATTCAAATCAGTATTTCTATAATAGAAAATCATGCATTATTTTTTTTCATAATTTTTTAATAATCAACTACATTAGTATTTTTAAAGTATTTGAGTTCCCTTTTAAATGGATAATTTTGAATGCCTCTATACGAAATAGAAATATCTAAAATATCTCAAGAAAAATCATGCTTTGTATTATCTTCATCAAAATAATACATACTCGGAACTCAATAAATAGAAGAAAAATGAATCATCATTTTTGTATGACCAGAAAGATGAGTTATTTCAACTCCATCTTGAAGTTTTTTTTCTTTGATGATACTTGCTTCAGATAAAGTAATTCATGAATTAAAATTATATCAATAATATTGTACGTTATTATTTTGTAAATCAAAATAGATTCATATAGATTGATTTACCATATTTCTATCATACCCATTAATTGCCATATTTCTAGCATCATTGATACTTTGAGATACTTCTTTTAATGAGAGTTTTACTTTTGCTATATTTTGATATGTCGCATAATTTACGTATGTCATCACTGTCAAAATAAGAAAAATAGTAATAGAAATTAATAATTCAATCAAAGTAAATCCTTTTGAGTTTGTATATTTCATAAAAAATTTCTTTTAATAAATATTATCCAACTGATTGAGTAAGCCTTAAAATAGCACCAAAAATAGCAAATGCAAACCATAATACAAAAATTCAGGCTACAAAAATTGCTATTGGTTCAATCCATTTAGTAAGATTTCAAAGAGCATAATTTACTTCTCTTGTATATTGTTCATTCAATTTTTTACATACTTTATCAAGAGAAGCTGTTTTTTCTCAAACTGATAAAAGTTGTACAAAATCAGAAGGAAAATATTCATTTGCAACATCTGCTTCTAAAATAGAATCAACTATTTTTTTCCCACTTCCAACTTTTACCGAAATATCATTATATAGTTCCTCATAAATAATATTATTAGAAGATTTTCAAACTAAAATAATAGATTTTACTACGGGAATACCCGCATTCATTAAAACTCACAAAATAGATGATGATGAAGCAATGATATAATTTTTATAAACTTCTCAAATAAGTGGGAATTTTAAATATAAATTATCTAAAAATTTTCTTCAAGAATCTGTTGATTTATATCAAACAAATAGCAAAATAATCGTTAAGAAAAAAAGTATGAGGAGTATAAAATTGTTTGTTACAAAATTACTTGTTACAATTAAAGCTACCGTAGCAAAAGGTTTTTCAGCACCAGATTCTTCAATTAATGGAACTAATGCCGGAACAACATAGGTCATTACAATAATCACAGCCACAACCAAAAAAAGAATGATAATAATTGGATATGTCAATGATGTTTTAATCGTTTGCTTTAATTCATAAAGTTTTTTTGATTCAATAGCCAGAGAAGAAAGAGCTCATATTAAAGTTCATGATTTTTCTCAAGCCTCTACAATAGAATATTCTTGTGAAGAAAATACATCAGGAATTTTTTTCATAGCCTTATTTAAGCTATCTCAAGATGATATAAAAACTAATAATTCTGAAATTTTTTCTTTAAAATATGGATTTTTAATTTTTTTAGTCACAGAATCAAGAGCAGAAGTAATAGTAACTCCTCCATCTAGCATAATAGAAAGATATTCATAAAAATTAAATTTATCAACCAAACTTACTTTTTTAAAAAAATAGTATTGTTTTTGGTCCTGTTTTTGATTTGCAATAGCATTCATAAAAGATTTTGTTAATATTATTTATATAAAACTTTTAATGGTATATTTACTGAAAAAGGAGTAGCAGCATTTCAAAAAGGATATGTAAATTCATGGATAAATAAATTATATTTTTCTGAATTTTGCAAAAATGTAATCATATCTAACATATCTTTTTCAGTAGAAAATACAGCATTTATATCTACTTTTGCTTCTTTAAATCAAAATTCATTATACACTCAATCTGAAAGTCAAATTGATTGAACTTGAATTTTTGTTGGATTATTATTTGCATATGCGTAAAAATATTCTATCAATTCATCTTCTGAAAAATTCGATAAAAATTTATCAAAATCTATATCTTTAACTTGCCCAGAATCAATATCTGATTTAATTTTTGATACTTTTTGGTATTGTTCATTTTTTTCTTGTAATTGTTGAACAAGTGCATCTTTTTGTTTTATATTTTGAGTCATTTGCATATAAATATTTTTTGAGAATAAAAATATTACAAATATACTTAAAAGTAAAAATAAATAAGTAAGAAACTTGTATTTAGAGTTATTATTCATAAACATATCTTAAAAAAATAAATTATTTTACTTGAAATTTTACAGAAAAATTAATATTTTCCTGCCCTTCAAAAGAATTAACAAATCAAAGAGAGAAAATATGTTCTGTTTTCTTTCTAAAATATTCCAAAAATTTTGTAACTTTTACAGATGCTAAACTAACCGCATCATTTTGTGCTTTTGCATAAGAAATAATTTCTCAGTCTGCATAAGAAAATCCTTCAAATAAGACTCTATTGGTTCTTGATAATTCTTTTAACGAATTTACAAAAACTGGTATATTTGATAAATATTTAAATTTTTCAAGGTATGTTTTATTTGCTTGTATAAGCATATAAAGTTTTACCTTATCATCCTCATTAATTTTTTTAATTGATTCTTCTACTTTTACAATTTCTGATTGAGTAGACTCTATTTTTGATACTACTGTCATATTATAAAAGTAAAGTCAAATAGTTGCAAGGAGCACAAAAACAAAGAGAATTATTGATATATTCATTCCCTTATAATTTTTTGAATCATTCTTGTATTCATTTGTAGTAACCATACAATATATGTTAATAATAAATTACCTCTAAATACTAACATATATTACAAAAAAATGCAAAAAAATACTGATAAATTAAAAATTTAACTTGTAACTACTCAGATTATCCAAGTAACTATTGCATATGATAACCAAATAATAACTATTCACACTAAAACAGATACAATCGTTGTTTTTGATTTGGTAATTTCGTCATCACTTCATGCAGAAGTCAAGATTTTAAATCATGCATAGATGATATAAAATACCGCAATTATTGTTATAAAAGTAAGTAAATATCTTACTATATCTTGTACATATTGAGAGGCTGTTCTGTTAGTCTCTAAATCATTGAGATCTCTTTTTACTACATCAATTCATTCATCTAAAGAACATTCTCCATCCTGACAATAAATAATTTTTGAGTTATCTTTAAAAATACTCAAAGCAAAAGCATCACTGAACATAAAAATAGAAAAAGTAAACAAAACAAGAAAAAAATTGACTAAAATTCTCATAAAATGGTATCATTAAAAATAAAGTTTCATTTATTATACATATTTTTTAAAAAAACAAAAAATTATTCTTTATAAAAGATATATGTTAAATAAAAATACCCTCAAATAATATACAAAAAAACAAAAAACATGAAATTAAATGTCAAGAAAATATCAAAAAGTGCATGAAGAGTAAAAGAAAGAATAAATCAAAATAAAAGTGTTTTTATGAAATATATATTATAATTATTTTTCATTTTTGCATATAAAATAGAGAAATAATAAGCAAACACACTACTACAAAGAATATGTAAAAAAACAGAAAAGATATTTCTTAAAAAATAAGTAGAAAAAATCTCTTTCCCAAAACCATAGTTTTGATACAAGTGATAAAAATAAAGTATATTTTCTATAAATGCAAATCATAGTGCTATAAAAATAGCATTTACTACTGAATGTTTTATAGATAAAACAGAGAAGTTTTTTTCATATGAAAAAAATAAAAATTTTGATAATTCTTCTAAAATTCAAATCAGTAAATAATAAAAAATAACTAACTTTATAGAATTAAACATAATATTTCAAAATGATATTGAAACATCTGTAGAAAGTTCTAAAAACTCTATTTTAAGAAAGAAGAAATTTAAGAGGTAAAATAATAATGTAATGATAAGAAAATATCCTGAAAAAAGTAAAAAGCGTGAAAGATAAATACGAATTTTTTCTTTTGTTATAGGAGTAAGATAAAACAAAACAAATGGAATAAGAGAAAAAATAATAAATAATAATATAAATGAAAGCAATACTTTAAAAATAGACCCATCAAATGAAAAATCATATACTACTGAAAAAATATTGATAATATACCATCAAAAATTATCTGCTATATTTCACAAAAACAATACCGGAAAGACCGAAATTCCACCAGCAAGAATTCACAAAAAAAATCTTTTTCTATTAAAACTATCATTATCAATATAGCCAAAAAAATACCCCCAAAGCAATATCGGAATAAATGCAACAAAACTCAAAATAAGTATGAGAAGAAGATTATCTAACATATTTAGTCTTTATAGATCTTATAATTTCAAAATTTAACATAATTCTCTCAAGATGTGTTTTTTTTTGAAAAAAGATACTTTGCCAGCAAAATATTTATTCCAAAAAAAAGCAAAAGACCTCCTATCATATAAGCTATAATTTGAGGATGTACTATAATAATAATTCCTGAAACTATTAATAAAATTCAAAAAATTGGCATGTATAAAAAATTATATATTTAAAATTATCAAACTATCTCTATTTTTGCTCAAAGTTGTTGTAGCTTCTCTACAAAATTTTCATATCATCTCTCAATATATTCAATATTCGTAACTGTAGTTTCTCATTCAGCAATAAGTCATGCAATAACCATAGCAGCTCATGCTCTCAAATCCCAAGACGTAACTTGGGCACCTTTTAAATTCATTTTTCAAAAAACAAGTGCCTCATGTGGGTTTAAAATAGCCGTATGTCATCTCATTTTGTCCAATTCTACTAAAAAATTTAATCTTCCTTCAAATAATACCTCATGAATTCTTGAAATACCTTCTGCTTGTGTCATAAGAACTGCAAATGGAGAACCTATATCTGTAGGAAATCCTGGGAAAATATTTGTCTGAATACTCACATTTTTAAGATTTTGACTTCTAAATACTCTCAAGGTATCATCCCCTAAATCTTCTACTTGAACTCAAGCATCTTTTAGTTTTGCAATAAAACTATATAAATCATCAATTCTTGCATTTTTAATATCAATATATTCTTTTGATGCAAGAGCCCCAAGTACCATAAAAGTACCTGATTCTATATAATCAGAAATCACTTCATAATTGATTTGGTTTTGCAATTTTTCCACTCAAGTTACAATGATTTTATGATTATATTTTATTTTTATATCTGCTCAAGCTTCTCTTAAAAATCAAATTAAATTCATAACATGTGGTTCTATTGCTGAAAGTTCAATAGTAGTAATTCAAGGTCTTAATACATTGGCTACGATCAAGTTTTCTGTTGAAGTTACTCAAAATCCTGCATTAATCGTAATATTTCATGAATGTGGTTTTCCAGTAATATTTACTCATTTTTCTGTTATAACATAATCATATCAAATCGCTTTTAATCCATTTAAATGTGCGTCAATTGGTCTTTTTCAAATACTACATCCTCCAGGGAATGGAATTGAAATATTTCAAAAATAATGTAAAATCGGACTTAAAAGTAAAATAGATGCTCTAATTTTTTTAATCATTTCTACATCCATTTTAGAAATATCTAAATGAGTGGTATCCAAAAGTAAAATATTTTCTTCAAAAGTGTATTTCGCTCAAATAGTAGAAATAATTTCTAAAAAAGTTAAAACATCCCCTATACGAGGAACATTTTTAAGAGTAATTTTTCATCTTATTAATAAGGTAGCAGCTAATATAGGAAGTGCTGCGTTTTTACTTCCGCTTATGAGAACTTCTCAAGATAATTCTTTTGATGTGTTTATTTTGTACATTTTCCCAATTTAATAATAATTTTAGATATCATATTGATTTTTATATTTTTTCAAAGATTTATTGCAAAAAAAATATTTTTTATTATATTGTTTTAGTACTTAACTTTCTAAAAATATATCTATTACATTAAGTTATAATTATCCTTTAATTGATAAATTTTTATGTTTTATTTTGATGTAAAAAATTACCAAACTGATCTCTGAGAAAATACAACAGCCGGTAAAAATATCCAAATTGATGAGAATTTAAATTGTTTTGTTCTTATTGATAGTTCAAATAAAAAAATCGTCACTCCTCTTTTAAATAAAATAGTAGATTATCTTATTGATACTATTACTATAAAAGATACCTACAATACTTTTTCAGTGAGTCTTGAGAGTATTAATTTTTTTATAAAAACTCTCAAAGATAAAGAAAATAATTTAGAAAATCTCAATATTATTATTTGATTACTAGAAAAAAATAACCTGCATTTTGCAAAAATTTGAAAAGCAAGCTGTTTTTTATTAAATCAAAAAAAAGAAATAATAGAAATTAGCGACAGAAATGATAAAAATAATACTTTTGATTATATCTCAAGTGGGAAAATCACCTATTGAGAAATAGTAGTATTAGCAAGCCAAAATTTATGAGAGTACCTTACCAATAGTGATTGGCAAGATATTTCAAAATTGAGTGAAATTGAGAAAATATTAGAAAATATTACTCATATTTTACAAGATGAAAAAGCACAAACAAATATTTCTATTGCCTGAATTTTTTCAGACTATATAGCTTCTTGAAGTGGTGTAAACTATAAATTAGAAAAAGCAAAAAACCTCTTTTATAAAACTATTGATAATAATTTTTCAAAAAAAGTTATCGCATTTTCTATGATAATAAGAGAAAAAATAGAATCGAAATGAAAAATTGTAAAAAATATTATATTTTTCAGTGGAATTATTGTTTCTACATTTATTCTTTTTTCAATTATTTCAGGAATTTTATGAAAAAGTATCGAAAGCTCAAAAACAACTGAATATAAAAATAATTTAATACAAGCTAGAGAGTATATTCGTTTAGCAAATCAAAATCTTGCAAACAAAGAAGTATTTGAACTTAATATATCAAAAGCTGAGGAACTTATAGCTAAAGTAGGTAATGAACAATTATTTCTCAGTGATGTAAAAAACATTTACGATGATATTTCAATCATTAAAAAACAATTTAACGGAATTGAAGTTTTTGAGTGAAATACTTCAAATCTTATATTTAAATGAAATTTTGATGACGGAGTAAAACTCATTGAAATGAGTAAAAAATTATATGTTATTTGAAAAAGTTCTATTTATGGGCCAATTATTTCAGGACAAGAAATTAAAAATAATATTTTTAGTGAACTTGAAATAGATGATGAATTTTTAGATGGGGTAAGTGTTGGGGATGATATCATTCTTACAACAAAAAAACAAAGAGTAGTAAAATTTTGAAAAGATACAAAATTTAGCTATATCAATGTAGTTGGACAAACAACTTGGCAATGAAGCCCTTTTGTGGAAACATATAATAATAATATTTATATGGTGAATTCATCTCAAAGTCAAGTATACAGACATTCTCCAAGTTCAGGGTCTTATACATCATGAGTTTCATATTTGACAAATGATGATTCTAAAAATTTGACAAAAATAGTTTCTATTTGAATCGATGGAGGAATATATTTATTAAAAGATGACGGAAAAATATTTAAATTTTTCTCTTCACCAAAGTATAGATTGGAAAGTATAGTTCTTAATAAACTTCCTCAAAACTATAATATATGAGAATGAAAATCAAAATTAATAGTAAGGAATAATCTCAATTATTTTTATATGTATTTAAATGATAAGATTTGGATTTTTGAACCAAATACAAAAGTTTTTACTGATACAAAAAGTCTCACTTATAAATGACAAATAGAAGGAAAAATGGAAAATATCTTGTGATTTTATGTTCCAAGAGATGGAGAACTCAATGTACTGACAAAAAGTGGGATTTATAAAATTAACTTTGAAATAAAAGATGATAAATTAATTATCAGATAAAAAAAATCTTTGGGAATCCAAAGATTTTTTTTATGTTCTAAAAGTATTTTTTTCAATAAAATCATCAACCTCTTTTTGTAACTTTGAAGTTATACTCATATTCATTGATATTTTTTCTACATCTTCATCTTCTGAAAAAGCTTCGATCATTTTTGTAAGTTTTAATGCTTTATCAAAATCATCAACTTCAACTATATTAGAAGGAATATAATCCACATCAGCAAATTCTAAAATAATATTTTTTTCATCAAAAAATTTTTTCACCTGGCTAAAATCTTCTAATGAAGTAATTATTTTAAACATACCTTCTTCTTCAAAAAAATCCTCACCAGCAGTTTCAAAAACAAGTTCCTCTAATTGCTCTTTTGAGTAATTTTCCAAAGATATAGCAAGAATTCCCTTTTTTTCAAAAACAAAGCTAACACTTCAAGATTCTCATAAATTTCATCAATATTTTGAAAAAATATGTCTTATATTTGGAGCTGTCCTGTTTTTATTATCCGTAAGAGTCGTAACTATAACAGCTACTCAACCTGGACCATATCATTCATACACAATTTGATCAATTTGAACTCAAGTTTTATCTTCTCCAGTTCATTTTTTTATAGCTCTCGCAATATTATCATTGGGAACATTATCTTTTCTTGCTTTTTCTATAGCATCATAAAGAGATGGATTTTTATCTGGGTCTCATCATTTTGCTGCAGCTATGGAAATAAGTTTTGCATGAATAGTAAATACTTTTTGTTTTGCTGCGTTTGATTGACTTTTTTTCGCAGCGATAACTGGACCTCTTCACATATTTTGTTTTGATTAAAAAATAACTCAAAAGAAAGTATAAAAAACTTTTTGTTTTTTTCAAATTTAATTATTTTTTATTTTATATAAGCCAATAAAAAGAAAATTTAAAAAACTTTTGATAATTTTTAATTTTTGAATAAAATCTTTCGTGCTTATGTTTTTATCTTTTATATAGATAAAATCGTTTATATAATATTTTAAATCAATAAAGTAGATATGGAAAAAATAGTATTAAAAAGTCAAACAAGAAATGCTTCAGAAGAAGTAAAAGCTATTAGAGCAACAAAAGGAGTTCCAGCTGTAGTTTATGGACACAAACAAGAAGCTATAAGTATTAAATTAGGAAGCTCTGATGTATTAAAAGCATACCGTGTAGCATGAGAAAATCACGTAGTTTCTCTTGATGTAGATGGGAAAAAAATGGATGTATTATTTCATGAAGTTCAAAAAGCTCCTGTAAGTGGTGCTATTATTCATGTTGATTTTTATGCCATTACAAAATGAGAAAAAGTTCATACTCATATTCCTTTAACTTTTGTATGAATTTCAAAAGCTAAAACTGATGAAGGTGCTATTATAGAAGAAGTTCTAAAACAAGTTGAAGTAAAATGTTTACCAACTGATTTAGTAGCCTCTTTTGAAGTTGATTTAGCTAAATTAGAAAAAACTGGAGATAATATAAAAGTTTCTGATATCAGTATTTCTGATAAATACGAAGTTTTAACTTCTCAAGACGAAGTAGTTGCTGTTGCTGCAAAAGCAAAAGTAGAAGTAATTGATACTGCTGCTCCTCAAGCTGATCTTCCTGCTGATCCAAAAGAAGCAAAAGCTGAATAGTAATTTAAAAAAATCCTAAATTCAGGATTTTTTTTATAGCAATGTAAATAAAAACTCTCTTAATTAAGAGAGTTTTTATTTACATTGAAAGGTTTTTATAATTTCTTCATATTTTGAAGTATCTTTTATATCTGTTGATAATGCTATAGTAATTAAATATCATGTATTTTTACATACTTTTCCAACTTGAAGATATTTAAATTTTGGAGTTTGAATATTATATTTTGCTTCAAAAATATATAAATTTGATTTATCATTATCTAAAAAATCTATATTTTTTGATTCTATTTTTAAATATTCTACATATTCCCTACTTGATCAAACATTATTTAAAATAGAAAAATCAATTGATGAAATATTTTTATCTAATTTTTGTGATAAAATCAAAAGATTATTAGAGAATCCATACTTTAATTCTTCCGATGAAACAGCTAATTCTATTTGAGAAGTCTTAGGTGTTGGTAAAATTTCTGATTCTGAATTAATAAGCGACCAATTAGATGGAATATTCATATTAAATTTTTCTCATTCGTGAAGAGATAATCATGTTACTATCTCATTTTCACTTCAACAAGAACTTAATACAAGAATTAAAAGCATAATAAAAATATTTTTTTTCATAGATACATATTAAAAAGTATTTAAATTTATTCAGGTAAATGGAAGAAGAAATAAAACAAATAATATTCACAATCCTCACATTATTAAAAGTTTTATATATTTTGAAAAAGTAAATTTATAAACTGTAAAAAAATACATGTACATTATCCAACCTGTAAGAAAGAAAACATATATAAATGGAAGTGTTTTTAAAAATATATCATCATAAAATTTTGCACCAACAAAAAAATAATTTAAAAAGAAGAAAAAAGTCAGCAACATAAACATATATTTTGCAGCTTGATATCTAGACTCTAAAACAATAGAATTATCAAGAAGTACTTTTTCTCTATTTTTTTTCAAATCCATACTTGATTTTTTAATATTTAATAATATATTAATCTCATAATTTACTAACGTAATATATTTAAAAATGAGTATAACACAAGAAGAAATTCAAAGAATTGCAAAAAATCTTGCAAAATTAGAACCAAAAAATGAACAAAAGCTTGTTGGAAGCATAAATTCAATATTAGAATATGTAGATTTGCTAAATGAAATTGATACTACTGGGGTTTCTCCGACAATTTCTGTAGTATCAAATAAAAAAAATACTCTCAAAAATGATTGAGAAGAAAGAAATATTCATCCTTCAGATTTACTTTCTTGTTCACCTCAAAAAGTAATTGCAAACCAAATTGCTGTTAGTGATATAATGAAATAACACAAATGTTAAGAACAATAAAAATAATCAATTTTAGATCCATAGATACTATGGATTTATATTTTGAGAAAAAAAATGCTATTATTTGAAAAAATGGAGCCTGAAAAACAAATATTTTACAGGCTATTTGTTGCATATTTTGAAAAAAACAAAATGATTTTTCTATTGATGAAATGTTAAAATTATGACAAAATTTTATGTATTTGGAAGCAGCTTTTGATACAACTGATTTTCAACATATTGTTACTTTTTCTTATGACGCATCAACCAATAAAAAACTCATTACTTTAAATGGTAAAAAAGCAACTAAAAAACAACTTTTTGAGACGTTACTAAAAATTTCATATTTTTCTCCAAGCCAAATGAATTTATTTTACCTTTGACCAAAAACAAGAAGAGACTTCCTTGATTCTATTCTTTGTGATAGCTTTTCAGAATATGAAGATTTGTTAAAAAAATATGAAAAAATTGTTAAAAATAGAAATAAAGTACTTAAAAATATTTTTGAAGAAAAATCTCAAAAATCAGAAATAGATTTTTGGAATGATCAATTTATACAAGCTGCAAAAAAAATATACGACTATAAAATCCCGCTTCATAATTTTATTCAAGAAAAAATAAAAGAACATACCGATATTTTTCAAAATAAAATTTCCTCTATAGAGTTTTCTTATATATCAAAAATTGATCTCAATAATATTGAATCGAATATTAAAACATATCTTGAAAAAAATTTTGAAAGAGATATTATCTTATGAAAAACCCATATTGGGCCACATATAGATGATTTTGATATATTACTCGATGGAAAATCTCTTGTATCATTTGCATCAAGATGAGAAATAAAAAGTATTATTCTTACATTAAAACAAATAGAAATTCAATATATTCGCCTCGTTAGCTGAATACAACCATTATTATTAATTGACGATTTATCAAGTGAACTTGATGAAGAACACTTCCTTCTTATGCTAGAAAAAGTAAAAGAAATTCAAATAATTTATACTGGAATAACAGCTATAGAAAAAGAAAAAAATAATATTTTAATTATTTAAAAAACATTATTTTAATTTGTAAAGTATATTTTAGTTGTAAATATAAATTTTTTGTAGTAAAATAGTGTCGTAGTTTAAAATTAACAAAACAAAAAGATATGAAAAAAATATTAAAAATATCTGCTCTACTTTTAGGAATTTCAATGTTTTGATTTGCTGGAGCCTCATCAATAGATCGTTTTGAAATAGAAGTTTCTCCAACAAAAGTAAAAGTTTGAGAGTCTATTGACGTAACTCTAAAAGCTGTAGATAAAAGCTGAAATATAGTAAAAGATTATACTGGTGAAGTATTAATTTTTTCTCAAACAGATAAAGAAGCTGTATTTCCATGAATATTAGAGGAAAATACTTATACTTTTAAAGCAGCTGATGCTTGAGTGGTTAAATTTGAAAATGCTGTTAAATTTACAAAAAATGGTATCCAAGATATTAGTGTATATGATAATGCAAATTATGACATATTTTGATATGCTGAAGTAGAAGTAAGTGAATGAAGTGTGAGTGCAACTCCATCTTGAGAAATTACTATCACATATCCTGAAGAATGAACTACATTATGATCAAATAAAATCAGTGTAAGTGGTACCACTTCAAAAAATCATAAAATAAAAATTGTATTAAACGGTGAAAAAGATGTAGAATGAATTAGTAATGGAGAAGGAATATTTAAAATAGATGTAAGTGATATTCCTTCTGGAGAAAATGTATTTATTGCAGAACTACTAGATGCAGATGGAAAAACTATAGCAAGTTCAAAAGAAGTATTTTTCAAAATAGAAGCAAATGCGCCTCAATTTAAAAGCATTACTCTTGACCCATCAGAAACAGAATATACACCAAATACCTCTATTAATGTTACAGTGGAAGCAACAAGTGGATTAACAACGCTCAATCTTATTCTCAATGATATGGTAACATCTTTAAGTGAAAAAACATCTGGAAGTTATGTTGGAACTATTATGGCACCAAGTGCAAAATGAGAATATAAAATCGATATTGTAATGAAAAATGAGCTCTGAAATGAAGCCAAAGAAAGTTGAGTAAGCACTATTCAAGTGAAAGAAGTAGAACTTCTTGCATCAACTGGTGAAGATAGCGCTCCTGTAGAAGTAAATTGTGATGATTTTAAAAAAGAATTAGAAGTAAAAAATATTACCTCTATAAAATTAAAATCAAAATCAGTAATATCTTGGGATAAAGTAGAAAAAGCTTCAAGTTATAATGTATACAAAAAAGATAGAATGGGAACAGGTATGACTCTTATTGAAAATGTAACTCAAAATCAATATGAAATCATCATCCAATGAGATATAGTTGAATACGATGAATTTGCGGTAAAAGCAGTATTTAAAGACGACGTGTGTAATGTAGAAAGTTCTGATTATTCTGGTATGACAAAAGTTCAAACTGGGCCAAAAGAAATGTTATTTATCATTATTGCTCTTTCTCTTGGAGCTGGAGTATTCTTTTTCAGAAGAAAAAATGCATAGTATGTCCAAAAATAAAAAATCCTAAAAACTTTGTTTTTTAGGATTTTTTTGTATAGTATGAAAAATATTTTTTGAGAATACACAAATATGAGAATTGATAAATTTATTGCTAATTTATGATATGGTTCAAGAAAACAAGTGGGAGAATATATTAAAAATGAATACATTGCTGTGAATGATGAAACCATTTATGAAAAGGATTATGAAATACACTACTGAGATATCATTTCTATCGGAGAGAAAAAAATAGAGTACAAAGAATATATCTACCTACTCTTGAATAAACCCGTGTGATATATTTCCAGTAAAAAATCTGAATGATGACATCCAAGCTATTTAGAACTTCTTGAAAATTGTCCTTATGGGCAAATTATTGATATTGTAGGAAGACTTGATTTTGATACTTCTGGATTTTTACTATTAACTAATGACGGAAGCTTAACTCATAAAATTATATCACCCAAAAAAGATATTTTTAAGAAATATTATGTGGTTTGAGCAAATAATATTTCACAAAAAGATAGGGAAAAACTAGAAAGTGGAGTAAAAATTGATGATACAATTTCAAAACCAGCAAAAGTAGAAATAATTGATGAAAATAAAATCTATCTGAGTATCAGTGAAGGAAGATTTCACCAGATTAAAAAAATGTTTGAATCTATTGGAAATAAAGTAATAGAACTAAAAAGAGTCAGTATATGATGACTAACTCTTTGAAATCTTCCACTATGAGAATGGAAATACCTAACTAATGAAGAAGTGAAGAAATTATTTGAATAGATTTATTGGCATGGTATCCAAACCTTACTTGGCCGACTTGTATTTCAGACTGCTGTAATTGAGTTTCTATCAACTCAAGAACTCCGTGAATCACTAATATTTCAACTCCAATTAGTTGAGGTACAACTTGTTCAACCGGCAGCACAATAGGTAATAGGATAATATCCTGGACCTCAATTATTAGCTATTGAACTCACAAAAGCCAGTCTAGGGAAGGTTGTAGATTCTTTCATTGTACACCACCGTGATGCTGAGCAATATTCACTACTTCTTGATACTCAACAAGTTCAAGCCCAATTACCACACCCAGTTCAATAATTATGTGCTAATTTTTTACCAACCGATGTACAATGATTCATGAAAGTATTTATAGATACCCCACTACTCCAATTTACAGTAATGGGATACCATTGATACCCAGATGCTGTTATAGAGCATTCCCAACTAGCATATAAAGTAATACCGGTAGTTAACAAATATGTAATAGCACTGCTACCATTTGCATTATAATATTTTGTACCTCAACCATTAGTAGATGTAAAATATCCATTAAATGTACATCATGTTTTTATTGGTAAAGTTATACTTGGCATAGCATTGTTATATGTTGCCATTATACTAGAGCTTCATCAACTTCATCAATCAATATTAAATGTAACTGCATATGTATTCTCAATACAATTTCATCCTGATGCTGTATATCACATATTACAACTTATCAACTCATTTTGACTACTCAAACTTACAGTAGTCCCATCAGTTCATAATGTAAATATTGATGTAAGTGTTGATGTCCCATATGGTATACTCAGTGATTGAGAAGTTTTAGTTTCTGGAAGCCCATAAGTAAGTGTAAAACCACTAAATGTAAATACTCTTGCATTATACTCTGCACTTGTTACAGTTTTTATTTTTGGTGTACAATTCAAAGTTTCATATCAATCGATACATTTATATTTACATACTCAGGAATTTGTTTGGTCCCAAGACCAAGACTTACTTCATTGAGTTCCATTTAATTCTGAATTATCAGGTCTTGTACCTGTACAGCTATCAAGTATACAAGTATTTCCACTTGCTATATAATCTTCATTACAAGTAGGAGTAAGTAACTCTTCTTGTCAATTTTTTGAAAAGATTCAGTTATTACAAGTAAATATTTGTTTATATATTTGTGTCCCATTAGTGATATTTATTATTTTTTCAGCATGAAAATCTGAGCTATCATTTGTAGCATCTAATATATAATCTTCTATTGTTTCTTGTGAACAATTACTAGCTAATCAGGGATTACAATTCATATATGGATAATCCACTTTATTTGCTGTAGAATGATTCCATATTCAATTATTACAAGTAAATGTTTCACTTATACATACTTGTGAATACGCTACACTATCTGTTGTATAAAATATTTTTGTATGTCAATTGGGAGTTCCATCGCACGTTTTTTGTATTTGTGTATTTGGTGTTACTTTTTGCTTATCTACTATTATTTCTATAAGGTTTATTCCATTACTAATAACACTTCAACTTTGAGTATCATTTGAAAAATATGTTATAAAATTAGTATCTTGATTTATCATTAAATCAAGTCCAGTTAAATATTTTTCTTTTGTAATTGGGATTCATGTATCTTCATCAAATAATATTCATACACTATCTCATAGAGTATAAAAATGTCTTTTTTTATACTCTGTATTTGCATAAGTTTGTAATATTTGTGGAAAATATCATATATAGTTTACATTCTCTAAATAAGTTCAGAGTTGATATTTTTTATTATTCCCGGTGATTGCATAAAAATAATTTGTATAATCTTTAGGATCAAATACTTCTCTATTTAAGTTTATTTTATGAGTAATATTTGTTCCGATTATTCATTGTTTTGATAATATAATAGATCAACTTAATATTTCTAAATATTCATCTGGTTCAGGATAATCTGATGTTTTGACATTATAGAGTGTTAATCCTTTTTCTATTTGCTTCAAAGTTGCAACTCTATTTCCATCTCGAGAATATTGAGTATAATTTTGGAATGATATAAACGCGATTACAGAAAGAATAGCTAAAATAGTTATAATAATAATAAGTTCTATAAGAGTAAAAGCTTTGAATTGTTTTTTTTGTTTTTTCATATATGAGAAGTAAAAAATAAAATTACACTATAATTATAGTATGCTTTAAAGTTTTTTGCAAACAAAAAAGAAATTATTTGAATAGATTAAAAAATAGAGTTTTTTGAAACAAACTCTATTTTTTAAAATGATAACTATCTTTCAATTTCCTTTCTATCATATTTCACTTCCATATCAATATTTTCTCCAATAAATCAAATATCTTCTCAATTAAAATACAAAACTTTTGCTAATGTCAGAGGTAAAATATGTTCTGCTAAAAGACAATTTTTTAAAAATTCCTTTTTATCCTCTCTCAATTCTTTGATATAAATAGATGCGGTTACTCCCCTATTTATTCACTTAAACATAGCTTTTGTTTGTCAGGCTTCACGAATGGGAGGAAGAAAAAATATTTCTTTTCCCATCCTTTTATAATCGCTTCCTCTCCACATAAGATTTTCAATATTTACTGAAACTGAAACCAAAACTTGCGAAAAATCTACACGAAAACAATTGATATCTTCTCTGAGAAATCAAAGCTTTTGGTAATACTCTTCTAAAATTTTGATTTCCTCATCAAGCGTTACTCCTACGATATGAATTTTTTTATTATTTGAAAGAGCATACTCAAATAATTCTTTAAAAATTTGAAGTTCATCTGCTTCGCTATAAACATTGGAAAACATGGCATATTTATTTCACATTTCTCAAAGAAGTTTAGTATTTTCTTTTTGTACTAAAAGCTCAGACAGAAAAAAAACTTCTACTTTATCGGAAGAAAAATCAGTTGAGAGGTAGGAAAATAAAAATGTATTGTCAAATATATCAGTATTTGGAATATTAAGAATTTTGTCTTTGTATACTTTTTTCATAGGTTTTATTTAAAATAAAATCAGAGTGATATTAAAATTAAAATAATAATTGTCAAAATAATATCTTTTTTTCTTGGAATATCTCTGAGAATAAAAAAAGCAAAAAAGAGAGTCGAAAGTATTCATAAAAAAGAAAGTAATACCGAAATAGAAAGCCCTAAATATGAAATAACCACCAAAGAAAGAAACCAAGAAAACCATGATAAAAATCAAGAAATAGATCTATAGGTATAAAAACCAAAATCAACATTTTTTAACTCTTTAAACCATTTTAAAAGGAAAAACGGAATAAAAAACAAAATAACTCCCATCACCAAATAGGTCGTAATAAAACTATACCCACTCACTCAAAGTCCTCACTGAGCACTTTCAAGTAAAATGTACCCAACTATGAGATTTCAAATCGCAAACAACAAGTGAGAAAATGAAAAAATGAGAATATTTTTTGAAAAAGCTATATTTTTCATATCCAAAGAAGATATAAAAATCACAAAAATAGTCACCAATGTAATAACAAAACTCAGAGTTGAGATATCACTAAATAAATAAAAAGAAAAGATAATAGTAAAAATTTTACTCAAATTTTCATATGGAAGCAAATACGTAATTTTCTCTATTTTAAATATTTTTGCGTGAAAATATCTTCCAACTGTATAAAAAAGCAGTGATAAAAATATCGCAAATAAAACTTGCGGAGAAATATAAAGGGTCGTATCAAAATGAAATTCAAAATAATAATAGGCAAAAATAAAAATTCCCAATGGAAGTATTTGTCACAAAAAATCATTATTCCATAAATTGATATTATATTTGAGTGCTTTTTTAAAAAAAATATCTCAAAGGGAAGCAAAAACGGTAGATATTATTGCAATAAAAAAATTCATAATTTATAAAGTATTAGTAGTAAGAACATCATTTTTTATATCGATGAGATTTCACTGAATTTTTTGTATATTTTTTGAAAGAAGTAAATGATACGATAACAGTCAAAAAAGAGAGAAAATATTTCCTCATCAAATATGTGCATACACTCTATCGAGTGCCACATCTATTTTTTGAAGCAAAAGTTTTTTCTTCTCAAAATCTGATAATGCTCCTAAATATTCCTCATGAGAAATATGAAGATGCGGAGGTAGGACCTTATTTTGACTATCAAGATCTTGAAGTTGAGTAATTTTCTCTAAAATTTCTTGGACTTCTTTATGAGATATTATTTCTCCTGCCAAAATACTCTCTACCGATTGTTTTGAAAGAAATCATGTGCTGACCAATTCCTTTAACATATCAAGAGATTCTTTAGTTTTTATTTTTTCACGTATCTTTTTTTGAAGTTTTTGAAAATCAAGAGTGGCTTCAGCTTCTTGTATAAGTTCTTGCTTTTTCTTTCATTTTTTTTCTTGTTCTGTTCCTTTAAAACCATCAAAAATAGCCATATATTTTTATTATCAACTAAAATTTTTTCCATCAAATGTATCAGAATAAATACATCCACAATAATTTTGTCTATAAATATCATGCGTTTTACAATATTCTACACTTCTTAAAAATCCATTATTTTTTCTAAATGCAATTTTAAGAAATTCTAGTTTTTTGCCAAGAGAATATTTATCTCCTAACTCAAACATTTTTTGAATGTCTTTATGGGGCGAAGTTAAAAGAGTCGAGGTCCAATGTTTTATTCATAATTTTTCTGCCTCGAGTGCAGTTCTTTTGAGTCTCATATCATAACATTTCACACATTTTTCTCCTCTTTCTGGAGTATGCTCTAGTCATTTAATTTCGTGAAAAAAATTTGCCACATCATATTCTCACTCGATCCACTCTACTCACTCAATTTCACACACTTTTTTCAGCGCTTTTAGGCGTTTATTATATTCTTTTTTTGGCTGAATATTTGGATCATACCAAAAACAAATTACCTCATACTCTTTTTTTAAATCCATAATAGGTACACTTGCATCTGGTCAACAACAGATATGTAAGAGAAGTTTTGGCTTTTGTTCTGATATTTTTTTGACTGGTTTATAAGATATTCTATGAATTCCCGTAATACTCGAAGCATCTTTTAAATATTCAATATGTTTTTTTGTTCCATATCATTTATGATTTTCAAGTCACATATTCGGATACAAAAGTGCGTACGTTCAAATCAATTTATCTCTCAACACTTTTGCAATAATAGATGCCGCTCAGATTTCTGTTACTTTTCCATCTCCCCCGACGATATAGAGTGGTTTTTTATCTAATTCTTCAAAAACATAATTATCATTTCCATCCACTAAAACTCCCTCTATCTTTTTTTTATCTATTTTTCTTAAAAGTTCTACCAAGCTTCTTCTCATGGCTTCTTTATTGGCTTGTTTAATATTGATTTCATCAATAAGATAATTATCCACTACTCACACTCAAAAATATACTTGAGGATTTTCTCAAGTTGAAAATTGTATTAATTTTGTAAATAATTCTTCTCTTTTTTTCTCTGTGAGTTTTTTTGAATCATTGAGTTCTCAAAGAAATTTTGCATCTAAAGGATTATTTTTATTAAAAGTAAGACTACAAGCTACTACTGGTCAAAGCCAAGGTCACCTTCCGGCTTCATCGATTCAAATTTTATACATCGTTTGAAATTAGAGTTTATTTTTCTAAAATATACTCATATTCTTTCTATTGACAAATTTTTCAAAATAAAAAATCACTTGCATATACAAGTGATTTTTTATTTTAATGATGATCGTGTCCACAATTTTCTCAATGTTCATGATGATGATCGTGAGCACCATGTTCATGTCCAGACATTTCTTGCTCTACCATAGCCATAAATCCTGAGATTAATACTTCAAATAGTTCATTATCATCTTGTACTGGCTCTCCAGATTTCCCAGCTAATATTTGTTTTAAAAAATCCATAGTTTCTCTATATTCACCTGGAAGTTCTATCATAATTTTTTCCATATATGTTATTTTAAAAATTAAACTTTGAAAAATATACCTCTATTTTCTTTTTTTGCAAGAAAATATAAAATATCCGTCATTAAAAAATTTTCATATAAAAATATTTGCAATTATAAAAAATACTATAATATATATACCGTTTTATAAGAATATTTATAAGTACTTACTTATTTCTTACTCATTATATATAGCATTAAATTCATTATATTCCATAATAACAAATTATGATAAAATCTGTTTCAATAGTACCATGATGTATTGCTTGTAAAAATTGTGAGTCCATTTGTCCAAATATTTTTAAAGTAGAGGGGAAATCAATGGTTATAAACCATAATTATAAAGAAAATATTCAAAAAATATTAAAAGCTCGTGATATGTGTCCTGTACAAGTTATCAAAGTAGAAGCTGAATCTGGTGCAAATATCGACACAAAACCTCTTATCTGAAAAGTACTTTCAAAAGTATATCTTACTCCTGATACTATTGAACTCGTAGTAGAAACAAAAGATTTTTCTTTTACTGCCTGACAATACGTGAGCCTAAAAATGAAAGATAAACATGGAACTTTCAATCGTAGCTATTCTATAGCAACTGGAAATACCAATAGTTTTACTCTTACAATAAAAATCCTTCCTCAATGAAGAGGATGAGCCTTTATTAATACATTAAAAGAAAATGCTAAAATAGAGTTTTTTGGTCCAGAATGAAGTTTTATACTTCAAAAAAACACGAAACCAAAAGTATTTATAGCAACAGGTACCGGACTTGCTCCTATGATAGCAATGCTTGAAAACACTCCAGAAAACATCCAAAAAACAGTGATTTTTTGAGTAAGATATGAAAGTGATTTTTATTATCAAGATGTTCTTAAAAAATTTCCAAATACGAAAATTATCACAACCGTTTCAAAACCAACTGAAAATTATACTGGAACAACCGGAAGAGTTACTGATTTTTTAGCAGATATTACCAATGATAGTGAAATATATATTTGTGGAAATCCAGATATGGTAGAATCTGTAAAAGAAAATCTTTCTAAAAACTGATTCCCAACTGAAAATATTTATTATGAAAGTTTTGTCGCTGCTCCTCCAACTCCATCAGTATGATTTTTTGAAAATATTTTTATAGAATGAAATATTCCTGGAATAAAAGCACTCAATTGGTTTTTTATACTTTTCTGATTTGCTACTCCTTTCTTACTTAAGGATGGTCCTTTGTGGTATTATAATCATGCTTGGGATATCGCTTGGTGGAGTGTTGTTTTTGTGATATTGATAAGACCTCTTGCTGATTTATTTCCAAAACTGCTTTTGTTTAGAAAACTTCTCATTTGGAGAAATGGATTATGAATTTTATCATCTGCTATCATTTTATCATATTTTGGATTTAATGTTTATACTAATTATTCCTATTATGGAATTGCGCCTCTGGATACTTTAGGAAATTATTTTACTGCAAAAATGTGGAGCGGAAAAAATATTTTCCCAAGACTTTCGGAAATAACCGCACTCATCCTTTTTATCACCTCAAATAATTTTTCTCAAAAAATACTTGGGAAAAATTGGAAAAGAATTCAAAAATTAGCATATGTATACTTTATTTCCGGAGGAATTTTTATCTATTCTTTCGGGAAAGATGAAGCATTATATTCTATGATTATTGCTACTATTCTTTACTTTGCTGCGGTCTTTAAAAATTGGAAAAAATAGTTGTTTTAGTTATTAACAGAAAATAAAAAAATGTATTGATTTTTTTTTCTTTCTCCTTAAAATTCAAGCTAATTGAATATTAATTCATAATTTTTTGAAGAATATATGGACTTAGTAAAAAATCTTATACAACAAGTAGAAAGCCTAAAATCAGAAAAAAACTTTACAAAAGCTCTTGAATTATTAGAAGAAGCTCTTTCAAAATTTAATGATGATTATAGAATTTATGAAGAAATAGCAGATATTTATCTGTACGAATGAAAAGTAACTAAAGCCAAAAAAGCGATTGATTTTGCTATGAATATCAATCCTGAATCCGCAACGGGAAATTATTTAAAAGGGTTTATTCTTCTTTCAAATAACAAAATTATTGAGGCAATTGAATTTTTAGAAAAATCAAATCTACTGATGCCAAATAATGCTGAAGTACTTAGAAATCTTTGATGGGCATATTCTATGACAGGAGAAACAAAAAAGGGAATCTTTATCTTAAAAAGAGCTCTCAATATATCTCCAAATGACAAACTCATTACTGAAGATCTCGCTATGGCGCTCATTTGAGCTGGGAAAGTAAAAGAATGAAATCTTCTTTTAGAAAAAATTGGAAAAGAAAAAATTTTTATATAATTAAAAAAGCATAAAGTATATTTATGCTTTCATTTTTAAAATAGCCGTTATGTCATTTATAAGCAAAATTATTCCTTCAAAAAAAGTAGTTCTTATTGATGTTGGAACATACAAAGTAAAAATAGCACTTTGTGAATATAAAAATAATGAAATAAATATCTTAGGATATTGCGAAAAAAAACAAGAAACAAGTGATATTATTGGAAGTGAAATAGCAAATATAGAGTGAGTAAGCAATACTATTGCTTTAGCACTCAATAAACTTTTGAAAGATAAAAATATAAATCCTCATGATATTATTATAAATATACCTACATCAACTATTATTTCTTGTGGGAAAAATTTAAGCTACACGAGAACGGTAAGTGATGAAAATATTAGTATCGAAGAGTTAGATTATATAGTTGCAAAAGCAGAAAAAGAAGCTCTCAGTGAAGCAAAAGTTCAAATTTATAATAAAACTGGATATTCTGAAGTAGATATGAAACTGATTACAAGTAGTATTACTGATATAAATATTGATGGTTTTAAAGTAAGTAATCCGTTATGATTTACTGGGAAAAATATCAATCTTTCTATTTTAAATATTTTTATTCCAGCTTCTCGTTATAATATTATCAATACTATAGCAAACTATTTAGAGAAAAATATACTTTCGATTATTCCTCTTGAATTTTCTCTTCCTAAAGTTCTTTCTTCTTGAGATTATGCTTATGATGATGTTCTTTTTATAGATATTTGAAATACAAAAAGTTCTCTGATTATTCAAAAATCCGGAGTTATTATTTGATTTGATAAAATCAATATTTGAATCAATGACTTAGTAAAAACTATAAAAGAAAAAACTTGAGAAACTACTATTGAAGTAATAAAAAATATTCAAGACAATGAAAAATATAAAGAAGAAAAAAAAGAATTTCTCTCTGTATGGGAAGAATGATTTATTATCACCCTTAAAGAAATACTTCAAACAAATCTTATTCCATATAAAATATTACTTTCTTGATGATGAGATAACAATTTTGTAAGAGATCATATTTCAAAGATAAATTTAAGCAAATATACGCTTCATAGCCTCAAACCTTTTTCTTTTATACATATAGATTTTGAAAAAGATATAAAAATAAATGGCGATAAAAAAATATTTGATAAAACAAATATAGGACTTCTCTCTATGATTATTGCCTCTAAAGAAATAATTCAATATAAAAATAATCCTATTTTATCAATTATAAAAAACTTTCTTGAAAAAAATGAGTGGTAATCCACTCATTTTTTTAGTCAGCTTTATAGTCAATAAAGTGTTTTTTAAAATATTTTTGTACTAATTCTAAATTATATAATACCTTTTCTTCATCTCAAATTCATAACTCTGATGGCTTCACTCTTAAAGAAAAAAATCAATTATATCATGCACTCTTTAGTTTCATCATAAAGCTTTCAATAGGAAGACTTGATACTCATCATCAAGCAGATCATGGTAATAATCCATCTTTAATTCCCTGTTTGTCGCTCAAATATACATTTTTTAGTGAACTTCCTAGCATATTTTGAGCTTTTAAAATATCTATTCAAGAAGCT
The DNA here is from genome assembly GCA_002470645.1 of Patescibacteria group bacterium UBA7396. GTDB lineage: Bacteria > Patescibacteriota > Gracilibacteria > BD1-5 > UBA6164 > UBA7396. Next base: position 31,392 of record DKNE01000020.1, read on the forward strand.
TTGTCAAGATTAGCAATATTTAATGCTGTATCTCAAGTAATTTTTTTTAATTCAACTAAATTTGAATTTTTATATTCTGGAATAACAAAAAGCATAAATTTTTGTTCAACATTTTGTAAAGTAATACTAATTCTTAAATCTTTTTTGAGTTTATTTAAATATTTCGGAAATGATGGCATTGCCTTATCAGAAATATGTGGTGGATAAAAATTTATGACCTGGGCATTTAAAGCTTCTGCTATTTTTACAATTTTATCAATTTTAGATTTTGAAAGTCCTCTATCAGGTGCAGTAATGGAAAGTACTGGTACTTCAAAAGCATCAGAAAGTCATTTTAAATATTTTTCATCTAAGGTATCATAATTTTTTTCATCAATAACTAAGTCAATTCCATCATATTTTGATTTTTTTACCAATGTAAAAATTTTATGGATTCAGTATCATTTTAATGATGACGTTGATAATAAAAGCATAATAATAATTATTTAAATAATATTTAGGTGATTATAGCATATTTTCCCTAAAATAGCAAAAATTAAGCATAAAAATCTATATTTTTTCTTTTCATCACATAAAAGGTCTCAAAACCTCTGGAATAATAACATCTCCATTTTCATCTTGATAATTTTCAATAATAGCGATTAAACATCTTGATAAAGCAATAACTGTTCCATTAAGAGTATGTGCATATTTTGTTTTTCCGTCTTCTCTGTATCTAATTCAAAGTCTTCTTGATTGATATTCTCCAACATTTGAACAACTTGTTACTTCCCTAAATTTTTGTTGTCCTGGCATCCACGCTTCAAGATCATATTTTTTCATCGCTGGATTCCCAAGGTCTCCAGAACAAACATTTAATTTTTGATATGGAATTTTGAGCCCTTGCCAAATTTCTTCTTCTACCTCAACCATTTCATTATGAAGTTTTTGACTGTCTTCTTGCTTACAAAAACATACCATTTCTACTTTTTGAAATTGATGACCTCTGAGAATTCCTCTCATATCTTTTCCAGCACTTCCGGCTTCTTTTCTGAAACACTCACTATATCAAACGTATTTAATAGGTGCAGAGAGATCTTCAATAATCTCACCAGCATGATATGAAGTTACTGGCACTTCAGCCGTTCCAACAAGATATAAATCATCATCATTTTCATTTACTCTATATACTCCATCTTCTCCTGCTGGTAAAAATCAAGTTCCAAACATAGCTGGTTCTCTCACTAAAACTGGTGGCAAAATTGGTGAAAATCATTTTGAAGATAATTTTAATAATGCATATTGGATAATAGCAAACTGTAAAAACACCAAATCTCATTTTACATACCAAAATCTTGCTCCTGAAATTTCACTTCATTTTTCAGTATCAATCCATCATTTTTTTTCTCAAATTTCATAATGTGTTTTAGGTTCAAAATCAAACTGAGTTGGTTTTAAAAAAGTTTTTTCAACAACATTTCAACTATCATCTGGACCAATTGCTGCTGTTTCATCTAAAAAATTTGGAAGTCTGTATAAAATAGCATTGTAATCTTTTTCTAATGATTTTAATTGTTCTGATAGATTTTTTTCTTGTTCTCACAATGCTTTCATTTCAATAAGTTTTATTTGTTTTTCTTCATTTGATAAAGTTGGAATTAATTTAGAAAACAGATTTTTCGATGCTTTTAGTGCATCAAGTTCTTGATTGAGTTGAATTATTTTTTTATCCATTTCTAAAAAAGCATCTAAATCTACCTTTAAATTTCTTTTTTGAATGTTTTCTCTCATTTGTTCTGGATTTGTTCTTATTGCTTTTAGGTCAATCATAGTCCATAGTAATAATATAAAATATTAAGGATATTGTATGTATTTTTTTATTTTTTCAATTAAATTAGTTACTTTTTTGCTAAAACAAAAAAAGTATGATAAAATGATTGCAAATTAATTATTATAAATTTGTATGAAATCTATTTTTCTAAAAGAATCTTCTGGTATTTCTTGAGAAGTGATCTCGGCATCATCTTTTTCAAATGATGTATGAAAATCGGTACATCATACACTCATTCAAACTCATATCGTTATAGATAGTGATTTTATGGAGCGTTTTTGAGATGAAGAGATAGTAAAATATCTCTACGAAAATAGTATTCATACTATAGATATCACTCCTCTTAAAAAAGAGAAAAAATGAAAATATTTAGAAAGATTTAATCGTATTTTAACCCAAAATTTCCCTCTTGTAGAAACACTCAGACTCGTTGCGTGAAATCATTTAATTAATATCAATATATCTTGAGTAAAAAATATCAATGATATTGCTGGAAAAAAATTTTGTGATACTGTTATTTGAGAATTTAAAAGTATTTGTCGTAGTAATTTAGAAAAATATTCTCATAATGAATATAAAACAAGAGTAGTAAAAGATGATTATAGAAATATAGCTTTTGTCTGAATTTTTCCAGATGTACAAAATATATTTTTTTGATGACTCCAATCAAAAGATGAAGTGATAAAAGAACTCTTAATACTTTTAGATGAAGAAATTAAAAAAAGAGCAAAAGAAATTATAGATGATAAAATACGTCTATGAGAATACGTACCAAATTCTGAATCTCAATATTATGACCTAATAGAACAAAAAATTCACACTATTACGTTTACTATAAAAGAGCATTTTAACTTTTGAATTTCTCAAGTCACTATTCCTGAAGAATCAAGTTATATAGATAAATTAGAAATTTTAAGAAAATCCGAAATAGCAAGTAGAAGATGAATTTTAGATAAAAGTGGGATTTGAGTTCATACATATGAAGAAGAATCTATTTTTTGACTTTTAGAAGAAGCTGGGAAAATTGAAAAGAAAATTATACAACAATACACTGGAAAACAATTTTTCTTTGATGGAACTGAGTATAATATTGTTTTTAACAACAATGGAGAACTAAAAATATCAACAGAATTGCTTAGATATGTCAGAAAGTACCCAAATATGATCTACCCTAAAGAATTAGTAGAACAAATTGAATACTATACTCAAAGTTTAAATTTGGCATTGGATTATATTCCTCCTATCAGATGAGAAATTTCATCTATTTGAAAAGATTTTCAAGCAGCTGAAATTATTAATCGTCAAATATCTGAAGGAAAAATTAATACTGATTTTTTATTTCAATCATATAAATGATGATTTACCAAAGAAGCTTTTATTTGTGCAACAAAAAATAAACCTTGAATTCGTATCAGTATCGACATAAAAGATATGTGAATTGATAATATTTTTGATTTTAATAAATTGAGAAAAAAAATATTTGACCTCGTATGAAAATATAAATCAGGATTCATAAGCGAAAATGATTATGAAGAAAAGCTCAGTCATTTATTTTTGAGTGCTTGAAAAAGTGTAACTGATAAATTTAGAGAAGTTCAAATGAGGATTAAAGGAAAATATCCAAAATGAATTATAAGATTTGGATGAGATGAAATTGAATTATTTCTTCCAGATGTAAAAAATTCTGAATTAGGTGAAATTGAAGTTCACATACAAAAAACATTACATGCTTCTGGACAAAAAGCAAGAGTGATGATTGATACAACTCTATGAGATGATAGCGCAGAATTTGCTTTTTCTCAACTTGATAGAATGTGAAAAATCAATAAAATGGTAGAGGAGGTATTAGAACAAAAACTACAAACAAAAAATCTAGGACATATTCCAAATTGTACCTACCTAAAAATGGATGAACATACAAAAAAAATTATATTTAGACCTGGATTTCATCTCAATGATTTTATTAAAATAATAAGACAACGCTTATGAGAAAATAGCCTGAATTTTAAGAAAAATTCTGAAATCTATATATGACAATGTGCTAATAATATAGGCCTTACTCTCAAGCAAAAAAACACCTTTGAAATAGAAATTTATCTTCATAATTAATTAATATGTCGGTCAACTTTTGAAAAAATACCCCAATTCCTAAAACCAGTATTGATAAAATAAAAATCTTGGTATGAGATATTATAACTGCAAAAATATTTCTTGATCCATTTTTTGAAAAATATTACCATAATTTTATTGATATCAGTTGAAATTTTAACATGAGTATGCTCATGAATTGTATCTGAGAAGTAGAAAAAAAACTTATGTGAAATAATTATAAAATCAGATATAGTAATTTTGAAAAGTATATTGGTATTATTTCTGTTATTTTACAATGAAATGAAAATATTCTCAATGAACTGAAAGAATCTATTATTTGAGATTTAGAAACTATTTTATGAGATAATCTAACTTCTCAAATAGAAAATTTTAAAAATTCATTCACTATTTCAACAGTAAAATCAGGAATACATTCTTTTATAGAACAACAATTTCAAGAATTACAATCAGAGATTTGAAAATGAAAACTGAGTAATATTCGCAATGAATTCATAAAAAAAATAGCAAAAGCATTAGAAAAAAAAGATGAAACAAAATAGTTTCATCTTTTTTATATATTTCTCATACTGAGTTGTAATTTATTTTTTTCTTTATCTATAGAGGTAATTCTTACCTTTACTTTATCACCAACTTGAACAAAATCCATAGGATTTTTGACAAATGTATCTGCGATTTCAGAAATATGCACGAGTCCATCATTTTTGAGTCCAACATCAACAAATGCTCAGAAAGCAACTACATTTCTTACCACTCACTCGAGTATTTCTCATTCTTTGAGAGCCTCAATAGTGATAGCTTTTTTTGCTTTTGTACTGGTTGAAACGGTTCTTTTTTCTTTTCCTATTTCTGAGTAAGAAGTTTTTATAAACGTAATCGTATCATTATTTACATCTGCATAGAGTTGTTTTGAGGTTTCATCAACTTTTGAGATATTGTTTTCTATAATATATTTTGCTAATTCGTATTGCTCTGGATGGATATCAGTATTATCGAGTTTTTCACTACTTTCTGGCACTCTTAAAAATCAAATTGCTTGTTCAAATGCTTTTTCTCATAATACTTTTTCCAAAGCTTTTCTTGATTTATATGGTCTATTATTATAGATTTTTTTTGCTTGTCTTTTATCAATTCATGAAATATGATTCAAAAGATAAATAGAGGCAGTATTCACATTAATTCCGACTTGATTTACACAATCCTCCACTACATATCCAAGTTTTTCTTCCAACTTTTTTTCTGGAACATCGTGCTGATACATCCCGACTCCGATACTTCCAACGGGCACTTTTACGAGTTCTGAAAGTGGATCGATATATCTTCTTCCAATAGAAACCGTTCCTCTATCCAAACTATCCAAATCAGGAAATTCTTCTTGCGCGATAGCAGAAGCACTATACACTGACGCTCCTGACTCATTTACTACAAAAATATCTTTTTGAAATAATTCTGCAATAAGAGCTTGAGTTTCATCGGTTGCTGTTCCATTTCATACTACGACAACATCGATTGTATATTTTGAGAAAATATCTTGAAGTTTTTTTCTCGCTGAGAGGATTTCGTGTAAAAATATTTTATCAAAATACACTGGATTTCCCAGAGTATCTAAAACTGCCAATTTACATCCAGCTCTATATCCAGGGTCAACAGCTAAAATAGTTTTCCCATATTCTGGTTTTGAAAGAAGTAATTTTTCTAAATTAGTTTGAAATGTAGCAATAGAATCATCTTCTCCTATTTCACTCAGATCTGAACGAAGTTCATTTTCTACTGATGAAAATAAAGCATCATACCCCATTTTAAAAGCATTTTCTAGTTCCCCTATAAAACTTTCTCTTATCTCTAAAATTTTTGCGTATTTATTTTTTGTTTTATCAAAAATAATTTCATCTTTTGCAATTTTTACACTGAGAATTCCAAGTTTTTCTCATCTATTGAGAGCTAAAATTTGATACGGTTTGATATAATTTATTTTGAGAGTATTTTCAAAATAAATTTCAAATTTTGGGATTTGTTCTTTATCTTTTTCATTGAGTTTTTCAAGCATTTTTTCTGATTTTTTCCCAGATTCTATAGTTCCATATTTTTTTAATTCTTCTATGAGTAAGTGTCTGAGTTCGCTATTAGCTGAGATTTCTGCGGCTATAATTTCCTCACTTCCCTCAATAATTTCTTCTTTTGAATACTCTGATAAAAGATTTTCAGGAATTTCTAAAACATTTCTTTTTATGCTATCAGCCACGACTTGAAATCATTTTTCAATCGCAATCATGGCTTTTGTTTTTTTCTTTGATTTGTATGGTTTATAAATTTCTTCCACTTCTTTCAAGGTTTTTGCATTTATAATATTTTGCATCAATTCATCAGTCATCAATCAGCTTTCTGTAATACCATTGATTGCTGTTTGTTTGGCATTATAGAGATTTTCTATCTTTTTTTGTAATTCTATGATGTCTCTGATTTGAGATTCATCCAGATTTCCAGTTCTTTCTTTTCTATAACGGGCAATAAATGGAACCGTTGCTCACTCTCAAACCAGAGATAAAACAACGTCTACTTGAAAATTTTTTAGTTCTAATTCTCATGAAATCAGTTCAATATAATTTGGTGTTTCTAGCATAATATGTCTTTAAAAAATAACAAAAAATAGTATATGAAAGTTTAGAAAAAAGTAAATTTTTTCATAAGTATTTAAAAAATATTTTATATATTTATTTTGATTTTTTATACTTTTTTATATAATTCAAATATTAAATTTTAATTTATTCATTATGAATAATAAAGTTATTTGTATTTACTCTGTTTGAACCAATCAACTTGGTATAGATAAATTAGAAAAATGAATGGAGTGAATTTATATATATGAAAATTCAAGACAATATTTAGAAGAAATATCGGTATGAGATATCGTTATTTTTTTAAGGACATGAGAAAAAAGAATATTTTTATTTGAAATCAAGAAAAAAAATCAAATTATTTCACAATATACATCAAAACAAGAAGATTATCAAAAATATAATGGTAATAGCTATATTACTATGAATCCTAATGAATGTGATAAGTTTTTAATTTCAGCTGAAGAGTTTAAAAATCTATATTTTTTAAACTTTGATAACCTCAGTTCTTGGGTAAGATCGCCTTTAGCAACAAAAAGTAATATATTAATATTTGAAAATAAAAATGAAATAATTCAAGAATTTAAAACTATTGAAATATTAAGGCAAGTATTTTGAAATATTGATAATTATATAAGGCAATATTATTTTATAAAAAATGAAAATGAAAAAGATATTTATTTAAATTGATATAAAAATATAGTTACCTATATAGAAAATGACCAATTTAAAAAAGAATATTCTCATTTTCATCAAAATGGAATCACAGAAATACAAAATTTTAATATTCCTTTTGATACACTAGAACAAAAATACAAATCTCAAAATAAGAAAAAATTAGATTTTATTAGAAAAAATGATGTATCATATTATACTACATATCCTTCATATTATGATCTTACAAGAGTTGATCAAAATAATACCGAAAAATATGACATATTAGAAATAGCCGATTTCGATAAAAAAATTAAGAAAATTACTTCTGCAATAAAAGGTGCTGATATTGAAGAAGAGAAAGATTTAAGAGTACAAAAAGAAGATTTAGAAGTACAAAAAGAAGAAGAAAAATCCATAGAGCAAGATGTATGAAGAACTCTTGAAAGTATAAAAGATGAAAATGAGATAAATTCCCATGAAAAATACTGACTTATAAAATCAAATATTGATATTTTTGTAGAAAATGAAATCAAAAGACTCAATACTTTTTCTTCACAAGAAAAAAAGAGAAAAAATATTGAAAATGAAATTAATACCCTCTTACCTATGATAAGATTGTCATATATTTATCAATGGGGAATAAATTCTGAAAAAAAATTTAGTGATACTCAAACCATTATAAAAAATTTTGATGTAATTTTAGAAAAAGCTCAAAAAAGAGCGCAAAAACAAAAAGCTTTTCAGCTTTTATTCTGGTTTTTTGCAATAGAAACACTCTTATTATTTGGAATTATATTATCAGTTTGAGCTGAAATAATACAAATTTCTGATACTACATTACAAATTTTAGTTTGAGCTACTATTCTACAAGTGTGAAGTATGCTTACATTCATCGTTCATCATCTTTATCCTCAAAAGGAAGAAGATAATTAATAAAAATAATAATAAAAACACTCCAAAAATTTTAAGATTTTGAAGTGTTTTTATTATTATTCAAAAGTGACCAAACTTGAATAACACCTAACTAGATAAAGATTGAAGTTTTAAGAAAAAGATAAAAAATACGGGTTTTTCAAATTATAGTTTAAATATTTCTCTATCATAATTTATTAAAAATACTTCTTTTATGCAAGAATTTGGATTTTTTGTAAAATATTCTTTTAATGCAAGTTTTGTGATTTCATTTATTTGGTTTTCACTATCTGGTAAATAATTTCAGCTTAATGCTGTAATTGCAATATTTTCAAATCAATTTTCTTCACAAATTTTTAAAGCATTTTTTATACATCATTCTATTCACAAAATAGTCAAAAGTTTGAAATCATAATCAAAAGGTCTTGCAAATATAAGATTTTTTCATCAAGTTTTTATAAGTCTTGCTTCTCATTTTTCAAAATAGTTTTGAGTGAATAGTATTTCTTGGATTTCTTGTCCAAAAGTTTCAAGCACAAGTTTTGCAACGGCTCATTTTAAAATCCTATCTTGTCAAATGGAGATAAGGTAGGTGTTTGAGGGGGAGTTTAGGATTGAACCTGTAAAGATGGTTGAGTGCATGGTTAGATTTTAGATATTAAATAAGGATAAACTTGAATAATTTTTGTTTCTATAAATATTTCTTCTTTTTGAGTATGTAAATGTCAATGAAATAAATATCTTGGGTTATTCATTTCAATATATTTTTCTAATACTTTTAATCATCTATGAGACATTGAAGCTGGATTATCCATTATTCAAAAACAAGGAAAATGAGAAATAATTATATCAGCTTTTTTATTTAAAATTTCTTCTCATTCTTTTATTAAAAATATATTTAGATTTTTAAATTTTCTATCAAATCTTTTTTGAGTTTTCAGTTTGAATATTTTAAAATATCTTCTTCTTTTGTAGGATAATAGTTTTTAAAAAAATAATCTTTTAATTGTTCGAGAGTTTTTGAACTTTTTTTAAATCTCATTTGTTCATCTTTGATTTTTGTTCTTTTATCTTGAATGAAATTAAAAATATTAAAAGTATCATGAGAATTGAGATAAATTTCTGAAAGTTTAAAAAAGTCAGAATGTTCTGAATCAAAAATAGAACTTCTATTTTCTGTATCATTTTGAGTAAAAGAATATTTTTCATTAAGAGTTTTTTTCTCACAAATACTTCAATCTTGCTTTAAAAATCAAAAATACGGGTGAAAAATTTCTTTTTTGTCTAATGGATTTTCTGCTTTCTTAATTCTTTGATTACAAGACATACAGACAGGAAGCCAATTATATAAATTAACTGATAAATCTGGGAATTTACTTCTTGGTAAAAAATGTTCTATATCATATAATCTTTTTGTTTTTCAATCTTGTTCTTTAAAGTGAGTAATCCTATCTTTTCAACAATAACAACAAAAATAAAATCATGATTTTTGAATTTTATCTAAAAATTTTTCTTTATTAGATATGTACTTTTTATAATCATACTTATTATATTTTAATCTATGTCAATACCCCCAAAAACTGG
>DKNE01000008.1 GCA_002470645.1 Patescibacteria group bacterium UBA7396
TGTCTTTTTTATTGAACTTCTTGTGGAATGGTAAGATCTATTTTTTCTCATAAAAATTTCGGTTTTATTTTTAGTATATCCGTACTAAAAAATGCTTTCACACGAGCTAAAAATTCTCTTCTATTATAATAATTTGCATAAATATATTTTTGTAAATCTGTGTGAATTCAAATACTTTTTATTCCAAGTCTTTCTGTAATGTAAAGGGCTCTTTTGAGATGAAATTCTTGGGTAAATAAGAGAGCTTTTTCTACTCAAAATATTTCTTTGGCTCTATAAAGAGTATCATACGTATCAAAACCAGCATAATCAAGATAAATATCGTCTTTTTCTACTCATAAATTTATTAAATAATTTCTCATAGAAGTTGGTTCATCGTAGTGAGATTTTGAGTTATCTCAGGAAACAATAATTTTTTTAATATTACCATTATCATATGCTTTTTTTGCCACTTTGAGTCTATCAGCAAGAATATCAGAAGGTTTTCATCATTCATAAACTTTCGCTCAAAATACGATTCCAACTTCATAACCTGTAATATCTTCTTCTCAAGAAAATATTTTTCCTTTTGAAAAAGAAAGCACATACAAATTTATGAGAATAATCAGAAAAAAACTGATGAAAATTCATAAAACTCAGAAAAAAAATATTCTTTTTAATGTAATTTTATTTAGCATATATTTGGAGAGATTTATTTTTTAAATTATCTAAAAACATTTGAAATATTTCTTTCTCTTTTTCTTTGAGAGAATTTGAAGAAAGTATATTTTTTAATTTATTTTCTAAGAGAAGAGTTTTTTCTGGAGAAAGTTTGAACATTTTTAAAATCATTTTTTCTAATTCTTCTCTTGAATATTTTATATTAGGAAAGAGATAGGTAATATCTTGACATTCTATCATTCCAGCTCAAAGTGAAGCAAATCTAAAATCACTTAACCCTTCTTTAAGATGAAAATAATCATAAAAATCAGGGATGATGAAATTATTTACTATCAAAAAATATTCATCATTTTGGTTTTTTATAAATGTTTGATATTCACTTGAATTTGTATATTTATTTGGAAATAGTGAAAAAGTATGTTTTCCATTATCTAAATATCTTTCATCAATTTTTTTCGCTCTTAAAACTTCTTTTTCGTTGATTTCTAAGATATCATCTCACAAAATTTTATCTCTTTTTACGATAAAAATATCGCCATTTTCTTTTTTAATAATTGCTTTTATTTGGATAGGGTCATCATAAGAAATATGAATTTTTCCATTTTCGATAAGAGCATAATTATCCCAATCAGTAAGAATAAAATAAAAATTATCATCATCTTTAAAAACAATATCAAAATAATTATGAGTTTTTCCTGAAAAAGAACCTATTTTTTCAGTATTTTTATAAAAATCATATTCATTTTCTCCTACTGTTTGGAGCGTGTATAAATATTTTCCACTTGGAGAAAATTTTGAATAATAAATATTTTCACCGATTTCTTTTCCATTTAAAAAGAATGTTTCTTTTCCAGATTTTGCAGAATATCAGATAAATGAAATATTTTTTCCATCATTTGATATATGCACATCTCTCACATATGCATCAAGTTTTTCAAATAGAATGTTCCCATCTTTTACTACTTTTATAGAATTACTTATTTGATATGCATCAATAAAGAATTTTTTATTTTCAGAAAAATATCTGGTATGAAATTCAAAATCTTCTACAGGTATGAGTGTGTCATTGGTAAGTATAAGATTTTTTTGATTGATACTTACTTCAAGAGCATATTTTTTTTCATATTCGTTATAAAAGGCTGACCAATGATTTATATATTCTGCGCTGAGAAGTTTTTGTTTATTTTTGTAGAGGTCTATTTTTTTCCCATTTTCAATTCCATAGAGAATGTTTCCTTCATATTCCATATAAATATAATTTATTCCAGATTGGTAGAGTTCTTCATTTTTATAGAGATTATTTTTTTCTAAATAAAAATTATAATTTTCTTTGTCATAAAAAACAGGGGGTTGTTTTGTTTCTTTTGTTGTATTTATTTCACATTTTTTTGTTCCATAATAAATAGGATATATTATATTTTGTTCACTTGCAAGTGTCGAAATTGTGAAAGAAAAACATAAAAATGTTATTATCTTTTTCATATTATAAATTTAAAAATAAAGTATTATTTGTATAATATATATTTATTTATTTTTCAGAAAAGATTTTTTAAAGTCAGCTTGTATATTTATAAAAAAATAGTATATCTAATACACAGTAATTAAAGACTGAAAAGAAGTAGATGCATGAGGATATGGGATGATATATTCTATAAAATATTCCTCTAACTGAGAAAGTTTTGCTTTTGCTGGTGAAAAAAATTGGAAATATGTAATAGTCAAAGATGGTATTGAAAATGAAATAAAAATTAGTATATATGATGAGATTAATATAGTTAATTTTATATTTACTGAGGATTTAAAACATTTTGCTTTTGTTACTGAAAAGAAATTCCAGTCTAAAATATATATAGATTGAGATGAACTTGCTGATACATATGACTATTTAGATTCTCTGATATTTTCACCAGACTGAGAAGGTTTAGCATTTGTTACTCAAAAAGATTGAAAATATGTAGTAATTAAAAATGGAGAACAAATAGATATGAATAAATATGATGATATTTATGCTCTATGATACTCACCAGACTGAAAACATTTTGCTTTTGCTGCTAAAAAAGATTGGAAAAATATTTTAGTGCAAGATGGAAAAGAAAATGAAATATATAACGATACGAGTATATCTAATTTTATATTTTCACCAGATGGTAAAGGTTTTGCTTTTACAGCTCAAGAAGGTTGAAAAGAAGTTATATTTAAAAATAATAAAAAGATAAATAGGCTTATCTATGATAAAGTTTCTCCTTTAAAATATTCATTAGATGGTAAAAAATTATCTATTTTTGCAGAGGTGGATTGAAAAAAAATGGCATGTAGTATAAAATAATAATTTAATACTGGAAAAGTTTTATCAAAAAAAGAAAATGATATTTCTCCAGAGGGGAATTAGATACCAAGGAGAGCTGAAAAAATTCAGCTCTTTTTTTTGTCTGTTTTTTGCAATTCCATCACGAATATGATACAATAAAGTGAGTATTTTATTTTTTTCTTTGCTTTATGGCGGAAACTCTTGTAAATCATAATGAATACATAAACCGTATTGATGTGAAAGGTGATAAAATTGCTGATAGTTTTGCCGAAAATCAGATTAAAAACAAAGCCAAAGAGTACGTGGAAAAGAAAGTACAAAGTTGAATGAGTAAAGAACAACTTGAGAATTTACTCAAAGAGATAAAACAACTTCTCGAGAGACAAGATATTGAAAGAGTCGATTTGATGACAGAGTTAAAACGAAAAGAAGTTTCAGAAATAAAAGAAAATATAGATAAAGAAGCACTTATACAGGAAGCAAAAACGATGATATATGAGAAACTTGGTATAAAAGAAAACCAAAAAGCAAACTCACCTCTGGAAAACTTCCTCAAATGAACAGTCGATGAACTTGTAATATGAAACTATGAACTTGCTATTGATATTTGGAACACAAATGGAAAAATAATTCTTGATAGCTTAAAACAACTTGCTACTTGGGAATGAATAAAAAAAGTTACTGAGTGACTCGGAGAATCTATCTGGAATTTATTCTCTTGAAGTGCTTACGAAAAATGAAAATCCGCAGCTCAGTTATGATTACTGACAACTGTCGCTGGAGTATGACTTGCTGTTGGAAGAAAGTGATTCAGAGTTGGAATGAAAGAACTAAAGAATTTTAGAGCTCACAAAGAAAATATTCCCACAAGTCCTGAAGTAAAATGAGTCGTACAAGAAACCTCAAAAAAAGTGGAAGAACTCGTTCCCAAAAAACAAATAGATTTTGAGAAGTTACTAGTGGAAGATGTAAAAAAACTTTGACCAAAAGAAAGACTTGAAGCAGGAAGTTTTTATCTCAAAGGAAAGAAATTTACACCAGAACAAGAACAAGCTATTTTAAAAGCTCATGAAACCGGAATACCAAACAAAGATGGAAAATTTAGCGTTTGAGATTTAAGAAAAAAATATATAATATTGGAAAAGGCTTGATTTAATGATAATGAAATAAGAACGCTTATGGAAAAAGGAGTTTGTTGAAAAGAAAAGTTACCAAAATGAGATATACTTTACTCTCATCCAGAATATAGTTTTTTGGAAAAGTATAAAGAAGTGTTATGAGAAAATCTGAATATAGACGATATTGTCTGAGAATGACAAAACGCAGTAATTATTGCAAATAAAAAGGATCCTTGATATGTTGTGAAAGTTGCTAAAGATAAAAAATGAGTTGATAATCTAAAAATAGAATTAGCAAACCATAAAATCTTTTATGGGGCGTACCTAGAATGACTTACAACATGAAAGATTTCTCAAAATATTATAATTCCAGAAATAAAAGATATTTGAAAAGAATGAGCCTTTTTAGTATGACGCATTCATTGAGAAACTTTGTATTCGCAAAGTGTAAGAAAAGTTTTAGAATCTAAATGAATACAATTAGAAAAATGAATGAGTGACAAAGCAATTGATTCCCTTGTTGATAAAAAATATAGTTATTTACAAAGTGAAATTAATAAACAAGCATATAAAGATTTAGCAAGTATATTAGGAATTAATCATTTTGATGAAGTTCTATGAATATGATATTATCTCGACAAAAATATTGATAATCCAATATTAAATGCTATGAGATATATAAAAGAACATTCACCTAATTGATTAATACACAATGACTTACATTCTGGAAACATTATGATAGATTGAGATAAAAATTATATAATCGACTATTGAAAAGTAAAAGAAACAAAATAATTTTATAACTATGAAAATATGTTAACTACGCAATTTAAAGACATCACTTATGAATCTGAAAGGGATTTATGAACGCTTGAATCAAAGATCTTTTATATTCTAGAAGGGAAATGAGCTTTCATCGATTTTGATTATGAAAAGGATATAATAAAACTAAACAAACAACTGGTGCTTTATAAACTTTGATTATCGAATTATTTGTTAGAATCTGATAATAAAGACTTTCTGGAATTATCAAAAGAGAACTTAGTATGAAACTGAGTAGAAATCTTATGAAATTTTGAAAGACAATGAAAGTTTTATTTAATACTATATAAACCTGATATTAATGGATGAATTCCTCCTGAAATATTTTTTGAAACAAAAAGAAAAGTTCAAGATGTTATTCAAACAAAATAATTATGAAAAATGTATCTGAACGCACATGAGAAGAATATGTGAAAATTAAAACTCATGCAAAATTTATCAATTGAGATTTTGTTCCTGAAAATATTCTCAATTTAATGAAACATGATTTAATTACTAATAAATTAGAATGATCACATAAAGAAATAATTCCTTTATGAGTCATTTATAATATTGCTCCTCTCAGTTATGCTTTAGAATTTAGGAGTGAAGAAGAATCTTTAAGAAATATAGAATTATTAAAAACTCTCAGAGAAGTACAAGATAAAATTAATTTCTGAGAATGATACTCTATACCTGAAGAAATATATGGAACTATTGATTTTAAAGATGGGAAATATTATAGCGTTTTATGATTTAATAAAATTCCTCAACTCAAAAATGCGGATACTTCATATTTTTGACTCATAGTATCAGCACTTACATATTTAAATAGCTTAAATATCGAACAACTAGATACCATACTACAAAGCACAAATAGTCCATTATTGGTAACGGAAATAAACAAAATAAAAGCAAGTAAAGTGTTAGAAAAATAGATTTTGGTTATTAAGCTATTATAATTCATCCCTTGAAAAAGTCTCAAATGTTAATTTTTTATTAATTTTTGGGACTTTTTTATTAAGATAATTCGTGTTCAGTGTTTTTGAGTGCTTGTCAGTTACTTTTGCCTTAAAAAACTAAATATTGATTTGCTTTTTTATGTATTTTTAATATATTCATATTTAATTTTTAGATAACCATTTATAAATATTTATGTCAACAAAAAAAGTTAAGGTTATAGATTTATTTTGCTGAATTTGATGAATTACAAGAGGATTTGTTAATAAAAAATTTGAGGTAGTTGCTTGAATCGATTTTGAATGAAGTTGTAAATTTTGATACGAAAAAAACAATAATGGGGCAAAGTTTATTCATAAAGATATCAGAGATGTAAATAAAGAAGAAATTGAATCTTTGTATTGAAATGATTGCAATATAAGAGTTCTTGTATGATGCGCTCCTTGTCAGCCATTTTCCTGAATGAATACAAAAAAGTCTGATTATTTTTTTGATGAAGATAAAGCAAACTTAAGAAGTCCTTTAGATAAATTTGCAAGTCTTGTTGAAGAAACTCTTCCAACAATAGTATCAATGGAAAATGTAGCAAACTTAGCAAATAAGGAAAAATATCCTGCATTTAAACATTTTCTAGATGTACTAGATAAAAATAAATACACAGTTTCTTATAAGGTAGTAGATACGAGTGATTATGGTATTCCTCAAAAAAGAAGGAGGTTAGTCCTTCTTGCATCAAGATTATGAAATATTGAACTTATAGAAACAACATCCAGTAAGAAAAAAACTGTATATGAAACGATTGCTCATTTGCCTCCAATTTGAATTTGAGAGACTCATCCAAATGATCCTTACCATAGAACTCAATGAATGAGTGAACTCAATAAGACAAGAATTAAGGCTATTCCAAAAAATGGATGAACTTTAGCAAAGACAAAATGAGCAGAACATCTTGTAGTTGATTGTCATAAAAAAGATTCTTGAAAAGCTTATGGGTGTAGTGTGTATGGAAGAATGAAATGGGATGAACCATCTCCAACACTTACAACACTTTGTCTGGGGATATGAAATGGGAGGTATGGTCATCCCGAACAGGACAGAGCTATTTCTCTTAGAGAAGCATCACTTATACAAACATTCCCAATAGATTATGAGTTTACAGAAAATAAAAAAGAATATAATTTACAAAAAGTAGTAAGGCAAATAGGAAATGCTGTACCTGTAAAGCTTGGTGAAGTAATAGCTGAAAGTATAAAAAATCATCTAAATAAATATTGAATTATTTCTTAATTTTAAAATATGGGAATCAATGCAAACTGAGAAATTTTAAAGGCTACATTAGAAAAAGTATGTTCTGGTTGAATTGATAAAGGAAAACTTATTCAAGACGCAATATATATTCTAGAAGAAGCAAATAAGCTTGAATCAAAAAATCTAGCAAATAATGAAACTAAAATAGGTTTAGTATATTGAAAAGTTCAGAGTTGAAAAACAAATGCGATGATAGCAACTACTGCTCTTGCATTTGATAATTGATATAAGATTGCTATTATAATGACTTCAAATAATACTGAACTTGTAGAACAGACTGCTTTAAGATTACAATCCAAAATTAGTGGTATTGATTCACTTATTGAAACATATAAATATCAAGATTTAAAAAAGTGAAACCATCTTTCAATTGAAGCTCTATTGGATGAAAATATAAAAATAGTAATTGTGGCTGCAAAAGGATCTACTTCACTTGATTATGTTATTAGTTTTTTGGAGAAGCTTGATAAAAAAAGCAAAGCAATAATTTTTGATGATGAATGAGATAATTATAGTCTTGATAATAATAGAAATGCTAGAGATAAGGATGAAGATCTCCCTCCAACAAAAATTAATGATTTAATATTTTCTAGACTTAGAAATAAAATTGATCATGTTTTAATTAGTGTTACCTGAACTCCACAATGAGTTCTACTCGAGGGAACAAATGAATCACTCGGTTTTAAATATCTTCTTGAGCCATGAGAAGCATATGTATGAGGAGAGACTTTTTTTAGTGAAGAATTACCAGAAGAGAATCAATATATAGAAATATTAGATCCATCTGAGGTAATTCAAGTTCATGAAACAAAAACAGTTTCTGTTTGATTAAAAGATGCTCTTATGGATTTTTACGTGGTTTCTACTTTATATAATATAGAAAAATCAAAATATGCTGAATTTTTATGCCACCCTCATCAAACAGTATCATATCATGCAAGCTTTAAGGAAGCAATAGAAAAATTTCATAATACTATCATTAATAGAATTCAGAAGTGAGATATCTCATTGAGTAAAGAGTTTGAAGAAATATTTCATAAGAGAAAGTTAAAAGAGGGGAAGGTGAAATTTTTCGATCAATTTGAAAAACTCTTGAAGACAAATATTTTGAAAACAAAAATTCTACTTATGAATGCTTCACAAAAAGATACCATGGTACCTGAAAGGCATCATATTCTTATTTGATGAAATATACTTTGAAGATGAGTAACAATAGAGAATATGCTTGTAATGTATTATTGAAGAAATGCAAAATCTACAAATATGGATACACTCTATCAACATGCTCGTATGTTTTGATACAGAAGACCAATGCTTGATTTTATGAGGATATACATGCCTGAGCAAATCTATGCAAAATTCCATGCAACCTATGAAACTGATGAGTGACTTAGAGAAATGGTGAAAAAGAATCCTTATGGGAATTTTCCAATAACGCTTTATGATAATAATACAGGATTAAAACTTACTAGAAAACAAATAGAATCAAAAGACTTCTTATCTGATGCGTTTATTCCTAGAAGACAATTTTATCCGAATCATATCTCAGAAGAACTCCACAAAAAGAATGCTTTGAAATATGAAGAACTTGCAAAAAAAATAAATCTTATGGATGAAAAATTTGTAGATATCGATGATATTGTAGCAATTCTTTCAGAAATAGAAACAAGTTCAAAAAATCAATGGAAAGGAAATCGTCCTATTGCTATACTCAAATGACTGTTAGAAGATGAGAGAATCAAACAAGTAAAAGTTACAACCAATAGTGCAGAAAAACGTGGATGGAGAGATGGAGCGATAGGAACAGGTACTCTTGACGGAACAAGAATCGAAGATATGAGAAAAGAAAATTGTATCAGTATTTGTTTTTCTCGTTTTGCTTATAAAGGCAGACCTGAGCTTGGAACTATCTGGTATCCAACAATGGTATTTCCAGAAAGAATGGATGGAATCGGAAAAGTATATATTACAAAAAAATAATTATGACACAAAAGTTAGAACTTACTTGGGTAGGAAAAAATAATAGGATACGACTTGAACCTCGAATCCTTGTTGAGGATAAAGAAAAATCCTATGGAGATACTGAATCAGGAAATATGCTCATACACGGAGATAATCTCCTTGCACTCAAAGCACTAGAACAAGACTATACAGGAAAAATTAAATGTATTTATATAGACCCTCCATATAATACTGGGAATGCTTTTGAACACTATGATGATGGACTAGAGCACTCTGAATGGCTCAATCTCATGAAACCAAGACTTGAGATTTTGAGAAGACTTTTGAGAGATGATGGAAGTATATGGATTTCAATAGATGATACTGAACAAGCCTATCTTAATGTACTTTGTTCAGAGATATTTTGAAGAATGAATTTTGTTGCATGTCTGCCAACAATTATGAACCTTAAGTGAAATCAGGACCAATTTTGATTTGCTGGTACTCATGAATACACTTTAGTATTTGCAAAAAATAAGTCTTTGTTGAGATTAAACTCTTTTAATATAAATGAAGATGATTTAATAGATTCTTGGTTTGAAGATGATATTTGATTATTTAAATTATGAGCTCCAATGAGGGCAACCTGAGAAGAATCGAATAGAGATGATAGACCTTTTATGTTTTATCCGATTTTTATAAAGAATCAAGAAATCATAACAGTAAAAGAAGATGAGTTTGTTAAAATTTATGATAAAAAAGAAAAGATATTTAATGATGACTACTTAAATGAACTTATAAAAGAATATGAAGTGAAATGATATAGTACTATTTTACCAATGGTTGATAAAAATAAGTACTGAAGATGGAGGTGGTGATATAATCCTGAAAA
The DNA here is from genome assembly GCA_002470645.1 of Patescibacteria group bacterium UBA7396. Lineage (GTDB taxonomy): Bacteria > Patescibacteriota > Gracilibacteria > BD1-5 > UBA6164 > UBA7396. The sequence continues at coordinate 9,989 of DKNE01000008.1, forward strand.
TATTTCTAGATTAAATTATGATGTTATTATTAAAAATACTAAAAATTGATACTCATTATATAAAAAACAAAGACCAGAATTATGAGAGTTACCTTCAAAAAAACCAAAATCCATTTTTTATAAACCTGAATATAGTAGTTGAAATGGAACCACTCAAGTAAAAGCTATCTTTTGATACAAAGCATTTGATTATCCAAAACCTGAGTGACTTTTAAAGGATATAATTGAACTAGCCTCTAACGAAGAAGATATAATATTGGATAGTTTCTTATGAAGTTGAACTACTGCATCTGTAGCACAAAAATTAAATAGAAAATACATTGGTATTGAAATGTGAAAACATGCATATACTCTTTGTAAAGTTCGCCTTGATAAAGTTATAGATGGAACAGATACTGGAGGAATTACTAAGGCTTTAAACTGGCAATGAGGAGGAGGATATAAGTTCTATGAACTTGGTCCTTCATTGATGCAAAAGGACGAACGAGGAAGATATATTATCAATCCTGAAATGGACGGAGAATCTCTTGTAAAAGCTTTGTGTAAGATAGAAAATTTTAAATATCTTCCACGAGGAGAAAGTGACTTTATAAAACATGGATATTCTACTGAAAGAGATTTTCTCCATGTAACTACAAGACATATAGATCAAGAGATGATTAATAGCATACAGTCAAAGTATTTGAACAGTGATGAAAGTATTCTCATATTTGCAAAAAGTTTTTCTACAGATTTGAGGCTTCCTACAAATATACAGGTAAAAAAAATCCCAACAGAGATTTTGAGAAAATGTGAATACGCAAAGGATAATTATAGCTTACCAGTGCTTTCTGATATAGAGGAAGACGATGTAATATCTAACTCATAATGCAATTTGTATGAATCAAAAAATCAAAGATAAACTTTCTCTACTAGATAAATCTTGGCTTGACACGGCAAATTCAAGATTTTCTTTGCGTGTTCCACAAAAAGAATCATTAGAAGTTTTAGCATATGCACTTGAACAAATTTCTGAAGGAAATTCACTTGAAGAAAATCTCAAAAAGATTCAAGAACTCCATGCAGATTTTTCAGGATTTCATTTTGATTTTCCTTCACTGTGTTTTTCTATTGCGACATGAGTTGGAAAAACTCGTTTGATGTGAGCGATGATATGGTGGCTCTATAAAGTCAAAAAATATAAAAACTTTTTTATCGTAGCTCCCAATCTGACTATCTATGAAAAACTGGTAAAAGATTTTACCTTTTGAAATCCAAAATATGTATTTCAAGGGATTGGAGATTTTGATGCTTCTAATCCAAGAATCATTGATGGAAATAACTATGCACAAGTAAATACCAATGATATAGTTCAGTCTTTTGATTTTAAAGAATTCAGTGAAGAGGTGACGATAAATATTTTTAATATCTCAAAGTTTAATAGTTCTAAAGAAACAGCAAAGATGAAAAAACTTTCTGAATATCTTGGGATAAGTTACTTTGAATATTTACAAGGTTTAGAAGACTTAGTGGTCCTTATGGATGAAAGTCATAGATATAAGGCAGATTCTTCCTCAAAGGCTATTAATGAGTTAAAACCAGTACTTGGTCTTGAATTTACGGCGACTCCATATTATCAAAAATCTTGAGCTAATGGGAAGCTTTTTGAAAATATAGTATATGAATATAACCTTGCAAATGCTATTCAAGATGGATATGTAAAGGTTCCTGCAGTTGCAACGAGACGAAATTTTGATAACTCAATTTCTGAAGATGAAAAAGATTTTATCAAACTTCAAGACGGAATATATATTCATGAAAATACAAAACTTGATTTAGATATTTATGCAAAAAATAGAGGATTACAAACTGTAAAACCTTTTATCTTGATAAGTGCAATAAATCAAAATCATGCTCAAAAATTAGTGGATATTATCAAGTCAGAAAGATTTTTTGAAGGGAAGTATCAAGACAAAGTTATTAAAGTTATTTCTTGATGAAAGGCTGAAGAACGAGATGAGGCAATCAGAATGTTATTATCAGTAGAAAGTCCTGAAAATCCTATTGAAATAGTAGTACAAGTAATGATGCTCAAAGAGTGATGGGATGTAAATAATCTATATACAATTGTGCCACTTAGAGCAAGTGCCTCTGAAACTCTCACCGAGCAAACACTTGGAAGATGACTGAGGCTTCCATATGGAAAAAGAACAGGAGATGATTCAGTGGATAGACTTACTATCGTAGCACACGGAGAATATGAAAAAATCGTTGCAATAGCAAATGATCCGAAATCTCTTGTACATAATGTCATTCAACTCGATGAGAGAAGTGGTTTTTGAAAACCTCGTCAACTCATTATAAACTCAAATAGTTTTGATAATAGTGAAAGAGTTCTTGAAGCAAATACTATTTTGAACGAAAGTATCAATCTTTGAAATATTGAAAAAGAAGAAGCATTAGAAATCACACAAGAAATTACAAAAATTATTCATGAATCTGTTGCTGCCGAAGAGATAAATAAAAATGCTTCTAGTGAACTCAAAGATTCACAGACACAAAAAGAGATACAAGAAAGAATCTTTGAAAAAGTAAGAAATATTTCTGCTTCAAAACCAAAATTTCATGAGACAATAAAAAAAATCTGAATAGAAAAACTGGTAGCTTCTGCAGAGCAAGCTTCAATATTTTTTATTAACGAGATGATTGATAAATCTATTGATATTCCAGAGATACTCTATGATTACGGAGATTCAAGTATTGAGTTTAATCCAAACTTTATAATGGATACGAGCTTTATTGCTGAAATTCCAGACTGGCATGATTCACAAATAGTGATTAAAGATTTAATAACGAATGAAGTAACTCACTTTGAAAGACCTCAGATACTCAATTATGAAGGAACTTTAGAAGATTTTTGTGCTGATATAATTATCTCTATCAACGAAGTAGATTATGAAAGAGATGGAGATTTTATTTATGCAAATGCTCAAGAAATAGCGACTGCCTTTCAAGAAAGATTTCCAAAAGAATCAGATGAAACGCTTCTTGCTTGGATATCATGACTCAAACAATACCTTTTGAAGCATATAAACCTTCAAATACGCGCCCCAGAAGTTATGAGTATTAAACACTCTCATCCAAAGGTAGAATTAATTAGAGGTTTTAGAACCATCAAATCAACTGACTTTGATGCTTTCGTGGATGGATGACTTCTTAGTTATACAGAAACAGGCTTTGAAAAAAAAGATATCCGAAACCTTGTTTTCAAGTGATTTAAAAAATCTGTTGCAAAATATGTAAAATTTGATTCAGATAGTGAAAGAATATTTAGTGTTATTCTAGAAGATGATTCTAAAGTTCTTAAATGGATGAAACCCCCAATATGAGTATTTAAAATATTTTATAGATATAATAATACAACATCCGAATACCATCCAGACTTTATTATTGAAACTACAGATACAAAATATATTATTGAGATAAAGGCTGAGAATGAGACAGATGCTTCAATTGTTCAAGCAAAAGCATATGCAGCACAAAAATGGTGTGAGGATGTAAATTCTTTAATTACATGAAAGAAATGGAATTATATATTGTTACCACACAATGAGTTAAATATAGATAAAACTCTAGAATATATTTTAATGTGAAAATAGTTTAATAAATTTTCCCTTGCAGTCCTTCTCTTTATATCGTTACTTTAGCTTATATTTCTTTAAAGATTTAATAAATTTTTATTTGCTTCTAGATATAAACTCAGGAAAAAAATTTATAATCAGACAAAATCAATATAAACAAAAAAAATCTTGATAAACAAGATTATTGCAGATAGTTAGGTCTCGTGAGTCTCGTGAGACTTTATATTGTTGGCAAACCAGTGGGGGCACCCTACTGGCTTTTATTGTACCTGTAAGAGATTCTTAAACTCACTCATTAAGAAACTAAGGTTATTTTGAAAATATTACAAATATTACAGAAAAAAATGTCAAGTCCCCAAAAAGCTCGACACGAATTATCTTAGCTTATTTTATTAATTCCATTACAAGTTCATCACTTATTTTTTTTAACTTCAAATAAGTTATATTAGTTTCTCCTCTTTCCACCATACTAATATAGCTTCTATCAATTCATGTTTTTTCAACCAATTCAAACTGACTAATCTTAGCTTTTTTCCTAGCTACTTTTATGTTTTCTCACAGTTCGATTAATATTTTTTTATCTTTTTCATTCATAAAATAATTTTATTGAATATATAGTAGAATATATTCAGAAAAATAGTAAAATCAATTATTTTAGTTTTGTAGAATTTATTCTACAAAATATTGACTTATATTTAAAAATGATTAAATTTATCTCTGTTTAAATACAATCGCAAAAATATTTAACCTATAACCCATCCCATATGCAATACCTAAGCCTCTATACAGTTCCTGCACTTGAAAATAGTCTCAATATCTTTGATGCATATGGGTACTACTTTTTTGGTTTTAGTGAAAATAATCAATTCAAACTTGATGAAATAAACAAGGCATGTTATTTATGATTGTGAAAAAAATATGAATTTACTGATGAACTTTCATATATTAAAGTTTCAAAAGTATCTGAAATGAACTCAGTAGGGGAATTTACAGTGATAAACCATTGAGATACCTTTGAAATTGAGTGAATTACAAAAGATAACGAAAATTTTGAAAAAGCTTTTAAAAAACACCTGGATTATTTTCATAGAAAAGATAATGGAAAAATCGATGAGTTTATTGCTGAAAAGTGGATCTATATTTCATGTAATAAAGAAAACATTGTTAATATCAATGAAGATGTTCTTTATGGATATAAAAAACTCATTTCATTTCCAGTACATCTTGATAATAATGGAAAATATATTTCCTCAAAAAGCCTCATAAACACTATTAAAATAAATGAAAATACGTTTCTTAATATATCTCAAGATACTATTACCATTCAGTGAGAAATTATTCCCCTTGGGAACTATTGAGTATACGCAAAAATTCTTCAATTACTTGTTCTTTCTCCAGATTTCAAGTTTGATATCAATGAACACAAAGATACTTTTACAACACTCAAAAAAACATTTTCTTTTAATGTCGATGATTTAAGAACCAATACCATAAAATGATTGAATAAAAAACTCTCAAAACATCTCTGATTTGAAATAGAAATCAATTCAAAATGAGAAATTTCAACAAAAATGATATAATTCGTGACAGAAATGTGATAGCATCCCAATCATAAAACCTCAACTATTTTTACCAATAGTTGAGGTTTTTGTCACGTTTCCATCCCTAAAAATTATTTTAAAAAAATATATGATGCTCCTGCTTAAGCAAAATATCTTGAATGAGTTCTTTAACATAATCCGAAAATTTAATTATTAGTACTAATAAAACCTTTGCTACTTTTGTTTGCTATACATACCAAAGTTACCAAATTTTGGTATCATTATATTTTAATTTATACACACATGGAATCTGCTATATCACTTTTGTCACAACTTTTAGAGTGTTGATATTCTGATGTTACCTATACGCTTGAACTATCCAATAATAATAAAATAGAGATAGATACCCAAGAGATAAAAAATAATTACTGAGACCTCAATATTAACCTCATAATTTATGATCTTATCTATAAAATCGCTGAAGAATTTATCAGAGATAATCAGTCACAAATAGAAGATATCTTAAATGTAAAAAACTTGAGTGAATACAGAGATAATAATGAATTATACGAAATATTTACCAATTACATTGATAGCCATTTATGGTTTAAAAACCAAGATATTCAAAATCTTTTTGAGCAATCAAGATTTGACGTTTAATTCTATTTTCTAATTTTGCTCCTATGAAAAATTTTAAAAAATTTCTTTTGTTTATTTTTGCCTTTTGACCGATATTTTTGTTATTAGGAAGTATTATCCTCATCGGAACCTATATTCTGGCAAATATACTCAATGGAAATGCTTTTAATATTAATTATGTTACGATAACTATTGATACGGCAACATATCTCTATCAACATATTTGAATCCCTATAAAACTCTATTTTGAAAGCTTAAATCCTATTTTTTGAATACTTATAGCTGGGATACTTCTTATTGTCTTTATAATGTGAACTATAAGATGAATTCCATACATGTTTCATCTGATAAAAGATATCATATTTGAATTCCTCAAACTTTATTTCAAGATGGTATTGAATTTGATATCAAAAACTTTTTTTTGTAATGATAGAAAATTATTGATTACAAAAACATATCTTGAGTGGATATATAAATATTCAAAAATGAACCATGTTCGATATATCTGGAAAACACACAAAATGTTTTTCACTCATATATTTAAAAATAATCTTGTTGTATCCCAATGAGAATTGAATGACTTGCTGACTCCTTTTGAATATAAAAGTATTTTTAATTGACTACAAGAAATACTTTCAAAACATGTGAGTAAATGAGTAACTCTTTCAAAAAATTTTCAGTCGTTTGATGGATGTATGTGGTTACAAATTTCAAAATGAACTTTTACGTCAGAAAACTTGAGAAATAAAATTCTTGATATCAAAGAAGAAATACTCATGATTTTCCCAGAAGAATATGATTTATCTATTGATACAGAATCAATCGATTATATTACACTCAATTTTATTAAAAGAAATTTATGGATTAATAAAACACTCGATTTTAAAAGTATTCACTTAGATAAAAATCAAATTCTTATGTGATTTTATCCAAGTGTTAAAAAAGATTCCTGAATTTGCTACGAAAACTATATTTTAGAAACTCAAAAATTAGTTCATAGCTTCGTGGTATGAGCTTCCAGAAGCTGAAAAGATGTATTCATGTTGAACTTCATTTTTTGAGTACTCTATAATATTCATCATTATAATAATATTGAACTGTACTTCTATGATACAAAACAAAGCGATGCGGAATACTTAAAAAACCTTGAACCATACGGAATCTTTAGATATCCAGACTTAAATGAATATGCAGATATTCTGAAAAAACTTGAAGATGAAATAACTCAAAGACAACAACTGGTCTGAATTTCATCGAACATTGTAAATTTCAATAAAGCACATCCTCAAAATCCAATGAAAGAAAAGATTATTGTGATAAACGAATTGCTTTCACTTTTCACTTCACTCGATAAAGAAGATGTGATACAAGTCGGAAATATCTTGAATAACTTGCTTTCAAAATGAGCATCAGTATGAATTAAACTTTTTCTTATTTCGCAGTCTTTAAGAAAAGATGCCGATAGTAGTGTTTGAAAACTACTCGCTAATATCCAAGCAAAATTTATATTAAAGATGAATAATAAAGATGAGGTTGATATTGCCTCAAGGTGATTATCTTTTGAAGAGAATAAAAGAATCAGTTCCATGAAGAAATACAATACTTTTTACACTGAAGATTCTCAGATAGTGCAAGAATTTAAATGATATAACCTCACTCAAGTAGAGTTAAAAAAATGGATTTGAGAGAATTTTGTATATCAGCCTCATTTTGAAGATGAAAATACCAATAAGTACTATGAATATGCAAAGAAATCAAATACGATTTCACTCAAAACTGCTATGAGTTCTCCATATAACTTAAGTAAAGATAAACGGAATACTTTCATCCATGAATTAATTTCAAAATGAGAAATAGAGAAAAATGATGGGAAAAATTATACCTTTAAATAGCGTCAAAAATCTCCCACAAACCACTTCATTTTTTTGTAATAATTAACCTTTTATATATGAAAAAATGGAACCAAGAAAAGCCTATTTGAGGAATACCCCCGTAAAATGGGGATACTCCTTGGGTAGCACTGAAGTGATAGAAATGGCTTGTATATTTATATAAACCCTGTCACTGAGGTCTGTTTATATTTTTAATAATAAATATTATATGCTATATTCAGAAGTAGAACAAATCTACGTTAAAACTCAAACAAACGGAGTATCAAAAATGCTTGAGGTAACTCATTTATGAAAGCTTTTCGTAAGAGAATCTTTTGTTTTATCGATTTCATGAATTTCTAAAAATATGCTGACTCAGTATATCAGAAGAAATAGTGAAAAATTTGAAATTTACAAAGAGAAGTGAATAAAATATATTAGTATTAATATATTTTTATATGTTTGAAAAAACTATCAAAGACTTTCTCGTTGTAAAATCCAATAATTTATATCTCATAACTTAATAATTATATGGAATCAATCCAAGATATTAAAAACGGTGTTATCGTCTCTTTAAATTCTTTACAATGAAGTGAAAAGTTTGAAAATCGTAAGGCGTATATTGAAAAATGTATGGAAAAAGTTAACTCAACTGATTTGGATGTAATATTAATATCATTTTTCCTGAATGCTATTGATAACAACATAGATTTAGACCAACTATTTATTTCTGCTCCAAAATTTCCTAACCAAAATTAAACCTATGAATGCATACCAACTTACTACAGAGGATCTGCGAAGTTTTAAATCACTATACAAACGAAAGTTTGATATTGATTTGGATGATAAAGAAGCTCTAAGCTCTCGAATCAGTTTACTAAATCTAATGAGATTAGTTTTAAAACCTACTATAACAAGTGATTCAGTTGTTATAGATTAATACAAAAAGTAGCTTTATTTAAAGCTACTTTTTTACTTTTTAATTATTGAATATGAGTGAAAATATAAAATACTTTCTCTATGTGAGAAAATCTCAAGAAAGCGAAGATAGACAAGTTCAATCTTTGGATGATCAGATAAATGTTATGAAATCAAAGGCAGACTATTTATGATTAGATATTGTATGAACTTTCATTGAGAGTAAAAGTGCCAAAGCTCCCTGAAGGGAAGAATTTAATAATATGATATTGCAAATCAATCAATGAAAGGCTACTGGAATTATTACTTGGAAGCTTGATAGATTATCTAGAAATCCAATTGATACTGGATCAGTACAATATATGCTACAAACAGGAAAAATAAATAGAATTATTACCAATGACAGAGAATATAACCCAGTAGATGCAGGACTTTTAATGAGTGTTGAAACGGGAATGGCAAATCAATATATTCTAGATTTAAAAAAGAATGTTCTGAGAGGAATGAATAGTAAATATGAAAAAGGAATTAGACCAACAAGAGTTCCTTTGTGATATATAAATAATAAATGAGAAAGAACTATTGAAATTGATAATGAAAGATTTTCAATAGTAAGAAAAATATGGGATTTGATGTTAACTGGAAGTTTAACCGTTCCAAAAATAAATAAAATAGCTACACAAGAATATTGATTAAAAATGAGACCTGGGAAAAGAAATACAAAAACTAATACTCTCTCAATTAATGGAACTTTTGCTTTATTTCACAATATATTTTACACATGACATTATTATTATAAATGAGAATTAATAAAATGAACTCACGTGCCAATGATAACATTAACTGAGTATGATAGAGTTCAAGAGATACTATGAGTCAGAGGAAAAACAAGAGCAAAAACATATGAATTTCCTTTTACTTGAATGATGAAATGTTGAGAATGTGGATGTAGTATAACGGCTGAAATTAAGAGAAAATATATAAAAGAAATCAATCAAGAAAGAGAATATACATATTATCATTGTAGTAAAAAAAGTCTCCATATGAAATGTACTCAGAAATCTATAAAAGCACATGATTTAGAATTTCAGCTTATTAATCTTATAAGTAGAATTGAAATTATAGATTCTTTTAAAGAATGGGGATTAGGTATATTAAAAAGTGATTTTGAAAAAGATAGCGAGTTTATTACTACCCAAATAAAAAGTTTAAATACTGCTATTTTGAAGGAAGAATGAGAACTTTCTAAATTAACTAGTTTGGTGATAAGATGATTAATTGATGAGGAAGAATTTCTATCTGAAAAAAATAAATATAGAGATTCTATAAGAAAATTAAAACAAGAAAGAATTAAGTTAGAAGAAAAGTGAGATAATGTTTGAGATGTTACATTTAAAATTTTTGATTTTATATCAAAAATGAAAGAAAGATTTGTAAATGGAAGTATTTCGGATAAAAAATTAATACTGACTACTTTGGGCAAGAACTTTGTTATTTTTGATGGAAAAGTGACTACAGAACTCAATCCCTGGTTTAGAGTTATCTCAGAAGATATTAAAGATAAAAAATGAGGAATTGGTAGGTTAGAACCAACTAATAAGGGCATCAATATGCATGATACTGATGCCCGTAACGAGTTTAATTCATTATGGTTCGGGATGTAGGATTCGAACCTACGCATATCGGAGTCAGAGTCCGATGCCTTACCACTTGGCGAATCCCGAATATATAACTTTTGCTATTTTATTGAAAATATTGTATAATCAAGTTAATTATATTATTTTTCTTTCGTGTATGAATGAGAAAATGACTTCTGAAATTATTATTCCTTGAGAACATACAACACTTAAAGAATTTTTAAAACTTCAAAAAAGATATCCTGTTATTGCTATTACTGGCCCAGCATGAGTATGAAAATCTACCATCACAAGAGAACTAGCATCATATTTAGGGGCGAAAATTTTTACAGAAATTCCGGAGTACAATCCTTTTTTAAAAATTATTAGAGAAACAGGAGGAAAGGTAAATGATATTACTTTATGGTCTAATAATCAAAATTATTTTTTAGCGACAGACGTCGCTGAAATTACCAAAGCTTTTATTCAAGCTAAAGATACTCCTATTGTTTTTGATTTTGCTTTAACACAACCATTTATTTTTGCTGATATTCAATTAAATGGAAATGCTCTTCAAGCATTTAATACTATGTATCATTTACACTTTGAATCACTTCCTAAGCCAGATATTGTGATAGAAGTTGGAGCTGATAATGAAACTATTTTAAGACGTCTTCAAGCAAGAGGGAAACATATTGATGATTTTGTACAAAAAATGGTAGAAAAACTCAATGGATATTATAAATGATGAATCGTAAGTGAAAACTATGAATCAGAGGGAACAAAAGTGATTTATTTTGATAATTGAGTACAATTTCCAAATCCTTGAGATATTAAACAAAAAGTTATTCAAACACTTTGAAAATTGATATAATAAAAAAACACTTGATTTTCAAGTGTTTTTTTAGAATTATTTTACTTCAACAGTAGCTCCTTCAGCTTCTAATTTAGCTTTCATGTCGTTAGCATCATCTTTAGAAACATTTTCTTTCACTACTCATCCTGCATCAGCTAAATCTTTAGCTTCTTTTAATCCAAGACCAGTTAATTCTCTAATAACTTTAATAACTGCGATTTTACTTCCACCTGCTGATTTTAATTCAACATTGAATGAAGTTTTTTCTTCAGCTTCACCAGCACCAGCAGCACCAGCAGCAGCAACCATAACTGGAGCAGCAGCAGATACACCGAATTCTTCTTCCATAGCTTTAACTAAATCATTTAATTCAACGATTGTTAATTCTTTTACTAAATCTAAAATTTTAGTAGCATTAGCACTTAATTCTGCCATAATAATAATATTAAAAAATAAATAATGTATTTGTACCACTTTTTTGGGTATTGAAAATTCTAACTATTAATAGCTAGTTACTAGCTTGGATTTATCCAAACTAGAATACTAAGTATTAATTAAGCTTGAGCTTCTTCAGATGGAGTTTCAGCAGTATCTGCTTTTTTTCCTTCTAATTCACCAACTTTAGATTTTCCTTGAGTTTCAACTTCTTTAGCAGCAGCATCAAGAAATCTTGCCATTCCAGAAAGAGGAGACATCATAGATCCAACCAATCTTGAAAGAAGAGTTTCTCTTGAAGGCATAGAAGCAATCACTTTTGTTTCTTCAAGACCATTCACTTGTCCTTCAAATATAGAAGCAACCCAAGTTATTTTTTGTACTTCAGCTTTTTTATTGTAAGCTTTTGTTATGTAAGCATTTGTTTTACTTAATCAAGCAACAGCATCATCATTTGAACAAATTACTCATACTTGTCCTGGTAATAAAGCTAAATCTAATTCAAGACCTAAAGCTTCTTTTACAGCTATTTTAACTAATGTTTTTTTTGCTAAGTTGTAAGTAGTATTTACCGTTCTTAAGTCAGCTCTTAAAGCTGAAAATTCAGATACTGTTAAACCATTTGTTTGAGCAAATCCGATAGATTTTGCATTTTTAATATTCTCAATAAGAGTTGAAAGTATTTCACTTTTTTTTGCTCTTGTTACTGCCATAGGGTAAAAATTAATAGATATTATACTTTCTAAAATGAAAAAATCTTTTTACCAAAAGATAAAAAGATAATATTTTGTGTCATTATAAATGTGTGCAAAATTTCTTTTTTATCTCGGCTGGTCTTATTTTTTTGCCAACTGTCTTTGATATAGAAAGTAGTGGTATTATATATAAAAAAATATTAAGTCAAATTTTTTTCAAAAAAAATAATCTGATTTCTCAGACTATTTTTTCAATGTTTCAGTTTTTTTCATTCTAGCATAGAATTTATCAACTGCACCAGTTTTAAGAATTCTTTGTTCTCCAGTATAGAATGGATGACAGTTTGAACAGATTTCAACTCTGATTTCATCTTCTTTTAATGTAGAATTTACTTCAACTACATTTCCACAAGAACAAATATATTTTACTTTTTTTGAAGCTGGATGTATTCCTGTTTTCATAATAAAATTATTGTTTTAATTGTTCGCTTAATACGATACAAAATATAAAATATTGGATTGGTGCCGGAAGAGAGACTTGAACTCTCACGCGATTAAGCACTGGCTTCTAAGACCAGCGTGTCTACCATTTCACCACCCCGGCATATACATTTAAATGTGAAACTTTAAATGCTAAATAAATTATTTAACACTTAATATTTCACATCTTTTAATGGTGGGCCGAGTAAGATTTGAACTTACGAAGGCGTAGCCAGCGGATTTACAGTCCGCCCCATTTGACCACTCTGGTATCGACCCTAACATATAAAAAATAGAAAATAAAAATTTATTACAATTGCATACTTTCTATTTTTCTTTATTTTAAAAAATGGAGCCAATAATCGGAATTGAACCGATGACCGTTCGCTTACAAGGCGAATGCTCTACCAACTGAGCTATATTGGCTTTTTTACTTTGCTTCCTGTTGAAGCGAGACATATATTATTAAAAATATTGATTCTGTCAAAGTTTTTTTTGAAAAAAGTTTTTATTATTTATAATAAGCTTTTAAAATGGCAATATAATAATAAATTTGATATTTACTAATTCTTATTATTATATAAAAAATATTGTTAAATTTAATTATATGGACTACAAAAAACATTTAGATATATTTTTAGAAAAAATGACCCATCAAAAAAAAATCATAGTTATCTATTGACCTACTGCGTGTTGAAAAACATGATTTTGAATTGAAATTGCAAAATATTTGAGCTCAGAAATTATTTCTACAGATTCAAGGCAGATCTTTAAATATCTCAATATTTGAACCGGAAAAGTAACTGTTCAGGAAATGCAAAATATTCCACATCATATGATTGATATTATTTTTCTAGATACTCAATATAGTGTATGAGAATTTAAAAAAGCAGCAGAGGAAATTATTTCAGACCTACATTCAAAATGAAAAATTCCTATTTTAGTTGGTTGAACGGGACTTTATATTGATAGTATTATGTATGATTTTGATATTCCGGAAGTTCCAGCAGATGAAAATTTAAGAAAAAAATTAGAACTTGAAGCAATACAGTTTTGAAAAGAATTTGTATATGAAAAACTCAAAAAAATTGATCCAAAATATGCTCTTGAAGTCCATCCAAATAATTTAAATTATGTTATTCGTGGGATTGAGGTAAAATTACTAACGGGAAAATCAAAAAAAGATTTCCAGACTGAAAAAAAATTTAAATATGATACTTTGCTTTTGACTCCATATGACGGAAATAGAGATGTATTATATGAAAAAATAAATATGAGAGTACAAAAAATGTTTGATGATGGTCTGATTGAAGAAGTAGAAAATATTTTAAAAATGTGATATAACAAAACTGATTTTTGACTCAAAACGATTGGATATGAAGAAGTAATTTGATATTTAGAAGGGAAATATACGCTAGAGGAAGCTATTAAAAAAGTACAACAATGAAATAGAAACTACGCAAAAAGACAATTAACCTGGTTTTGAAAATATAATAATTAAAAGTCAAATATAAATTCTTGGCAAAAAATATTTTATATGATATGATTATTTTAGATTATTTTTTAATGAAAGAAATGTGTCTAAAATAACAGAAATAATTTGAAATTTAAGCAAAAAAACTGAAAATAAAAAAACATCCAATCCTTGAGTAGATGATTTATTTTCTGTATCTAGCACAGCATCTGTATGACTTAAATGATCACATCTTTCTATGAATCAGGTACAAAAAGAGGATGATGAAAATATCATTTCATTTGTGAATGATTTATTTTTGAGTGCGATACAAAAATGAGCTTCAGATATACATATAGAACCAGGAGATAAAGACATCAGAATTCGTTTAAGAATTGATGGGAATTTTATTTCTTATAAAAATTTAGACCTTAAAAAAGCAAACTCCCTCATTGCTAGAATAAAAATTATGGCATATTTAAGAATAGATGAGCAAAGACTTCCACAAGATGGAAAAATTAACTTTAATCTTTTTGGGGGGAAAAGTATAGACCTAAGAGTTTCAGTACTTCCAAATATTTATGGAGAAAAGTGTGTAATAAGAATTTTAAAAAAAGAAGAAAAACCAGGAGAATTGAAAAATCTTTGAATTTTACCATACAATATGGTAAAAATAAAAAAGCATTTGTCAGATACTCATGGAATGATTTTAGCAGTTTGACCAACTGGAAGCTGAAAATCAACGACACTTTTTTCACTTTTAACTCAATTTGATGCAGAAAAAAATAATATTTCTACCTTAGAAGACCCAGTAGAATATAGAATTCCTTGAGTAAATCATACACAAATTAATCCAGCAATTTGATTTAATTTTGCAGATTGACTCAGATCACTTTTGAGGCAAGACCCAGATATTATTATGGTGTGAGAAATTAGAGATGAAGAAACAGCAAAACTTGCTGTTGAGGCTTCGATTACTGGGCATCTTGTTTTTTCTACTTTGCATACTAATTCTGCTGTGCATACGCTTTCCAGATTAGTAAATCTTTGAGTTGACCCACTTTTACTTTCTTCAAGTTTGAGAATGATTATTTCTCAAAGGCTTGTAAGAAAATTGTGTCCAAAGTGTAAAATTAAATATCAAGTGGATGAAAAAATAAAAAATACTATTGTATGAAAAGTTGGGAAGTATATAAAAAATAAAGAAGAAATTTTTTTATACAAATCAGCAGAAGAATGATGTAATCATTGTAATCATACATGATATAAGGGGAGATTATGAGTATATGAAGTTTTGGAAATGAACGAAAAAATAGAAAATCTTCTTTTAAAA
>DKNE01000014.1 GCA_002470645.1 Patescibacteria group bacterium UBA7396
ATGGGGTTTTATTATTTTTATTTCAATTTTAAGACAATAAAAAAACTTGATTTTCTCAAGTTTCCTTACACTAATTCAACACTTCCTCAAGCTTTTGTAATTTTTTCTTGAGCTGAAGCTGATACTTTATCAATTTTTAAAGTAATTTTAGAAGAAAGTTCTCCTTCACCTAAAACTTTTACTTTATAGTTTCTGTTTCTTACAACTAAATTTGCAAGTAAAACATCTTTTGTAATTTCAGTAATACCTTTTTGAGCTAATATTTCTAAATCTCAAACATTTACAACAGAATATTTTGTAGTAAATTTTGCATTAGAAAACCCTTTTAATTTTGGCATTCTTCTGAAAAGTGGAGTTTGTCCTCATTCAAACCAAGGAGCAACACCTCCTCAAGCTCTTGAGTTTTGTCCATTTAATCATCTTCCACAGTAAGTTCATTTTCCTGAACCGTTTCATCTTCCAAGTCTTTTAGACTTTTTTCTTGAACCTGCTTCTGATGCAATATTATTTAATGAAAACATAGTTTAATAATTAATAACTAATAACTAATAATTTAATGTAACTGAATCCCTAAGATTTCCTAGTTATTCATTTCTCATTATTCATTATTTTTTTATTTAAAAGAAGTTAATGCTTTTATAGTAGCTCTTGCATTGTTTATAAGATTTGTAGAACCATATCTTTTTCCAAGTACATCTTTGTACCCAGCAACTGCTAAAACTTTTCTCATTGATCATCCAGCAATAATTCATGTACCTTCTGAAGCAGGGTGAACCATTACTTTTGCTGATTTAAATTTTGCTTCAATGTTATATGGAACAGATCCATTTTCCATTTTTACTTTTACCATATTCTTCTTTGCATCAGATACAGCTTTAGCAATAGCATCAACTACTTCCCAAGATTTTCCAGTTCAAAGTCCAACTTTTCATTTTCCATCTCCAAGAACAATTACAGCTCTAAATCTAAGTTGTCTTCATCCAGAAGTAACTCTTGTTACTCTATCAATAGCAAGAAGTTCTTCTTTAAACTCTTTTTCTTGTTTGAAGGCACCTTGTTTTTTGAAATTTTTTTCAGCCTTTTGATTACTCATAGATTGTTAAGTTTAAATATTAAAATTTTAATCCAGCAGATCTTGCAGCATCAGCTAAAGCTTTTACTCTACCATGATATGCAAATCATCCTCTATCAAATACTATTTCAGTAATATTGAGAGATTTTGCTTTATTTGCTAATTCTTCTCCAACTTTTTGAGCTCTCTGAGATTTTGTACCATTATCGATTTTTAAATCTGATGAAGCACATAAAGTCTTTCCAGAGATATCATCAATGAGTTGAGCATAAATATTAGAATTACTTCTATAAACACTCAAACGAGGTCTAGAAGCTGTTCCAGAAATTTTTGCTCTTACTCTATCTTTTCTTTGTAATCTTTTTACAAATTTTGCTAACATAATTTAATTTAATGTTAAGTATTAAATGCTAAACGTTAAACAAAAATATTATTTTTAAATTTAACATTTATAATTTATAATTCTTATTTACCTGATTTTCAAGCTTTTCTTCTAATCACTTCATCAACGTACTTAATTCATTTTCCTTTGTATGGTTCTGGTTTTTTCTTAGCTCTGATTTTTGAAACAAATTCTCAAAGCAATTGTTTATCAGAAGAAGAAAAATGAACTCTATTTTTTAATTTTTCATCAACTTTCATAGTAATAGCTTTAGGAGTTTCTACTTCTACTTTATGAGAATATCAAATACTTAAAATAAGCTTTGAACCTGAAACTTCCATTTTGTATCAAACTCAGTTAATTTCTAATGATTTTGTGTATCATTCTGATACTCCAATTATCATATTATTTATATTTGCTCTGGTAGTTCCCCATAAAGCTTTTGACAAAGGATTTTCTAAATCTTTTGGAGTTACAGTAACTTTCCCATCTTCTAAAGAAACTAATACAAGTTCATGTATTTCAGCTTTTAAAGTTCAGAGTGGTCCAGATACTTCAATCACATTATCAAGAATTTTAGCCTCGACTTTTGGAGCTAATACTACTGGCAATTTACCAATTCTAGACATAATATTATTTTTTAGTATATAAAATCAATGTATTAAAATATTTCACAAATAAGTTCCCCACCTACATTAAGAGTTCTTGCTTCGTATCAAGTAATAACTCATTTTGGAGTAGAAAGGATGTATATTCATTTTCAATTTCTTGATTTTTTAATATCCTTTGTTCAAACATAAATTCTTTGACCAGGTTTAGAAATTCTTTTAAATGTTGGAACATATAATGTTTTTCTTACATCGTTCAATGTAACTAGCAAAGCTTTCTTATTATTTCCTTCATCAATTTCCTCAAAATCAATAATATATTTATTTTTCTTAAGAATCTTTAATAAATCTGATTTTAATTTAGAGTATGGTGACTTAACTTCTAGAATTCTTGCTAAATAAGCATTTCTAAGTCTTGTCAATAAATCTCCGATTGGATCTATTATCATAATTATAAAACTTAATAAACTAAATTTAATTTTTTACTACCAACTTGATTTTCTTACTCATGGTAATTCTCAAGCATTTGCTTTTTCTCTTACACAAATTCTACACATATCAAATTTTCCCATGTATCATCTGGTTCTTCCACAAACACTACACATATGGAAAACTTTTGTAGCAAATTTTGGTTTTCTTCAATCTGCAATAGCCCTTAAAAACTTAGTTTTTAATTTTTCAGCTTTTGCAATTTTTGATTTTCTTGCCATTATACTTTTATTAAAAAATTAAAAAATTATTTAGAAAAAGGGAATCCTAACTGTTCTAAAAGTAATCTTGAAGATTCTTTATCTCCAGTGTTAGTCTTAATTGTGATTTGAATTCCATGTGGTTTTACAACATCTAATTGAGGAACTTCTGGGAATATAGTATGTTCTTTAATTCAAAAGTTATAGTTTCCTTCTGCATCAAAGCTTTTTTTACTAATTCATCTGAAATCTTTTACTCTTGGTAAAACAATGTTCACTAATTTTTCTAAAAATGCATACATATTATCACCTCTCAAAGTAACTGAAAGACCTACCGGCATTCCTTCTCTTAATTTAAAGTTAGAAACTGCTTTTTTTGCAAGTCTTACTACAGGTTGTTGTCAAGAAATTAAAGATAAATCTTGTTTTAACGAAGAATAATCTTTATTTCCAGTTTTGATGTAAGTTCAAATTCACATATTCAAAACAACCTTTTCAATTTTTGGTGTTTGCATTACATTTGATAGCCCTAATTTAGCCTTTAAATTTGGAGCTACTTCATTAATATATTTATCTCTAATATACATCTTTGATATATTTACAAAATATTATTTTATTATATAGTCTTTTGCTTCTCATCCTTTTACTTTTACAGCAACTTTTGAGAATCTATATTTTTTAGATCATGATTTATCACTTATAGTAACATATCATACTCTTGTTGGTTTTGAAGTAAATGGACATACAAGCATTACATTTGAAACATCCATAGCAGCCTCTTTTTTAACAGATTGCCCTGGAGTAGTTCCCATTTTTTTATAATTTCTTGTAACCATATTAATTCCTTCTACCACAATTCTATTTGTTTTAGTTAAAACTTTCAGAACTTTTCATTCTTTTGCTTTATCTTTTCCTGATATAACTAAAACTTTATCATCTTTTCTAATTTTCATAAAATTGAATTATTTTAGGTTATAAAACTTCTGGAGCCATACTCACGATTTTTTGAAATCATTTTGTTTTTAATTCTCTGGCAACAGGACCAAAAATACGAGTTGCTTTTGGTTCTCCTTTATCATCAATTATAACACAAGCATTATCATCAAATCTTATAAAACTTCCATCATTTCTTCTAATTTCTTTTGCCGTTCTTACAATAATTGCTTTCACTACTTTTTTCTTTTTTACAGATCAGTTTGGATCAGCTTTTTTTACTGCTACCACGATAGTATCTCCTATCGTAGCATATCTTCTATGAGATCATCCTAAAACTTTAATACATAAAACTTCTTTCGCTCAAGAATTATCAGCAACAACCAATCTTGATTCAGTTTGTATCATATTATATTTCTTTAAATATTAAATTTATACAACTACCTCCCATCTTTTTAATTTAGAAAGAGGTCTAGTTTCTTTAATAGTAACAACATCTCATTCTACAAATTTATTTTCCTCATCATGAGCGTAGAACTTTTTTGTTACTTTAAATCTTTTTTTATATTTAGGGTGGTTTTTGTAAACAATGGTAGAAACTACTATAGTTTTATCCATTTTACTACTTGACACGGTACCTTTTTTTAATCTCATATTTCAAAAATCTTAAAGAGTATTAAATTGTTTTTTCAGTCATTACTGTCTGAATAACAGCAACATATCTTCTTAAAGGTTTTACTAAATGAGTTTGTTTCAACTCACTTAACTCAAGCTTCATAGTGAGCTCATATAATTTTTTTTGAGCATCTACTAATTCTTTTCTTAAATCAGAAACCTCTAATTTTCTTAAATCTTTTATTTCTTTCATGGCTAATTTATTAATCAACTAATATTTTAGTCTTAACTGGTAATTTATATGAAGCAAGTCTAAAAGCTTCCCTTGCATCTTCTGGTGAAACTCAAGTTATTTCAAACAAGATTCTTCCAGGTTTTACAGGAGCTCTAAACATTTCTAAAGATCATTTACCTCAACCCATTGGAACTTCCAAAGGTTTTGTAGTATAAGGCTTATCTGGAAAAATTCTAATCCAAATTTTACCTCATCTTTTAACTTGACGAACCATAGCTCTTCTAGCAGCTTCAATTTGTCTAGAAGTAATAAACCCTCTAGTAACTGCCTTCATAGCATAGTCTCAAAAACTGAGAGTAGACCCTCTGACAGCAAGTCATTTCAATCTTCCTCTATGAGTTTTTCTGTATCTCGCTTTCTTAGGTTGTAACATAAAAACTTAATTAAGTATATAAAAAATTTTTAAAAGTCAAATTTATTATTTTCTTTTGAAAATATCTCATTTATAGATCCAAACTTTAATTCAGATTGTTCCATAAACTGTTTCAGCTCTTGATGTAGTATAATCTATATCAGCTCTTACTGTTTGAGTAGGAATATTACCTTCTTTGAAAGTTTCTTTTCTTGCAATTTCAGCTCCATTTAATCTTCCTCAAACTTTTACTTTTACTCATTTCGCTCATTTTTCAATAGCTTTTGAAATTGCTTGTTTAATTGCTCTTTTATAAGGCATTCTTTTTTCAATTTGATTTGAAATCATAAATCAAACAATTTTTGCATTTAAATCAGGATTTTTTACTTCTTTTACTGATATTTTTACTTTTGCATTTGTTTTCTTAGATAAATTAGTTTCTAATGTAGTAACATTTTCCCCTTCTTTTCCAAGTACAAGAGCTGCTTTAGCTGTATAAACAGTAACTAAAACTTCTTTATCATTTCTAGAAATTACAATATCTCCTGTTGGAATATCCTTAAATTCTTTTTTAAGAATTGCTCTAATTTTGTTATCAACAAGTAATTGTGCGGCATATTCTTTTTTATCAGCAAACCAAGTTGCTGACCAATTTTTAATATAAGGAATTCTAAATGCTTGTGGACTTACTTTATGTCACATAGACGAATAAAATTAAAATTTAAATATTTTTACCGTTGTGTAAGTAATATTATCAAATTTATTTTTTGCAAAATAAATTTGCGTTATTACTTAACTTGTAACTCTAATCTAATATTAGATGTTCTTTTTAGAATAGGATGCATTCTTCATCTTGATATAGGTTGTCATCTTTTATATACAATACCTTTTGTAATAACAAGTTGGTCAATATATAAATTAGCTACATCTTGAGAGTTATTATTCACTGCATTACTTACAGCAGAGTGCAAAACTTTATAAAGAATATCTGCTCATTTTTTTGGAGCGAACTTTAAAAAGTTTAAAGCCCAAGTAGCATTTCTGTTTTTTACAACTTCTGCTACAACTCTTAATTTTTTAGGAGAAATTCTTATATTTTTTCAATAAGCTTTCATAAATTAAAAATAATTAATTATTAAGTTTAAAAGCAAAGTCTAAGATATTACTTAGAACTTTAACTTTTTTTATTTATTTCAAGAGTGACCTCTAAAAGTTCTTGTAAATGAAAATTCTCATAATTTATGTCCAACCATATCTTCAGTAACAAAAACAGGTGTATGAACTTTTCCATTATGAACCCCAAACGTATGTCAAACAAATTCTGGAATAATAGTACAAGCTCTTGACCAAGTTTTGATTACAGCTTTTTTACCATCAGAATTTAATTTTTCAACCTTTTTCACGAGTCTCTCATCAATATAAGGTCATTTTTTTAAACTTCTTGCCATAGTTTAATATAAATATAATATAAAATATTCAATTGTGAATTTATGATTATCCAACCATTAATTTACCTTTTTTTGTTCTTAAAATCCATCTATTTGTGAATTTTTTCTTGCTTCTAGTTTTTTTACCAAGAGCAACTTTTCACCATGGAGTTTTTGGAGCTTTCAATCAGATTGGATTATGTCCTTCTCAACCTCCATGTGGATGATCAACTGGGTTCATTTGTTTACCAAGAACTGTCGGTCTAATTCACATATGTCTCGTTCTTCCGGCTTTACCAATAACAATTTGATTATTATCTGGATTTGAAACTTGACCTAATGTAGCATAACATTTTTTATGTACAAGTCTAATTTCTCCTGAAGGCATTTTTACTTGAGTATATTCTCCTTCTTGAGAAACAATTATTGCTTGAGACCCTGCTGATCTTACAGAAGATGCCCCCTGTCCAACAATAAGTTCTAAATTATGAACTGATAATCCAACTGGAATATTTCAAATCTCTAATCTATTCCCTGAAGCAAGTGGAGCTTTTTCATCAATAAGTATTTTATCACCTACTTTCATATCTTTATGAGCCAATACATATCTTCTTTCACCATCTTTATAACAAATAAGTGAAATCCAAGCCGTTCTATATGGATCATATTCAATTGTTTCTACTTTTGCAGGTATTGATTTTTTATCATGGAAGTAAAAATCCACGAGTCTATATTTTTTTGCATGCCCTCATCCTTGATGTCTTACTGTAATAATTCAAGTATTATTTCTACCCGCATTTTTTTTCAATGTTACCGTAAGTGGTTTATATGGAGTTTGAGTAGTAATTTCTTCAAACGTATTACCAGTCATGGCTCTTCTTCAAGGAGTTGTTGGTTTAAATTTCTTAATTCCCATTTGTAAAAAATTAATGTTAATATATCCGTTTCAGGATGTAATTAAATTTTAATAACTGATAAATCTAATTTAGCAGATGCATCTTTTAAAGTTACATATGCTTTTCTAGAAGTTCTTTTTCTTATAACCATCCCTTTTTTACCTTGCTTAAATTTTTCTCTAGTGTTTAACACTCTTACAGATGAAACTTGAGCTCAGTATATTTCTAAAATAGCTTTTTTGATGTCTATTTTAGTAGCAGTATCACTTACCTCTAAAACATAAGTAGCATTTTGTAATTCAGCTCTTGATGATTTTTCAGTAACGATAGGTTTTTTAACGACTTCAAATAATCTCATAGTAAATTAATTATATATTATTCTTTGTTAGATAAAAATTGACTATCTAAGAGTATTTAATTTTTCAACTGAATCTTTTAATAAAACCAAGGTAGTATATTTTAAAAGATCTTGAATATTTAAATAATCTGTAGTTAAAGTTTTAACATTTGCTATATTTCTTGCTGATTTTTCAATCACTTCATTTTTTGAAGAAAGTGCAAGTAATACATTTTTTGTATATGGGAGAGTATTTAATACTGAAACCATATTTTTAGTTTTTGCTTCTGAAAAATTTAAAGTATCTAAAACAAGTACATTGTTTGCTTTTACTTTAGCAGAAAGAATTGAACATAATGCTAATCTTCTTTCTTTTTTATTCATAGCTTTTGTAAAGTTAACGGTATTTCTAGGACCAAAAGCAACTCAACCTCCGATTCTAATTGGAGATCTATTTCCTCAAGCTCTTGCTTTACCAGTACCTTTTTGTTTAAAAATTTTTCTTGTAGAACCCCTTACTTCACCTCTGGTTTTAGTATGAGCTACTACTTGTCTAGCGTTTGCTAATTGATATACTAAAGCTCTATGTATTAAACCTTCATTTACATCAACACCAAACACCGATTCATTTAATTCAATCGTTCCAATTTCTTTTCCCTCTTGATTTAGTAATTTAGTTTCCATTTAGTATAAATTAAAGATTTAAAATTTTATAGAGATTAGAGAGTTTCTAGCTCCAGGAACTGGACCTTTTACTCCTAACACTGATAATTCTTTATTTAAGATTTCAACTCAAACTTTTTTCAAAGTAATTTGTTCATCTCACATATGTCAGTGCATTTTTTTACCTTTATGAGTTCTTCTTGGTTTTCTGTTACCGATAGATCATAACGCTCTATGGAATTTAGAACCATGAGTAGCTAATCATCCAGAAAAATTATGTCTTTTCATCGCTCACGCAAATCATTTTCATTTTGAGAAACCAGTAATTTCTACCATTTCTACTCCATCAAGTATATCTAATGTGATAGTATCACCAACATTAAATTTTGAAGCTTCCTCAGTATTTAAAGGAAGTTCTTTAATTTTAGAAAAATCAGAAAAGTTTAATGATTTTTTTCATTCTGCTAATGCACCTTCTTTCCCTTCTTTTAAAACTCAAACCACAAGTGAAATATATCCATCTGTTTCTTGAGTTTTTATTGCAACCACTTTTAAAGTCGGAACTTTAAGTAATGTAACAGGAATAAAATCATTTCATTTAACTATTCTTGTCATCTCTAGCTTTGAAGCCAATAATCAAGCCATGTTAAAATAAATTAAAATATAAAAGTTAGAGGTTAAACTAGTACCTCGACAGGAGCACCGTTTAACTTAACCTCTTCCAAAACGTATCATTAGTCTTTAAAAGACAAATAAATAGCCCGAATATTTTATAAAAAAAGTAGGAAATGTCAAAAAGAAATATTTTTTTTTGATTTTTATAAGTTTATTGGTATAGTAAGCAAAAATTTATACTTAAAAACCATTTATGAAGAACCAAATACAAGAATTAAAAAAATATTTTCTAAATGAGCTTCAAAATACTCATTCTTTAGAATGATTAAAATCACTTAATGATAGTTTATTATGAAAAAAATGACAATTAAATGATATTTTAAAAGGGTTAAAAGATTTAACAGAATCAGAAAGAAAAGATATTTGAATGTTGGCGAATGAATTAAAGGAATTTATTAAATCAGAATCAGAGAAAAAAGAGTCTGAAATTGAAAATATTCATTATAAAAAAATTGAAAATGATGAAAAAATTGATGTTACTCTTGAATTTCCAAATGAAAATAAATGACACCTACATCCTATTTCACTTACATCAAAAATTTTAGAAGATATTTTTATATCTCTTTGATTTAAGGTAGAAGACGGACCACAAATTGAAACTGAGGAGTTTAATTTTGATAAACTTAATATTCCTGATAATCATCCTGCAAGAGACGTATGGGATACATTTTGGGTAAGTGATGAAATTAACTCTAACAAAAAAATTGGAGACAGACATCTTTTAAGAACTCATACTTCTCCTGTTCAAGTAAGAACTATGTTAAAATGAGAACTCCCTATCAAAATTATTGTTCCAGGAAGAGTATTTAGATATGAGCAAGAAGATGCAAGACATACTTCAAATTTTTATCAACTCGAATGACTGGTAGTTGGAAAAGGAGTAACTTTCTGAGATCTGAAATGGACACTTGATACAGTAATGAAAAAACTTCTTTGAGAAGAAACCAAGCTCAGATTCAGGCCAAGTATTTTCCCATTTACTGAACCATCAGCAGAAATAGATGTAAGTTGTCAACTCTGTAACGGAAATGGATGTAAAATGTGTTCCGGAACAGGTTGGGTAGAACTTCTTGGAGCTGGAATGGTTCATCCAAAAGTACTAGAAGCCTGTAATGTTGACCCAGAAGTTTATTCATGATTTGCATTCGGTATGTGAATTGACAGAATTGCAGCGCAAAGATATTGAGTTTCATCAAGTAGAATGTTTTATCAAAATAAATTAAAATTAAATGAACAGTTTTAAAAAATAGCCTCATTATGAGGTTATTTTTTAAATTGTAATAAACATAATTCTATCTAGTTTTGATTCAAAGCTTTCTTCAATATCTTTTTTCCAATTTTCATATATTTCATCTGATTTTTTAATATCATCATGGAGTTTTAAATTAAATAAAACTATTATTAAATAATCCCATTCTTTTGTATATCTAATAATTTTATCTGGTATTGTTTTTAAATCACTAAAATTTGTTGGTCATTTTATTTCAATTGCAATATTTTCTATTAAAATATCTGGCCTTGTGTAATTTTTAGAAATTTCTATATCTAAGGATGGGAAAAAATTTTTTAAATATCAAGATAATTCTATTTGATAAGGCTCTTCTTTTGAATAATTTCTAAGTGGCTTAAAAGACTCAATTTTTTCTTTAATATTTTTTACTTGTTCTGGCAATTGATCTATTTTATCTTGTTCTAATTGCTTATTTTTTTTACATTTAAAATAAAAAATAAATAAAAATAATAATATTAATAAAAATAAAATTAATCATAATATATAAATATAAATTATATTTTTTTCAATATATGGTAAAAATTTTTCTTTAAACGCCTTTTGTAAAATATATATAAATAATCAAAGTAATACCGCTAAACCAATAATTGCATCAAATTCTTTTTCAACTTGAGTTTTTCTTTTATATGTATATTTTTTCTTTCTTCCCATTTTTATAAATTAAACAAATATTTAAAATCAATAATATCATTATTTTAAATATTGCAAATTTTAAAGACTAAAAAACCTTAACATTTCTGTTAAGGTTTTTTCTAAATTATTTATGGTGGGTGATATAGGATTCGAACCTATGACCCCCTGCTTGTAAGGCAGATGCTCTCGCCAACTGAGCTAATCACCCATAATATGGTACCCGAGGCAGGGATCGAACCTACGACCTTTGGCTTAGAAGGCCACTGCTCTTCCGCTGAGCTACTCGGGCATAAATCTAATTTTCCTCAGATTTCAAAAAAAATCTTAATATCAAAATCTTGGCAGCTACCTACTCTTACACATCTAGGAGATGCACTACCATCGGCACGAGCTGGCTTAACTTCTGTGTTCGGAATGGGAACAGGTGTA
>DKNE01000031.1 GCA_002470645.1 Patescibacteria group bacterium UBA7396
TATAATTTATATGTTTTTATAAGATTATGATATCAAAAATATTTTGTATAACGGTAAATGGACTCGAGAGTGAAATTATTGAGGTAGAAGTTGATATAAATGCAGGGCTTCCAAATTTTACTATTGTCGGGCTTCCAGATACTTCGGTTCAGGAAAGTAAAGAGAGACTCAGAAGTGCACTGAAATCATCAAATTTTAAACTTCCAACCTCAAGAATTACTGTTAATCTTGCTCCAGCAGATATTAAAAAAACATGACCAAGTTTTGATGTTTCTATTGCGGTTGGAATACTTTTTAATATGTGAGATATTAAAAAAGAAGAATATATAAAAAAATCCATATTTTTATGAGAACTTTCCCTTGATGGGAGTATTCGTCCTATTAGTGCTATTTTACCAAGCGTTATTTGAGCGAAAGAAAAAGGATATAAACATATTTTTGTTCCGTATGATAATTTTTATGAAGCGAGTATTGTCGATGGGATAGAGATAATTGCGACTCCATCTCTTTGAGATTTGGTGGCGCATCTGAATGGTGAAAAAAGTATACAAAATCCAGAAAAAGCAAACTTGAGCGAAAAAAAAGATATTTTCCATTCAAAATATGATTTTGCTCATATTGTGGGACAAAATCAAGCGAAAAGAGCTTTGGAGATAGCCGCAGCATGACTTCATAATATTGTTCTTTCTGGACCTCCAGGGAGTGGGAAAACGCTTCTTGCAAAAACTTTTTCTACTATTTTGCCAGAACTGACTTTGGACGAAATGATCGAGATTTCGAAAATTTACTCTATTTCGTGACTCTTATCAAAAGATATGCCACTGATTATTCAAAGGCCATTTCGTACTATTCATCATACTGCGAGTGCTATAAGTATCATAGGATGATGAAGAAATGCTCGTCCTGGAGAGATTTCTCTCGCGCATAAATGAGTATTATTTCTCGATGAAGTACTTGAGTTCCCAAAAACAGTTTTAGAGGTTTTAAGACAGCCTTTAGAAGATGGAACGATTAGTGTTAATAGGGTCAACTCAAGTTATACCTATCCAGCAAAATTTATTTTTCTTTGAGCGATGAACCCATGCCCATGTGGATATCTCACTGATCCTGATAAGGCATGTATTTGTTCTCAAGAGCAGATAAAAAGATATAATGCAAAACTTTCTTGACCTATGGTGGATAGAATAGATATGATGATCGAAGTTCCAAAAGTGAAAGTAGATGATTTTACTCTAAAAACTAAAACTCGCGCAATAGAAAATAGTCAAACTATAGCTCTGCGTGTGAAAAAAGCTAGAGAGATACAACTCAAAAGATTTCAAGAGATAAAAATTACTTCTAATAGTCAGATGACTTCCAAAGAAGTGGAAGTATTTTGTGTACTTGATAGTGAGGGGGAAAAAATGATAAAACAAGCACTCCAAACTATGAATTTATCAGCAAGAGCGTATTATAGAGTTTTAAAATTAGCTAGAACTATTGCTGATTTGGAAGGAAGTCAAAATATACAAGTATTTCATATTGCAGAAGCGCTGAGTTATAGAAAAGGGGAGAATTAATTTTTAAATAATTCTTTCTTACCTCATTCTTAATGAAATATATTATTATGTTCCACGTAAGATAAAAACAAAAACAAAATCTTATAAGGTCACACAATCTAAGATATATTTCCTTTTTTATATAAAGGTTTAACATGTAAAAAATTAAGTTTAGCTATAGACCAATTATTTTCCCGGGAAGTACACATTATTTTCTTACTATAATTATTATGAAAAATAAAAAAATATTTTTATCAGCTATTATTGTGCCAGTTTTTGCACTGAGTTCATATGCTGGAGCAGATTTTGATACTACAAACAATGAAACAAGAGAACAAATAAAAACAATTATGGAAAAACAAAAATCTTGAGAAACCTTAACCGCAGATGAACAAGAAATACTTACAAATATGGAATCAAATAGAAAACAATTTTCTTGAAGTGGAATGACTATGTGAGGAAGATGATCTCAAATGGAACAAAATTTTTCTCAAATGACAGATGAACAAAAAGCACAAATGGAAGAAATGAGAACATTAATGGATAAAAAGAAAAGTTGAGGAACTCTCACAACAGAAGAACAAGAAAAATTAACACAATTTGAAGCAAATAGACCTACAAAAGATGCGACTAATGAATGAACTAACGAAAAACAAACGACACAAAACGAAAAAACAGTTCGTAATACATCAAATGTAAATACCGCATATAAAACACAAATTGATAAGAAAATAAAAAATATTTCTGCTCAATTTAGAACATCAGATGAAAAAATAACAGGATTAGAAAAATTTTCTAAAAAAGTAACAACTCTCCAAACACAAATAAATAATAGTTCTACTTTTTCAGATACAAAAAAGCAAACATATAATGAAATTTTAAGTTCATTTCTTACTCTTATACAACAGGAAATAGATACTCTAAATTCACAACAAAATTCTAACACTGATGTGAACCAATTACTAGAATCATTATTCAATTAAAAACTCTTACTTTCTTCTTAATATCATTTCTTATAATGAAAAAGTAATCTTGAAAAAGATACACAGCATTTGCCCTTTATAGTTTTATCAAAAATATAAAATAAAAATAAGTCGTATTATATTTTGGTACTAAACTTTTAAGAGAGACGCAGAAAATAAAAATAAATTTTAATTACTAATATTATATATTATGAAAAATACAAAAATTTTAGCAGGGACATTAGTTGTAGCACTTTTAGCAACTACAGCAGCATATGCAGCAAATACAGAAACATCTTCTACAAAATGAATTTTTTGAAAACAAAAAATCGAACTCACTGACGAGCAAAAATCTCAAATGGAAGAAGTAAAAGCACTTTTTGAAAAAGTGAAAAACTGAGAAACTCTCACAGCCGATGAACAAGCAAAAGTAGATGAATTTAAAGCAAATATACCACAAAGATGAGAAGGAAAAAGTGGAAAATGATTTGAAGGGAAATGAAAAGGCCCAAAATGAGATAGATGAGCTGAAGGAAGATGAGGTTTTGGATGAGGATTTCATAATCTTACAGATGAAGAAAAAACTCAATTAGAATCAATGACAGATGAGCAAAAACAAGCATTTTTTGAGACAAAAAGAGCAGAACAAGAAGCTAAAATGGAAGCAAGAGAAATAGTAATAGATAAATTATTAAATGGTGAAACATTAACAGATGCAGAGAAATTAATTGTAGAGGAAATTAAAACTGAAAGAGCAGAACAAAAACAAAGAAAATTACAAGCGGAAGAATTAAGAACACTTTTTGAGAAATCTAAAAACTGAGAAACTCTTACTACAGATGAACAAGCAAAATTAGATGAATTAAAAGCAAGTATGCCACAAAAAAACACTAAAAAACAACTTCCTATAACTGAATAATTTTAATATAAAAAACTCAAAAGATATAAACTATCTTTTGAGTTTCCCTTAATTTTTATACATATGAAAAAGAAAATAAATACACATCAATTTTTAATAATAGCTCTTCTTACTGTTTCTTCACTTTGAACTTGGAATATCACTATTTGAAAAGTTCAGGCTCAGAATATTTTAGAAGTACGTTTGGATAAACAACAAGAAGTTAATATTATTGGAAGTCAAAATAGAAAAAAATGATTCAAAGAAGTAGAGAGTGATAATTGAGAGAGTATTCAAGAAAAAAGTATTTTAAAAAAAGAAATTCAAAATAGAAAAAAACTCCATAAAACTCTTTTAGAGTCATATAATACTAACTTTGATACAAAAATTTTAGAAAATATTACTCAAAATGGAATTATTTTAAATAATTTAAAAAAAATATATGTATGATTGCAAAAAAATAAGGAGATTATTATATAAATAGGGATAAGTGTGAGGTTAAACTTTTCAATATAAATTTGAAAAATAAAGGGATTTTTATATAATCCCTTTATTAGTGAGTAATATATAAATATGCATAAGCAGATAAATATGGTATTTCGGTTTTTCAAAAATCCCTTTGGGGTATTATTTTTGTTATTCTAAAATATTATTTATTTATTATTTAATTATAAAATTATGTTACAATTATCAAAATTTCCAGTAAAAACTTTAAAATCAGCACCAAAAATTTCAGATAATATTTCAACTTCTCATTTGTTACAAGCTGGATTTATCAGACAAGAAATGGCAGGGGCATATAATTATTTACCTCTTTGATTAAAGGTATTGAGAAAAATAGAAAATATTGTGAGGGAAGAAATGAATGCTATTTGAGCACAAGAAATTCTTATGTCAGCTTTATGAAGCAGAGAACATTGGATGGAAACAGGAAGATGGGATGTCGTAGATGTGCTTTTTAAACTCCCAGCAGCAGAATGAAAAGAATATGCGCTCAATCCAACTCATGAAGAACTCGTTACTCCACTGATGAAAGAATTTATTCAATCATATAAAGATTTAGAATTTTGAGTATACCAAATTCAAAATAAATTTAGAAATGAAAAAAGAGCAAAATCTTGACTGTTAAGAGGAAGAGAATTTCTTATGAAAGATCTTTATTCTTTTCATACATCAGAAGAAAAATTACTTCAATATTATGAAAATGTAAAAATAGCGTATAGAAAAGTATATGATAGACTTTGAATAGGGAAAGATACCTATGAAACTATTTCATGAGGAGGCGATTTTACGACTTTAAATAGTCATGAATATCAAACAGTTTTATCAATAGGGGAAGATAATATTTATATTTGTCAGGATTGTTGAGTTTCACACAATGAAGAACTAATCAATCTGGAAACTTGATTTGTTTGTCAAAAATGTGGTTCGAAAAATCATAAAATTTATAAAGCCTCTGAAGTAGGAAATATTTTTCCACTTATGACGAAATTTACTGATGCATTTGATGTAAAATATACAGATGCTGATGGAAAAACAAATATGGTGTATATGGGGTGTTATGGAATAGGAATTTCAAGACTCATGTGAGTGATAGCAGAATATTTTTCTGATGAGAAATGATTGGTTTGGCCAGAAAATATTGCCCCAGTGACCCATTATATTATTGTAATGTGAGAAAATTTTGATACCGCAAAAAAATTAGCTGAACTCTTAGAAAAAGAGGGGAAAGAGGTAATTATTGATGATAGAGAAAAAGTTTGATTTTGACAAAAAGCGAGTGATGCAGATCTCCTTTGAATACCTTATAGAATAGTAGTTTCAGACAAGACACTAGAATCAGGTTGATATGAATTGAAACAAAGACTATCGCAAGAAACTCAGATAATTTCTCTTGACAAATAAAAATTACATATATCATAAAAGTCATTATCTTTTAAAAAACACATATGTGAGACCCGGAATCGTGAAGATTAATAAATAAAACAAATAATCAATTATGAACTAATACAAAACCTTTTATAGGAGTGATTGAAAATATGAAAAAAGTACTTCAGGGAATATTGTCTCCTTGGCAAAATCCCCAAATGAAACAGATTTATATTTCACAAATTTCTTCTTTCGGGAGAGTTTCAAAAGATAAATGGGATGAATTTAGTCAATGTTTCGAAGCTTGAGAAATATCTCATGAAGAAATAAAACAAGCAATGCAGTCTTTTTTAAATACAAGAGCAATTGAGATTCATTCAGATTTGTCACACCCGGATGTATTTATGAAAAAATGAAAAAAAGTCAGATTTCAAAAATATGTGAATGATATTGAAGAGGCGGATAAATATATTTTAGCTTATGGAATTTCGAAAGGAGTCATTACTCTCTCTCATCTCAAGTATCTTCATTTTACCGATGGTGACACTATAGAATCATTTATGTATACATATTCTTCTCACGAGTTACTTAATGAGTACATTCAAAAATTAATATCTCCATCATGTATAAATTAATATTTTTTTCTGATACATATAAACATTTTGATGAAGCGATAAAAGAGTATGAAAAAAGATTATGAAAAGAATTAGAAATCGTTAAATTAAAGCCATCAAAAAGAAAAAACCAGTGAGAAATTATTGAGGAAGAAACAGATGTATTAAAAGAAAAATTAGAAAAAATAAAAGGATACAAAATCCTTTTATATATTGAGGGAAAAGTACTTTCTACTCATGAATTACATCTTTTGGTTGAGAAAAATAAACAACATTTTTGAGATATTATTTTTATTATTTGAGGAGCTTATTGAGTAAATATTGATAAAATTGTTCATCTCATAGATCTTAAACTTTCATTTTCTCCTATGACTTTCCCACACTCTTTAGCCTATTTAATGCTTTTAGAACAGATTTATAGAATAGAAATGATAAAAAAATGAAGCGGATATCATCATTAAAAATACTTGAAACAAAAAAGTTTCAAGTATTTTTTTTACATACTATAATTGATGCTTTCATATTTTTCTCTAAAATCTTTTATGAGTGCCCAGAAAGTATTTTCCACAAAATTTGGAAGTACTTTTTCATTTGGCCGAACGATTTCTCTTTTGATTTTATTTCTCATTTTATCTTCTCCAACTGGACAATTACATCCAGAAAAAGGAATATCTTTTGCAAGTACCATTCTCATTACATCTTTTTCTCTCAGATATGCCATAGGTCTGATAAAAGCAATATCTCACATTCTCATACGATTCATTGGAGGCATGATTTTCATTTTTCTTCCTTGTACCATATTCATAAATGTCGTTACCACGATATCATCCATATGATGACCAAAAGCTATTTTTGAGGCACCATATTTTTTGCATAATTTCATCATTGCAATTCTTCTAGCATACGCACACCATTGGCACGATTGTCCAATTCATTCATTGAGTTTTGAATCTTCGGGAAGTTTTACATCTACTTTTTCAAGAGGAATTCATAAAACATCTTCATAATATTGTCTTTTTTCTTCAAACATAATATCACAATTAATGAGAAATTCTTTAAAAATATAGACTCATCTGATATTAAATTTTTTCTTTGAAGATTTTCTTATTTCGCTCAGCAAATATCAGAGTAACATAGAATCTTTTCCTCAAGAAACTCATAATAATATGGTTTCTCATTCTTCGATCATATTAAAATCAGAAATCGCTCTCATAACCTCTCTTTTCATCCTTTTTTCTAAGTTTTTATGTTGTGATTCTGGAGATTTTTTCTCAGCTTCATTAACATAGGTTTGGATATCATTTTCATTTATCATATCATTTTATTAATAATAACGGCCTCTATTATATTTTTCATTTTATAGAGTCAAAAAAAAATTTGATTTTTTTTCCTTTTTTTATATAATCTTCTCGCTTCTAAATTTAAAAACTTACTTTCGAGTATTGAGTTTGTCCCGAAAACACGCTACAAATACAAGAAAAAAGTATTCACAAAATAATTCAATATTTTGTAATTTTTTAATTATATAAAAGAAAATTATGGCAAAAGCAATAAAATGATATATTAAACTTCAAATTAAATGAGGACAAGCTACCCCAGCTCCTCCGGTATGACCTGCGCTTGGACAACACTGAGTAGCAATTCCTGAATTTACAAAAAGATTCAATGACGAAACAAAAGACAGAATGGGGCAAATTTTGCCAGTTATCATTACTGTTTATGAAGATAGAAGTTTTGATTTTATCGTAAAACAACCACCAGCTGGAGTTTTACTAAAAGAAAAATTAAAATTAAAAAGTGGTTCTAAAGTTCCTCAAAAAGATAAAGTTGGGCACATCACTTTTAATCAATTAAAAGAAATTGCTGAACAAAAAGTAGTTGATATGAACGCAATAGATATTGCTGGAGCTATGTTAACTATTGATGGAACTGCAAGACAAATGTGAGTAACTTCTGATATTCATGGTATGTCAATTGAAGATGTAAGAGCAAAATTAGGTGCTTAGTTCATATAAAAAAGTAACTTTTTAGAGTTACTTTTCTCTTGCTCCTATCGTCTAGTGGTTAGGACACGGCCTTCTCAAGGCTGGAACTGGAGTTCAATTCTCCATAGGAGTACCAAATGTGAAACAATAGATTTTCAAGAGCTTTATATGGCGATTTTTCCGCTATGTAGAGCTCTTTTTTTGAGTTCGCTATGAAGGTCATTTTCAGTGAGTTCAAAAAAATTTTCCTTTCATCAAGATCAGAAAAATTTCATTGACTTTCATGAAAATCTTTTATAATAATAAAGCTTCATAACTCTTAAATAGGAGAAATTTCAATGTTTGATGAAGAAGATAAAGTGCCTTGTTCAGAATGTGGTGAAAAATTTGATCCAAATCAAATCGGTCGTGATGGACTTTGTGCATCATGTCATGAACTTGACCCCACGCCAACGAGTGAAGAATGTGATCAATGTGATGGAAGGGCAGTGACAAATATCTGTGGCACAAATTTGTGTGAAGATTGTTTGGAACACTACCATCACTAGCTCTTTTTTAAAGCCTTGTGTAAAATACACAAGGCTTTCATTTTATATAAATCTAAATTATATTTTTTAATTTGTATTTATGAGTTGAAAGTTTCTTCTAAAAAAAGGATTTTCATGAGGAAAATTTTTGGCAAAAGGTAATACTTTACGCATTCATCATGCAAAATCTTTTCCAAAATAAAAGCTATAACCATTCAATGCAAAAAACATATATTCTTCAGGAGTCAGAAAAGCTTTTCTTGATTTTGGAAAAACGAGATTAAAAACACTTGCATCTCAAGCTCTTTTTGGACTTTCTCTTTCTAACCAATATGTATAATATGGATTTTTAAGAGTTTCTCTCGTTTCTTCATCCATAACTACTCATAATTTAAGCAGAAGATCTGATAGGTATTGAGTTGCTTGAATGACATCTAAAGTGAGCTTTGCATGAGAAAGTTCAAGTTTATGAAGAAAAAAATCAAACATTATGTTTCTCATCTCTTCTGGGGAAAGTGTAACTATCTGATTTAACGGTGTTGATAATAATTCATTGACTCTTTGAGGAGTTTCTTTTAGTCAGACTTCTACTAGATTTTCTAGTCATTGAAGACTTTCTTCTTTATGTATTTGTTGTAGTCTTTCTTGTGTTCCAGGGAATTCAAATATTTCTGCCATATGCTATAAAATAGAGAAGTAAACTTCTATCTTATAATTATTTTTTGAGTGAAGTCAAATTTTATGAAAAATCCTGCTTGATTTTATGAACAGATAATGATTTTCTTCAATATTTCTTTTACATTTTTTAAAAAAAGATATGATAGAGAATAATAATATCTTTTTAGTTTATATTTTCCTAAATATGCAAAAACAAATGAGACCTTGAGTTTATGCTCTCATGTATAAGGATGACCAAATACTTGTTGTAAAAAAATGAAGATGACCATTCACTGGAATGTATGATTTGCCTTGAGGTAAAATTGAACATTATGAAAAACATATTGATTGACTCAAAAGAGAAATATTTGAGGAAACTGGATTAATGGAAAATGAGTTTGAAATAAAAAAACTCTTAACTGTTGAAGAAACTTTTGCAACTCATGTTTGGCAAAAAAATGAAAGACAAGATCATATTATCTGAATTGTATATTTAGTACAAATCATTACTCAAAAGATACATTTTGATCATAAGGATGACTATTGAGATGCTAGAGGTTCGAAGCTTATTGACATGGATGATGAAAATATTCAAAAAACTCATATTTTACAACAAGCTATTTTAGAATTTAGAAAAGGGAAAGATTTATAATATTATAATTTAATTTTTTAGATATGGAAAGAATTATTTTTGTGCCTTGAGAGAGAGTTTCTCTTGTTATTCCTGAAAAACAGGATTTGGAAATAATGTATAGATGAATAAATAACATAAATATTATAAAATATTTGCAACCAGTTCGTCATAATACAAGAGAAACAGAAGAGAAATTTTTAAATGAAAAATTAGAACAAGCAGATAAATTTTTTGTAATTATGATCAATGAAACAAAAGAAATAATAGGTTCAATTTGATTTAATGAATTTGATGCAATATCAAGAAATGGAATTATATGAATTTCTCTATATGATGAGACTAAGATGTGAAAATGATATGGGACTGAAGCTATGAAACTCTTTTTAAAATATGCGTTTGAATATATTGGAACTCATAAAGTTAAATTATCAGTATTTTCGACAAATTCAAGAGCAATAGCATCTTATAAAAAATGTTGATTTAAAGAAGTATGAGTATTGAAAGAAGATGTTTATGTTATGTGAAAATATGAAGATCATGTAATGATGGAAATCATGAAATACGATTATGAAAAAAATATTTCCTAAAATAAAAACTATGCAAGAATTACAAACATATAGGAACCAAATTGATGAAATAGATACACAAATTATTTCACTTCTCTCGCAAAGATTTGAAGTAGTAAAAAAAGTTTGAGAATATAAAAAACTTCATAATTTACCACCATTACAACCAGAAAGATGGCAACAAGTTCTCTCATCTAAAAAAGAAATGGCAAAACAATATTGAGTCAATCCAGAATTTATAGAAACAATTTGGAATGAAATTCATAAAGAAGCTTTAAGGCTAGAGGAATAATATTTATTAAAACTATAAATTATGCAAATATATTATCAATGATACCCATGAGCATATTGAAACAAAGCCAGTTTACAAGTTGCAAAGCATTTAAATATACAAACACCTCATATTTTTTGACTAGAAACGTTTAAAGAGGTTTTTGATAAAATTCAGCAATGAAATATATGAGTTTTCCCAATTGAAAACAGTTACGCATGAAGTATTCATGAAAATTTTTATCATATGATTGCTGGAAAATATATTATTATTTGAGAAATATTTTTAGATATCAACCATTATTTACTTTGAAAAACAAATGATATTTCAAAGATAAAAAAAGCCTATTCTCATCCACAAGCGCTTATGCAATGCCAAAATTATTTGAAAAAATATAATATTGAGCCAGTAGTTGCATCAGATACTGCAGGAGCAGCAAAATTTATTTCAGAACAAAATGATGAAACTCTTGCTTCTATTTCCTCTGATTTGTGTAGTGAATTATATCATCTTGAAATGATAGATAAAAATATTCAAGATCAAACAGGAAATACAACCAGGTTTTTTGTAGTGGTTCAAAAAGAAGTTTTTGAAAAACAAAAAGAATATTTTCATCTTCCAAAAACTTGAAAAATTTCAATTCAATTTAAGACCAAAGATACTCCTTCAGCATTATATAAATGTCTTTGAGCTTTTGCAACTCGCCACATAAATCTCACAAAAATAGAATCACTTCCAGCAAGAGAAAATCGTTTTGAATATATTTTTTGGATTGATTTAGAAAAAAGTGGAGAAGAAAAAGTGATTTTTGATGCGTTTGAAGAATTACAGTTTTTTTGTAAAGATTTTAAGATTTTATGAGAATATTAATTTTTAACTTTAATATGTATGAAAGTATTTTTACCACAAGCATTTTTTGAGTGAAAATTTGTTCCATTTTCACAAGCAAATATTTCTATTGCGACTCATGCACTTCACTATGGAACAGCAGCTTTTTGAGGAATGAGAGCATTTATAAATCCTGAAAATAAAAAAGAAGTGATGCTTTTTAGGCTTAATAAACATGCAGAGAGATTATCAAAAAGTGCAAAATTTTTTGGATATGATATTTCACCGGAGTATATTGCAGAAAAAATAGTAGAATTTATAAAAAAAAATAAACCACAAACTTCTATTTATATCAGACCTTTAGTGTATACTTCTGATCTTGATATCGCACCAAGACTTCATAATGTTGCTTTTGATTTTTTGATTTATGGATTAGAAATGGGAGAATATCTCTCATCAACAGACGGAATTACATGTACTATCAGTTCATACCAAAGACAAAGTGATGTAAGTTTTCCTCTCAGATGAAAAATTTCTTGAGCATATATTACGAGTGGATTAGCAAAAACAGAAGCTCATGAGAGATGATTTGATGAAGCTATTTTGTTGAATAATCAAAGTAAAGTGAGTGAGGGAAGTGCGATGAATATTTTTATAGTGAGAAATGGAAAAATTATTACTCCTGGAATGAATCAAGATATTTTAGAATGAATTACCAGAGATAGTGTGATCAAATTAGCAAAATATTTATGATATGAAGTAGAAGAAAGACAAGTTGATAAATCAGAACTTTTTATAGCTGATGAAGTATTTTTTACAGGAACTGCAGCAAAACTAAGTGCAGTAAAAAAAATTGAACAATATAATTTGCCTACTACTAGACCAATTTTTGATACACTAAAAAGTAATTTTGAACTCCTTCAACTTGGAAAAATAAAGGAATTTGAAAGCTTTGTAACAAAAGTTGAAATAGACTAATTCTTTATGCAAGATTTTACTTGACAAAATTTAAATAAAACTATACTTAGTATAGTTTTATTTTTTAAATGTAGAATTATGAAATCAAGAATTAATTTTGATTTTTCAGGAACTACAACAGTAGTAACAGGAGGATCAAGCGGAATATGACTGGCAACTGCAGAACTTATTGCAAAATCAGGATGAGATGTAATTGTAACCGCAAGTAGAAGTGAAGATAAAACTCAAAAAGCAATTGAAGCGATTCAAAATGCAGCTCTTGGAGTAGGAAAAGAAGTTTTAGTCAAAGCATTTCCATACATGGCTGAAAATGAAGCATCTGTGGCAGCATTTTTTGAAGAGGTAAAAAAAGTAAGTAAAAGAGTAGATTTTTTAGTTCACTGAGTTTGAATTAGTCCAGATACTGATTTTGATGATCAAACAGCAGAACTTTGGAATAAAGTATTTGCTACCAATGTAACAGGAACATTTCTTGCGCTAAAAAATGCAAAAGATATTATGAAAACTCAAGAATTAGTCGATG
Organism: Patescibacteria group bacterium UBA7396; assembly: GCA_002470645.1. Classification (GTDB taxonomy): domain Bacteria; phylum Patescibacteriota; class Gracilibacteria; order BD1-5; family UBA6164; genus UBA7396. The sequence goes on from DKNE01000031.1 coordinate 12,851, forward strand.
AAGTAAGAGGAAAAATTGTGCTTATAACTTCAACTAATTGAGTAGATAGTTATGGAATATTTTCTGCGCCATATGATGCTTCAAAAGCAGCAATGATAAATATGGTGAGAAATATTTGAGAGGATTTTCATAAAAATCATCAGATTGTGATAAATGGAATTGGACCTGGATGGATTGCAACAGAAATGAATAATACCGTTCCAGCCGAAGAAATGGCAGCAGAAATGCAAAAGGTTTGGTCTGGAAGAATGGCAACTCCAGAAGAAATTGCAAAAAATATTTTAGCATATTTAACACTTCCATATAATTCAGGAAGAGATCATATGGTTGATGGATGATATAGATAGAAATAAAAAAAGACAACAAAAATTTTTGCTGTCTTTTTTATATCTTTTTGACATCTTAAAAAAACATATACAATGAAAATAAATTATATACTAGTACAAGAAATTATGGAAACATTTTTTCTTTTTATTTAGAATAAGGTAGTTTTTTGTTGTTATTTTGAAGTGTTTTTTATAATGGTCTAAAAGACCTCATCAATCTCTTGGATATAAAACTCCTTGAGAAGTATATGAAACTTCTCTTTGAAACAAAATTTAATAACAAAAGTATTAGTTTAATCCCTCTTTAAATTTTGTCTTTGACTTTTGGACCATTATACTAGAGAAAATCAAATTTTATTATTACACAAAATTATTAAAAGAATTGTAATAAATGAAAATAAAGTTGATGTGTATTTTAAGTTTGCTATGAGTGATAACAAAAAAATTAGACACAAAAAAACCAGTGAAAATAATTTTTCACTGGCTGCTCTTTCTCAAATGGTGACAATGGTAATCCTACCACCCTAATTTTATATCATAAAGCAAGAATTAGAAAAATCAGGATTGGTAGAGTTTGGAAAACTATTATTGAAAAAAGATAGCAAAGAACATAAATTTAATATTTATATATTTTCCCTTTTTATTTCTTCATATCATAAATCAACAAAATAATCTAATTTATCAAAATCTAATGCTTGAAAATCAAAGTATTTTGGTCTAATAAGAGTAATATTTTTTCAAACATTGAGTAAACTCACATCTTCATTCGTTTTCATGAGAATATTTAAACTCCTGTTTAATATTTCAAAATTATTCTTAAAAAATCAAGACTTTGTTGGAATACCAAAAATTTCCTTTTTTATTTGAATATCTTCATAATGAGTTTCTAAAGCTGAAACGGCTATTATGCTTTCTCAACTTAATGCTTGAATTGGTAAATTCATAATCATTCCACCATCAACATAAGATATATTATCAATTATTTTTGGTGATAATATTCATGGAATAGAAATACTTGCTCTTAATGCATCAACTATTTTTCCATGAGTAAAAATTTTTAATGTCCCATTTGTAATATTTGTTGCCGTAATTTTTAACTGTATTTTTGTATTTTGAATTTCAGTATCTCAAAATAATTCTTCTAATTTTTTAGAAATTTTTTCTCACTTTATAAGTCAATAATTCAAATCAAGATCAATCATTTTATAATAACTAATATTTTTAGCAATATCAGTTATTTCTTGATAATTTTTTCATATAGCTATCAAACTAGCAATAATTGCTCACATAGAAGTTCAAGATATTTCAGAAATATTTATGTTATTTTCTTGTAAGTATTTATACACTCAAATATGTATAAATCATTTTGCGGCTCATTATCATAAAGCCAAAGAGTAACTTTTTTCCATATTTTAAAAATTAATTATTAATTTTATAATTTCTGTATAAGATTTTCATAGCACTTGGAATGAAAAGTAATGTAATAGAGGTTCCTATAATAAGTCATCCCGCAAATGAAAGGGCAAATGCTGTCCAGAAATCATCAGAAAATGCTAAAACAAAAAGTCATAAAGCCGTAATAATAGTAGTAAGGAAAACTGGTTCCAGTCTTGATTTAACAGAGTTAATTATTATGTCATCAATCGTCTTAAATCATTCAGGGTGTTCCAGTAAATCGTTAAACCTATTTACTAGATATATTATATGAGCCAATCATACTCAAATCAAACCAAAAAGTCAAATTCACACCATCATACTGAGAGATTCTCAACTTATAAGTAAAAACAGTATTGCTCAGATTAAAAATAAAGGTATAGTTAACATCATAACTATAGGTTGTTTTAAGTTCTTGAAATTAAATACAAACACACTAAACATCAAAACAAATCATACTATAAATGCTAATGCTAAATCTTGTCAAGATTGAGCCATATCTTTTATATCAGCTCCATAAACAATTTTCACTTTTGATGTCTTTTTTGATATTTCATCAACTTGCTTTTGAATAGTTCAAAGAGATGCATCAGGTTTTTTATTCGCTTGAACATTTACAACTAAAGTTCAGTCTACATGTTGAAAAGTTTTTATTTGTGGAACTACTTGAATACTTTTTACTACTTCAGAGAAATAAATATTGCTTCCAGGTATCATGAGATCTGAAAAATTAATATTTTTTCCATTATCATATTTGTAATCTATATATCATTGTACAGGAATGACATCTTTTCAGAAATCATTTAAGTTGGTAATCGTTGCTCCAATTCATTTATAATCCGTTAAAAAATTGGTATCATCTCATTTTTGATATATCGAAAACAAAAATGCATTTAATTCAGGAACTGATAAATTAAGTTGCGAAACTTTATCTAAATCATAAATTACTTTTACTTTTCAGTTCGTATATTCTAAACTACTTGACCAACCATACGTTCCAGGAATTTTTTTGAGTTCTGGTAATAATTTATCATATTCTAAAGCGAGAATATTCATCTCATCATCAACCTTAGATCAAGATAAAACTAAGTTAAATGTAACATCTTTTCAAAAACTCAGTCAGTTTTTTTGAAGAAATACTGAAAAATCAGATATGTCATTTTTTAATTTTTCATCTTTTGAAACTTTTTCTTCCAAAAATTTATTTAAATCAGGATAAATTTTTATTGCACTATCTTCACTTTCCCTTTCAGATGTTTTTGTTAAAACAACATTGATTTCCGCTAAATCAGGATTAAAACTCGTGTTATATACGATATTATCCAGTGAAGACATAGAATAATGAACTCACAAGTTAATATCATAATTTTCTACTACTCACTTATGATTATCTTTAAAATATTCTTTTATATATTCATACATTTTTGAGGTATTTTTTTTATTTTCCTCTATGGAAATATTTTTGTTATAGGTGATATTTACATACACATTATTTTTATCGGTCATTGGCATAAAGTCAACATTTCAAAATTGTGAAAATGTAAACATAGTGAAACCAAAAAGCATATAGAAAAATATTATAAGTAGGTAAGGAGCTTTTAGTACCTTTCTATAAAATCTATCAAAAGGTTTTTCAAATCTACTAAAAAAATGTTCTAGTTTATTTTCTTCTTTACCATCTCAAGTTTTAAAATTTATAAACGATAAAACTAAAGGAAGAAATATAAATGCAACTACCACTGAAAATAATAAAGTTAAAATAACAGTTGTTGGAAGAAATTTAATAAATTCTCATATTTTTCCAGTAAGCATAAATGAAAGTGGAAAAAATACAGCAACGGTTACTAAATTTCAAATAATAAGAGGTTTGAAATACATTTTCACTGCATATGATAATGCTTCATATTTTCACATCTTTTTTCTTAATCATTCTTGAAATCATTGAGCGACCACTATTAAGTTATCAACCATGATTCATAAACTCAGATTTAAAGCTCAGCTTACTATTGAGTTAAATGTATATCAGTAATGACTCAACATTATAAATGTTAATAAATATACAAAAGGAAATGTTACAGCTATTGCAAAAGCTCATCTAAATCACAAAAATATGGTAGCAATAATAAGAATTAAAACTCATGTTTCAAATGTTCCATTAAGAAAGGCATCAAAGGTCTTTTCTATTTCAGTTTCCTCAGAATAAATCTCTATAGATTTTAATCCATTTTCTTTAAATTTTTCTTCATTTCACTCTAAGTACTCTCTTACTTTTTCAATTACTCATAAAATGTCTGAACCAGGAACTTTATACACCATAAATTTTACTGCATTTTCTCAGTTAATATATGATGTTCTTTGGTAAAATGGATGGGTAACTTTGATATTTGCAACATCTTTTAGTCTCAAAATATTTCCATTTATATTTATCAAACTCATTTCACTTAAATTTTTTTGAAATCATTCTAACTTCTCCTTCGTATTTTTTCCAGTGTTGTCATAAGTTCTTGCTTCAAAAGTATAGAGATTTCCATTTAAACTTTTTTTATCAGCTGGTGTTTGTGAAACATTTTGTGAAATTATTCAAGCAAGTTGTTGAAGGCTTAAATTGTATTTTTTTAATTTCTCATAGTCAAAGTTTACCTCAACTTGATAGGTGTATTTTCCAAGAATAATAACTTTATCAACTCAAGGAATATTTTTAATGTCATCTTCCATATATCTTACTTTATCGTAAAGTTCTGATGGATATTTGTTTCAAGTTATAGAAAATACATAAATTGGAATATCTTTTGGATCAGCTTTTTTTACCATTACATTACTCACTCCAGAAGGCATATCTGCTCTTGCTTCATCAACTGCGGATACTAAATCATTATAAGCAGTTCATTTATCAGTTCATCTTGAAAATTCTATATTTATAACTCAAACATTCGTAGAACTAACTGAAGAATAAGAGGAAACATTTTTTACTGAAGAAACTTTGTCTTCTATTTTTTGTATCACTTGTTTTTCTATAGTATCAGAATCTGCTCCAGGATATACCGCAGTAATATTATAGATTGGGAGATTAATTTCTGGCATTGATTCTTTTGGCAAGTTCATAAAACTTGAAACTCAAAATCAAGATAATAGTAGCATAACTATCGCTAAAAATGCTCTATAATCTTTAAAATATTTTTCAAACATAAAAATAAATTAATTAAATAAATATTATTTACAAATAGTATCTCAAAAACTTAATCCATCTCTTACCTCAACTTGATTTGAATTTAATTCTCATAATGTTACTTTTTTCTCCACAATTCATCAAGAAAGAGTTTTTAATTTAATTTGATTACTGTTAATATTACTTGATATGTAATCCAAGGGAACATATATGGTATTATTATTTTTGGTATTATTATTTTTTCAAATACTACTTACATCCAAAACTTTTCCTTCAGATAAAATAGTAGATAAATCAATTGCTTTTCCATCTAGAAAAATGTTACTTTCAGTTTCATAAATATAATTTTGAGTAATACTATCTTGATATGGAAGTTTTGTGGTTAATTTTGTCATATATTTTTTCCCGTCAATATCAAAACTTACATCAAGAGGAAGAGATAAATCTATAGAAGAATATATTTGTAATTTTAAACTGGATGTATCTGGTAAAATCTGACACAGTAATGAGTTTGGTCACACTTTATTTCACAAAGAAGCTACTTTTTCTTTCACGACTCCACTGTTTTCACTATAAATTTCTTGAGAATTTAAGTTTATATTTATAGTATTGAGATTTGATTGTAGTTGTGATAACTGGCTATTTAATTGATTTAACTGTATTTGTTCTTGTGATTTGAGCGCATTTATTTGCTCGTTTATATTACTTAAACTTGTTTTAGCTGTTTCAATTTGACTTTCCAATTGGTTGGTTTGAAGATCAACTGAAGTAGTGAAAGTTCCAAGTTTATTTGATTTTATATTATTTATATTTGATTCAATACTTCTTTTAGAATTTTCAGAACCATTTATCTGTGTACTTAGAGCTAATATCTGAGTATCATAAGTATTTTTTACGGTTTCACTTCATTTTCTTATATCATCTAAACCATTTTTTATATTAATCAAATTTGTTTCATATTGTGTAAATATAGAATACAAACTATCAATGGTAGACTGAGAAAAAGTTGTTGATGCAACAGAATCTTTGATAGAATCTTTGGTAAGAGAAACATAATCAATAAGTGATTGTATATAAGTTATGTTATCAGCTCATCCATTTGAAAAATTTTTATATGTTTCATTATGTGAATACCATTGATTTTTTATACTATCTTTTCTTGAGGTATTTTTAGCTCATAGATAAGTATCATACTCATCATTTTTATTTCTATTTGTATCTGAAACTCCATATAATTCATCAATTTGTAATAAAACTACTCCTATTAAAGATTTAGCTTGAGAAGTTGTATTTACATAATTTAAATCTAATTTTTCAATATCTGCTTTTTTTGAATCCTCTAGTTTATTTTTTGAGTTATTTAAATCATTTATTTGAGTATCAAGAGTTTCTAGTTGGATTTGAAGAGTTTCTAATTGTTTATCAATATCTGACACTCAAAAATCTTTTTGCTCTGATATCTTTCCTAGAGAATTTTGTAAAATCTTTAATTGACTCTCTAGATTTGATTTTTGAATATTTAGCAAATTTAATTGAGTGCTAAAATTCGATTTTGTAGAAGATATAATTCCATTTGTATTTGCAATTTGGCTTTTTATCATAGAACTTTGATTATACAGATTTTGGATATTTGGGTCCGAAGAATCTGGAGTAATCTTTGCTATTAATGTACTTTTATTTACTTTTTGTCATTTTTCACAATTCAAATAATTTATATTTCACCCATTATTTGATATTATGTTATTAACATTATTAGTTATAACTTTTCCTTTCAAAGTGAGATTTTGTCCACTTCAAGTTTGTATAGATATAGGTTCATAACAACCTAATTTTTCAGTAGTACTCACTACTTCTTTCCCTTCATTTCAACTTGAACAAGAATTAAGTAAAAAAACAAGAGAAATTAAGGAAACAATTTTTTTGTTCATAATCATAAATTAAATAATAAAATATTAAATCATTTTTATTCATATTGATCTAGTATAATCCATAAGTAATTCTAAATCATCATTTTTAATGAGTCACAGAAACTTTTGTCCATGTACTAAAAATATAACTTCGTCACCAGAGTTCAGATTTATACTATCTCTTACATATTTGGGAATTACAACTTGTCACTTTGTTCATATAGTTGCTGTTCCTCATATTTTCATCTCTTTTGGTCCCATAAAATATAGGTTAGTATTAAAAGATTTTAAAAGTATGAAAGAGTATACTTCTATTGCAGAGTATACTTTTTTATACTTAAAGTCAAATTTTTTTATAAAATTATTTTATTTTGGCTATTACTTTGGTTTCAAAATCAGATTTAACTTTTTCATAATTACTTTTAATTTCTCAAGAAATTTCTTTTGATCTATTATTTATCTTTTGTAATTTATATGATAAATATATTTGAGAAATTCCTATTGTCATAAAGGCTAATCAAGTTAAACCTACAATAGTTAATCAAGCAAATACTGGATTTAAAATAATTAAAAAAGAAGAAATTATTCATAAAATTCAAATAAACATTAGATTTTTCCATCCATACATTCTATATCTTTTTAAGTCAATAGAAAATATTATAACTGATACAGATTTAAATATTAATGTAAATCATACTACATATGGAAGAGTAGCCATAGATATTCATGGATTTGTTATAAGGAAAACTCATATAAAAAGAGATAATATTCAAAAAATGAAATTTCATCACCAATTATCTATTACTTTTCTATTTGAGAAATAAAAAAATATATCAATACATCATGTTATTATAAAAGATACACTAAACAAAAAAGTTAATGTTATATAAGAATCCAGAGGAGTTAAAACAATAAAAAAACCAAATAGAACCAATAATATTCATACTATTAGATGAATGTACCAATATTTAATATTATCAGTTATTATTTTAAAAAAACTATTAGACATATAAATATAGTTAAAAAATAAATTTCATAAGTATAAAAAGTATACTTACTAGTAGTAAGTGTACTTTTTTATACTATAAGTCAAATTTTAATTGAAATTTAATTTTATATATTCAAGTAAATATTCAATTTCATTATTTTTAATAAATCATAATCATCCATTTGATTTTCAAACTGTTATTACATTATCTCAAGGTTTCAATTTTAGTCTATCTCTTATAGAAACAGGAATTACAAATTGATTTTTTGAATTTAGTTTTGTAGTTGAAACGATTTCTACATTAAGTATTGTTTTTAGTTTTTCTAATGTTTTATTAGCTTTTCATAGTCAAAATCATTTTTCATCAAAAATAGAAACTACATATTCTTCTCCAATTTCAAATCATATATCATTTCTAGCTTCTTTTGGTATCATTATTTGTCATTTTGGTCAAATAGTTATTACTCAGTATATTTTTAAATCAAGATTTTTTTTCATAGCTATCTTTAGGTAATATTTTAATAGATTTTATTTATTTCTTTTTATTTTTCAAATAGAAATGGAAAATATTTGATACAAATCTAAAAAACCACCCATAAATTATAAAAATTTATGGGTGGTTCGAGGCGTTTCAAAAAATGGTGGCAATGGTAATCCTACCACCCTAATTTTATACCATAAAGCAAGAATTAGAAAAATCAGAATTGGTAGAGTTTGGAAAACTATTATAGAAAAAAGATAGCAAAGAACATAATTTAATTATTATTTATTATATTAAAAAAATATAAATTTAAAATTATTTTGAAAAAAATGTTCATTACATTGGATAAATTATTTTAGTAATCCAAACAACCATAAAGGAATAACTCTCTCATTTTCTCAGATAGTTATATTATCTTTAACTATATATATATTTTCATTATATTTGGAAGAACTTTTATTTTTTCATCAAATTTCAAAATGCATTACTTTATCATAAATTTGTAAAGTAAAATCTCATAGTTTTGGTGTAAAAATTTCTACATTTTCAATTCTTTTTACTTGAGAAATAAAAAAACTTTCTCTTATTATTCAAATTTCAGTTGATAAATTATAAGCATTATAAAGGTTTGTGTTTCACAAAAATATTTTGTATTCTTTTCTAACTCTGTCTGATAAGTTTCAAAATTTTGGTATTAAAGATATAATTCATATTTTACTAAGTAGCACTAAAACATTTTCAACTATGACCTTATCAACTCAAACTTTTTTTGAAAGATTTGTGAAGCTAAGCTCAGATGGTGTAGAATTTGCTATAAAGTAAACAAGTTTTCTTAACTTATCTAAAGAAGTAGTTTGAAGATTTACAAAAACAGGTAAATCTTCAATAACTATTTTATCAAGTAGATTTTGAAATTTTGCAATATATCAAGTTTCGTCAAATTCTTTTAAATAAGGATATTGTCATCTTTTTATAAAATCTTCAAAGTAAGTGATTTTATGAATATTACCATATTTTAAAGCAATTTCTATATGGTTTTTCAGAATTTCATCTAAAGAAAAATTTGGAATATCTATATTATGATATAATTTTAAATATTCTTTATAATTCATGGTATGAATTTTATAAAAACTTACTCTTCTTGATAAATCTAAAATTCATTTATATAAATCAAGAGAACTTGATCCAGAAAAAACTATTTTTACATTTGGAAAACTATCATATATTGACTTGATTTCACTAGTCCAATCACTATATTTATGAATCTCATCAATATAAAACTCTTCTAAATTTAACTCATGATTTAAAAAATATACAAAGTTAAATAATCAAATATTTTTTGCAATTGGATTATCAGCAGAGAAATAAAAACCTTTTTTATTTTCATTTAATTTTTGAAGCATAATGGTGGTTTTTCAAACTCATCTTTCTCAAATAAGTCATATTATTTTATCGTTCCAATTTATATTTTCAAATATATCTCTTTTAAAGTCTAGGGAAATCTCTTTAAGTAAGTTATCAGCAATATTTTTTAACATTAGATATTGTTCTTTCATAGTTATATAATTATATAATAATTTAACTTATTATATATTATAATCACTATTAGAAATATTTCAAATATTTTTTAATATTTTTTAATATTTAATAAGTATTAACATAAAGTTAATCCTTTTTTTTAAAAACTTATCTTTCAATTTCTGTAACTGATAATCCATCATCTCAAATCTAAATTAAAGTTCCCATTATAAGCTATCGCAACCATTTTTATAATTTCTTCTAGATATGCTTGTTTTTTCTTTGCTAGAACTTTCAAAGATAAATTAAGTAAATCTTCATTGAAAAAATTAACTATATCAAACAGATTCTTATCAGTTTCATCAATATGTCTTTTCTGTATTCAATCAATAAAAACACTAACAGCCTTAAACTCTTTTTCCTCAAGAGTTTTTTCAATTTTTTTCATAATGTATTCTTTTTTTATTCATCCTTTAAGAATGATAAAAAAACATTCATTTAAATTTAGTCTAGATCTCTCCATAACTTACAAATTAATTAATAAAATAGTACTTATATTATATATAATGAAAATTGAAAAAATTTTCATTTTTTTTAGATTTTTTTGTTAATTATTTCAAACCCATCATTTTTTATTTTTTTTATTTCAAAATCTCATAATTCTTCAAGATTTTCTTTTAAAATTTTATTTCTCAAACTTGGATTTTTATTGATCTTAAAACTATCTATAAACTCATTTTTTAGAAATATACTTTGTCTTCTTGAAACAATTAATTTTTTGTGAAGATGAAAATATAGACTTAGAAGTTCATTATTATTTAGTTTGTAATTCAATATTCATTTATTGAAATAATGATAAAATCTTGAATCATATATTTGATCTTTTAATTCATCTATTTCTGGTAATATTACAAATCTAAAATGAATTCACTTTTCTTTTTTGAATTCTATATTTATAAGTTCAAAATCTAAGATATTTGTTTCTAATTTATTATTTTTATTCAAATTTTCTAAATTTGTTTTTAGTGTAGTCTTCTTTAATTTGTCATCTCATATAAAATTTATAAATTCATCTAAACTAATGCGATTACTGTATTTTCAATCATTTATACTATTTTTTGTATTTCGATATTGTAGATGTAGAAAATATTTTATATTTTCTTTTGTTAGATTTCCATTTTCTATATTAAGAGAAATAGCTTTATTTACTTTTATAGTTTTTTCTCTTTTCTCTCTTCATATAATTCAGAAATTTTCTTCAAAAAATTTATATACTAATCAATAATTAGCATCTCTCACTCAATTTTTTAAATTTAAAAATCATAAAACAAAAGAAAAAGGTTCTCATTTTGGTCTCATCTTTGAAAAATCATTTACATAATTATTTTCTACATCTATCTTCCATCAACTTGATAATGTTCAATCAAAATCATATAATGCATAATTATCAGGATTATATTTTAATCATAATCTATCAACCACATTCAAGATAGGAACTTTATTTATAATATCCATTGTTGTTTCTCACTTTAAAAACTTATCTCATTTTAGAAGTTTGATTTCAAACTTTTCCTGTTCTGGTTTCTTATGTATACTAAAAGGAATTCTAGCAATCTGAGTAGATTTTATACAGTTCTTATCAAAATTAAGTCACATCGCATAAGAAAACTTTTCTATTTTTGTTTTCCAATCTCTTAGATATAAATCAAAATCTAATTTTCAAGTATTATTTCAATACTCATATTCTTTTATCTCAATAAACGATTGAACTCAGTTTTTTGTAATTAGAATTATATCAAAAGAATCTTTAAATTCTTCAAACTTTTCAATTATTTCTTCTTTAGTTAGATGTTTGTTGTCTTTCATATCAACATCAAAAAAGAAAAAATTAAAGGAACTTATATTTTCCTGTTTTCTATTCTTCGTTCATTTCTTATATCAATTAATAGAAAAAAACACATTTATTGTATCATTTAAATTGAATACATCATAAACTATTGTTATATAATCTTTTATTATGAGAGATCATTTTTCTTTTACATATTTTACAAATTTTATAAGTCATAAAGGTAATTTTATAGTTTTCATTTTAAGAAAAATTAGCAAATAAATTATAACTAGTATTTTTTTAAAATTTTTATACTCTAACTAGTATTTTAAATGATTTAAAATTTCTTTAATTCATACGAGTTTTAAAGTATTTTTCATAAAAACATTGATATTTTCATTAGAAAGGATACTTTTTTGACTTTATCTAATATTTTTATAGGTTTGATTTTCTTTTATCAAAGGGATTTTTCTATTTCCAAACCTCTATTATAAATATAAAATAAAAATTAAATTGTTTCCAAGAAATTATTATATTCTTTATTGATTAACTCATTAGTTTCTTCGGAAAAAGCACCTTCTTCTAATTTAGATAAAACTTTGTTTTTATACTTTTCTTTCTTTGCATTAAATCCTTTTTTATATCTTTCTAAATTAGTTTCATTGTTTCTTGTATAAAGTTTTTTATTATCTTTAATGTATGTAAATAAACTTTTACAAATTTCATATAAAACATTAATTGAAATACTATTACCAATTTGTTTATATCTTTGAGGTTCTGAAACTCATGAAGTGAATCAAGTTGGGAATCATTGAATTCTTTCATATTCCTGAGGAGTTAATTGTCTTGCTTTTACATCATTTAATTCTTCAAGATTTAGTTTTCTTGCATTGAATCTTCTAACGAATTCTTTGTCTTTATTTAGAACAATCCACTTCCAAGTTCAACTATTCATAAGACAGTGACATATTTTATCTTCATGTTCACATCTCTGATCCTCTCTTTTTCATGAATATAGTTTTTTAATAATTTCAATATCTTTTACATATTTCTCATCAAATTTATTATCAATAACATCTTTTAGAATTACATTATTAGATCAATTAGTAGTTGGAATTTCTAAATCAAAAGTTCAAAGATCTTTTCTTTGACCGATAATAAAAACTCTTTCTCTGTTTTGTGGAAGTCAAAAATCTTTTGAATTTAGAACTTTATATTTTACTCTATATCAAGCATTTTCTAATTCATTAAGAATGATTTGAAAGTCTTTTCATTTATTTTGACTTATTAATCATTTCACATTTTCAAAGATAAAGAATTTAGGTTTTTTATCTTTTAATATTCTTAGAAACTCGAAAAATAATGATCATCTTTCTCATTTAAGTCATTTTCTTTTTCAACTTATTGAGAAATCTTGGCAAGGACTTCATCAGACTAGAATATCAAAATCTTTAAGTTTTGAAGTATTAATTTTTTTGACATCTCATAGATTAGGAACTCAAGGAAAGTTTTTTTCATATATTTTTATAGCATTTTTATCGATTTCGCTATATCACACAACTTCAATATAAAAAAACTCTTTTAACATATTAAAGACAACTTCAAATGCTCATATTCATGAGAATAGAGATAAAACTTTTAAGGTAATTAGGTTAAACATAGTAACAAATTATTAATAAATAAATGTTACGTGCGCACGTTTTTTGGTTTTTAAAACTTAAATAATATTGGCCGATATTATTTAAGAGTAAATAAATAAATCTATCTATTTAATCTCTTATTATATTAATTTTTTAAAAAAATATTTTTATTTTATATTTTTTAAATTTTTAAT
>DKNE01000005.1 GCA_002470645.1 Patescibacteria group bacterium UBA7396
ATAGAGCTTTTGGGGTAAGTCCTGCTAATGGAAGTACTTCTGCTCAATTTACTTATTCTTGTAATGCTTGAGTTATTTCTCTTACTTCTACCGCTAATAATGCAGGGGCTTGTAATACTGGATATACTTTTAATAATAATTATTCAAGTCCGGTTTGTGAAATAAGTACCTGGACTTTTCCAAATAAACAGTTAGATGGATACTCTGGAAATTCATTTACATATAATTTTTCTCCAGCAATATCTATAAGTGGAAATTTTACATATAATTTCCAAATTATATGAATGTATGATAATGTATGATGTTCTAGGTGATTAGTGTCTATAACTATTTATAATGCTTCCAATACAGTACTAGCAGCAAACAGTTCTTTAAGACCCACTTCTTGTTCTACAGCAACTTCTTATTATATGAATTTTACTGGAATCCCAACTAGAATAGTATTACAATCTAGCTTTTGAGGTATAGATGGTTCATGACAATGGCATTGATGGATTTTCGTACAAAATAATAATATAATAAAAAATTAAAAAAGATACTATCGTATCTTTTTTAATTTGCATTATTTCAAAAGATTATTATTGTAAAAAAAATATTTTTTACTTATAAATATGATACTTTTTACGATTGCTTTACCTATTGAAGCTAAAATTATAAAACAAGAAATAAAAAATCTATCTTTAAAGTGATTTAAAACAGATATTCTTATTACTTGAGTATGAATTTTAAATAGTGTATACACTATAAAAAATTATATTCAAGAATATTGAAAACCTGACTTTATTGTAAATATATGAGTTTGTGGACAAAAAAATGAAAATAAAAGTAATTTTTTTCAAGTCTATCGTATAAAAAATATTTCTAATTCGAAAGAATCTCTGTGTCCTATATATATAAAAAATCTTCCATTGATATCAATTGCTTGTAGCGATAAAATCATTACTCAATCAGATGAAATATGAGATGAAAATTTTGTTGATATGGAAAGTTTTTGAATTGACTTTATATGTGATAAAGAAAAAATTCCTTACATAATAATAAAAAAACCTTTTGATGTAATATCAAGAGATTCTCTAAAAGTAGATAAAATAGAGCTTGAAAGATGTTTATCATGATTTGATTATCATTCACTCATACATCAAATACAAGATTTTTTATCTGTAAATAAGAAAGAAAGTTTTGAAACTGTTATACAAGATTTTAAAAAAAATTATAGACTTACTTTTAGTGAAACAGAAATATTTAAAAAATATATCAATAAACAAGTTGCATTTTGAGAAAATCAAAAACAAATTTTTGATTTTCTTTGAAAACTTTGAAAAAAACAATTTATAGAAATAATAAAAAAATAAGGTTATAAACCTTATTTTTTTATTATTTATTTGATAAATCTTGTTTAAAATGGTCAAATAAGTTATTTACCAAATCATCAAGATTTTTATAATCTTCTCTTGAATATCTAAATGATTTTCCATCAATATTTATTTGTAAAATTCCATCAAATAGTCATTTTTTATTTCTATCAATTTTTAAATCAATAATTCATTCTACATCTTCTCAGTCAAGTTTATTTAAATAGCTGTTTAGTTTTTGATTTAAATTCTCTCACGCAAGTCTTTCAACAACTGCTTTCGCTTCATCCGGAGCATGTATTTGTATTTTTAATTCCATAGTCTTATAGTTAAGAATATAAATGTGATAAAATATTTTTTACAAGGCTTTAAAAACTATTTTATCCTAGTCTTAATTATAACTATATTTTTTTAATATCAAATATTTTCTCTGATATTTTCAAGAAGTTTTAAATCAATATCACTTATATATTTTGGCATTCTTACATCAATATTTACAATCAAATTTCATTTTCTTCCTCAGATATTTTTTCAAAATTCTTTCACTCTAAATTTTGTACCTGGTTTTGTATTTGGTGGAATTTTTAATTTTGCTTTTTGTCACAAAAATCACTCGACTTCTATTTTACATCATAAAATAAGATCAAAAACCGGAACTTCATATATTTTTTCAATATCTACTGACTCTGGTTTTGCTTCTTCCCTATTTTTTGATTGTGATCTTGAAGTTTTTGTTCCTGTTCCGAATAAATCAGAAAAATCAAACCCAGAAGATGAAAATCATCAACTTCTTGCTCATCATCAAAAACTAGAAAATAAATCCTCTAAATCTACTCATCATGTTGAAGATGTGTATCATCAGAATGGGTTTCAATTATTTCATCAAAAAGAGCTTGATCAAAACATATCATAATTTTTTCTCTTTTGCGCATCTGAAAGAGTTTCATATGCTTCATTTATTTCTTTAAATTTACTTTCAGCTTCTTTATCTCATTTATTTCTATCAGGATGATATTTCATAGCTCATTTTCTGTATGCTTTTTTTATTTCTTCTTCTGAAGCAGATTTTGTTACTCATAGTATATCATAAAAATTTTTTGCCATATTATTATTGACTTTTTAAAAAATATTAGTATAAAAATATCTTAGTTTTTAATTTATATATTGTATGAAAAAAATTATTTTGGTTATTATAGCAATTTTTTCTCTTTTTTCAATAGAAAATAATGTCTTTGCAAATAATACATATCAAAAATGACTCATAGAAAACCTACTCAACCTAGAATACTGACCATTAACATATGAATTAACTTTAGAAAAACTTGATAGATATAGCTTTAAAGATCCAAGTTTAAAAAGAATTTACGCAGATTTAGTAAAATATGACTCTCTTACAAGAACAGCTATTATTGATGCTCATAAAGATTGAGTGTATGATTATTATACAACCAATGGAATAGTAAAAAATTATTCTAATTTTGTATATTATACCAATAGCTTTTTCTATTATTTGAGCTTAATTGATAAAAATAAAACTCTCGAAAATAATCACGAAATTCAAGATGCTGTTTTAAGTAATTATAAAAGCAGTCAAAGTTATTACAAAAAAGTTCAAAGTTTAATCAGTAAAAAAGATAGATAAAAACCTCACAAATGTGAGGTTTTTATCTTATTTTATAAATTATAATTTCATGGATTTTCATCACTAAAAATTTTTTTATCTTTAAATGAAATAACTCTTTTTTTATAAGTATCTACAATATTTTTATCATGAGTTGCTATGATAACTGTTTTTCCAAGCCTCCCAAGCTCTTCAAAAATTTCCATAATATTAAGTGCTGTTTTTGGATCAAGATTTCCAGTTGGTTCATCTCAGATAATTACTTCTGGATCATGCACAAGAGCTCTTGCTATAGAAACTCTTTGTTTTTCTCAACCAGATAATTCAGTGGCAAATTTATCTTTTTTAAGTAGTAACCCTACTTGTTCTAATACCTCAGGCACCTTTTTAATAATATCTTTTTCTTTATAATTACATACTTCCATAGCAAAAGCAACATTTTCATATACTGTTTTTGATTCTAAAAGTTTATAATCTTGAAAAATAACTCCTATTTTTCTTCTATATTGTCTTAAGAATTTTTCAGAAAAATTTCCATACAAAACACCTCAATTATCTAAAACAATATCTCAAGAAGCTGGTTTAAAATCTCAAATAATACTTCTAATTAAACTCGTTTTTCCGCTTCAGCTATATCAAATGATAAATACAAATTCCCCTGGTTTGATTTCAAGAGAAACTTTATTTAAAACAATTTTATTTCAAAAACTCAACGTGAGGTTATCAACTTTCATAAAATCAGAATAAATTATAATATCGTTATTGTATGATTTTTTAAAAAATTTCAAAATAAAATTATTTTCTTTATTTATTCTTTATTAAAATTTAATCTTTCTTTTGATGTTAATATTTCCTGTTGAAGAGTAGAGAGCGGAGTTAATGATAAAAAATGTTGCATATCTCACACCATAAAAACCATATATCACTCATAATCTAATGAAATATTTTTCACTTCTTGGAGACAAACGTCAGGAAAACCTTCTTTAATAACATCTCAAAGATTGATAGCTTCAGAATATTGTAAATTAGAAGTTATAAGGTTTTGTTTTAAAAAAGAAGGTACCATAAAAATAGTTTCTGGTGTATGACAAATATAATATTTATTTGAAAAATAAAGGTGTGTAATTTTATCTATTTGAGATTGAGGTAAATAATCTGTTAAAATACTATCAATATTTTCTCTATTTTTCTCAAAATTTACTACAAATCATACTGATGTTTTAATATTTTTCATAATCAAGTGAAAAATAGATTCAGTATCGAGTTCACAAGAATACATATTTCCTTTGTATTGGAATAATAGTCTATAATTTTTTACTCTTATATTATTCACTTCAGAAATGTCAAAATGTGGATATATTAAAGAAATATTTTCATAATATCTTTTAAATTCATCATTACCAGGTCATGAATTTTGGCTTCAAATTGGAGTTTTATTCATATTTTTTATAAAATAGTGTTATTTTTTATTTATTTTTGTCTTTTTTGCATCCTTTTCTTTTTGCATTTTTTGCTCCTGTTCTTGTAAATCTTGTATTGATTTATATATTTTTTGCTCTACGTTTTCTTTAGATTGAGAATATTTTTCCCTTGAAACTTGGAGAATTTTTTTATATCTGCTTTCAAAAACCTCAGATTGAATAGGATATGGAGGAAAGGTATTTGCTGAAAATACTTTCGAAGGCATTCCATCAATAAGTTGTTTTGTATAAATAGAATACTTTCTTAAATTCGTGAGATCTTGGCTAGAAATATCATTTCCAAATACTTCTTTCATAATTGTCGAATCATGATATCATACTTGAAAAGATACCAGACTTCACACATTTCCAAACACAGCTCATTTTACCGTTTCTGTCATTTGGTCTATGTATTGATTTGCCATCACGAGATTGAGTTTATATTTTCTCGCTTCTGAGAGAATAGTTGCAAAACTATCGGTAGCAAAATTTTGAAATTCATCAACATAGAGATAAAAATCAGTTCTTTCTTTTTCAGGGATATCTGCTCTACTCATAGCATCCATTTGAAATTTTGTAACCATCATTGCTCCAAGAAGCGCTGATGCATCTTCTCCAATTTTTCATTTTGAAAGGTTTACGATAACGATTTTTTTGTTATCCATAGCCCATCTGAGATTAAAACTATTTTTTGGTTGTCATAAAATATTTCTGAGTATCGAGCTTGATAAAAATTGTCCTACTTTATTGAGAATTGGGCCAGCTGTTTCTACTTTTTGATTTGGAGCCATTTTTGCATATTCATTGAGCCAAAATCACTTTACTACTGGATCAGTAATTTTTGCAACGACTTTACTTCTATATATATCACTCGTCAACATAAGAGGAATAGAAATAAGGGTTGTATTTGGATATTCTAAAAGTGCTAAAATAGTGTTTCTAAGAGTGTGTTCAAGTCTTGGTCACCAACTATCTCAAAATATTTTTTTAAATATTCCAACGAGTCCCGATGCTATAAGAGGTCTGTGTTCTGGAGAAATTCACTCGAGCATATTAAATGCAATTGGCCAATCTTTATCAGAAGGATCAAAAATAATCGTTTGGTTGGTACGAGATTTTGGTATATTTCCAATAATTGCTTCAGCAAGATCTCCGTGTGGATCTATAACCGCAACTCATCTCCCCTTTTTAATATCATCTAAAATCATATTTTCAAGAAGGGTCGATTTTCACATTCAAGTTTTTCAAATAATATACATATGTCTTCTTCTATCATTTGGTCCAATTCAAAAAGCTTGTTCTTCGCCTCTAAAATTTGTTTTTCAAATAGGAGTAAGATCATTTTCTAGATCTTGCGAAGTTAAAAGAGGAAGATTCACTGGAGGTTCAAAATTACGAGACAATACCCAATTAATATTTGGAGTTTGTACATTGGTAGTCGGAAGATGAACGAGTCCTGATAACTCCTGAGTAGATAGGACAAAAGTATCTTGGCAAATTCTTTGTTTAGCTAAGATGATTTTTTGGTTATCTTGAGTAATTTCTTGTAAAGAAAATGCATTTTGTTTAAAAAATGAAAAAATTCAAAGTGGTGAAAATATTTCTTTAATATTCATCTTATTTAAGACACTGTCTTGACTCGCGCAGAGAATATATATATCCACTCCATATCAAAGACGAGATAATTTTGCTTGAATATTTTCATCAATTTTTGTTTCTGATGGATTATTTCCGGCTTCATCTTCTTCTTTTGGTATTTGAACAAAAAATGTGATTATCTTTCCTATCCAAATAAATGGTAAAAAAATAAACTTTAATTTTACTCAGAATAGATAGATTTTTTTTGCCCAAGATGGAAGATGTATACTTGCCATTTCAATCATTTTAAGCGACTGTTTTTTCCAAATCTCATCCGGAAGAGGAGAAAAAGAAACCATAAAAGCATTGAGTGTATTTTCTCAAGTTTTTAAAAGCGCTGAAGTAAGCGATGAATATGGGTCTACTTCTCATCCAGAAGCGTTTTCTTGGATCTCTGAGAAATTTTTTATAGGATAAATACTCGCTTTTTGAAGTCATACTTTTCCAAGAGAGATTTTATCATTTGGAATATGTGCGAGATAATCAGAAGTTTCATATATTTCAATATTTGGGTAGTGTGCATAAATTTGATTTTTTAAGAAGTTCACGTATACCTTTTCAGATACGATAAAAAATCTGATTTTATTTCAGATTTTTGCTATTTCAAAAGAAAAATGAGGTCTTGCATATATTTTATGAAACATATTTTTTTTGATTTCTTCAATAGTATTATGCAAAACTATTAAAATATGTTCAAAGGCTCCAGCTCATTTTTCATTTTGTTTATCTACTAATATTTCAAGAATTGTTTTATTTCCCATCGTAACATTTGGTTATGCTTTTCAGGTTTTTGGCTTTAACACTTGAATTGCAAAGATAAGATTTTTTACAACTACAATTATTTTTTTAAATAAAGTGCATAAAAAATTCTAGTGATATTATTATACTATATATTTTTAAAAAAATACAACTTTTTTCATTGACAAAAGTTGTATTTTTGGTTTATTATTGTTTTTTATTGAATTCTAAAATATTTGCTTTTATGTAATAAAATCATCCATCAATAACTTCTTTTGAAGAAAGAGTTCATAAAACTTCGATTTGTTTCGTAAGATTTATGGTATCATTTTTTACTTTATCAAAATTAGTAAACCAAAAATATGTCGAAACACATAAAAATACGGTTGCAAAAAATTTTATTCCAATATTCCATTTCGTTCTGTAAAAAATATTTGGATGCATCACTTCAAAGTATTTTATTCCTGCTAAAATAAAAACTCATACAAATACTCAAATTGGAAAATAAAAATATGAAAGTAAAAGAAATAAAGCGAGTATTAAAATAATAGAAAAAGAGATTTGTATTTTTTCAAATACTCTAAAGGTATTATCATAATTTAAAAATATTTCGAGTTGATTAAAAAACATATAGATTTTTTTATATTCACTATAATTTTTTGAAAAAATAAATAGAAGTAAATATTTCATTTTGTGTAAATCTTTTTTTCTTAAAGAAAGTTTTTCACTAATAGTATAATAAATGATAGGTAAAAGAAAAAAACTAAAAATATTATTACTCATTTCTAAGATAATTTCTTTTAAATCATTTATTTGTTTATACTCTTCTTTTATATATTCTGATTCTGGACTTATAGATGGGATGATTCTAAATTCTCCTGATAAAAGAGAAAAAGTTTGTTTATCAAGAAATACATTACTTGATGATTCATAAAAGATATTTTTTACTTCACTGTAATAAGTATCTATCATCCTTCTTTTTACATATTTCCAAAAAGTTGATCTATCTGTTTGATTGAGTGTAGTTATAATGTCATTTATTTGTAAATAAAAAGTTGACCTAATAGTTCCATATTTTAAAATCAAATCATCAACACAAAGTTTTACATCTTGAAAATATTCCATTCAAACTATAGAAAGTACTTCATTATATTTATCATTTGAAGTATATGACGATATTATTTTTGAAATGATTTTTGATACATCTGAAAAATCACTTGTATTTTTATCAATTTTTAGAATAAAATTATCTAAAAAAATATCTCTTTTTTCTTCAGTTAATTGTAAATAAATTTTTTCTATAAAATGCTCTATAAAATCTTCTCTCAGATTTATATCAAAACTCATTTCTCAAATATGGAAAGTATCAAAAATATTTTTAATATATGAAAAAGAAAGCTTTGCATTATATTTTTGTAAAAATTTTATAATATCTTCCTGAGAATTTTTTTTATATAATTTTAAAAGTCATTTTGCTAAATATTGTTTTTCTTTATTTAATATTTTTACAAAATAAATATAATTGAGTACATCAAAATTTTTACAATCTCTTAAATAATTTTCTATTACTTCTAGCCAAACTTTATCATAATTTGTTTGCTTATATAAAGTCATAATAAATGTATGTTCATTCTCTGAATCAATCTTAAATCATTCTTTTAGCTTTAAAGTGAGTACTGAAAGGATTTCTGAAAATTTATCTTTGATATTTTGAGAATTCATATAAATATGAAATGGATTTGGTGACTTAAAAAGAGTTATAAGCTCATCTTTTAATTCATTAAAATCAAGATTTACTCCCAGATTTTTATTTTTAAACAAATTTTGATTGGACATATTTTTATATTTATTTTTATATTTCTAAAAGTATACCATAAAATATGTAAGAATGCAAAACATAAATTTGACAGATTTTAAAAATTAATTATAAATAAATCTTATTTTTTATAAAAATTATTATGGTGAGCTTAAGTAGATTTTCGCAAATAAAAGAACTCCAATCTCAATATGATAGATGATATATTGAAAATGCTGTTCTTGATCTAAATATTGAAACAGTAGAAAAAAATTCACATATTTTACAAGCTTTAGAAAGATATGTAAGTGATTTTATAACAAGTGATGATTTTTCTCTTGATTATATCCACTCATTACTTACTAAATTAAAAGTGTATAAATGATTAGGATTTCAAACAGAAACAGGATTAGCGAAAATGTTGTTTAATCTTATTTTTAACACTGTTTTATTGCCAAATTATCTTACCCATTCAAGTGCTGAGAAAAACTACAAAGAGCTCAAAGAAATTATTGATAATTATCTGAGAGTTTTTGATCAACAAATAGAGCAAATTAATATAAAAAATTATGCCCTAGAGATTTGATATCCTTATGAAATTGTAAAAGAAATAAAAAGAAATAATGATGTAGGTGAAAATATACTTAATTTTAGACTTTTTCATATATGAGAATGATTTTGAAACAATGTATTTGAACTTGATGATGATACTGAAAAATATACTTTTAGAATTCCTATAGATCTTGCTTCAAAAGCAAATAAAACAAAAAGAAAATTAAATAAAGAGAAATTAAGAAAATTTATTGAAGAAAAAACAGATGAAATAACAACTCTAAAAAAACTTCCTGCTTTTATAATAGATTTTAAAGAAGAATACGATACAGACACAATTTATTGAAATGACGACAAAATACCCTATTTTACCATTTCTATAACAAAAGATACCGATGATATTTATAATACAAATGAAGTAATTACATTTTTAAAAACTTTATTAGAAATAAATAATTTCTTAATCAATGAAATAGCAACCGAGTTTTGAATAAAAATTCCAAAACAAATTTATCTATTTTCAAGCTGAGAAAGTCTAGTAGTATCAAGATCAGCTCAAAGCAAAACAGAATCAAAATTTGAACAACTCAAAGTAAAAGATGAACAAAAAGCATCATTAAAAGATGTTTGATGACAAGAAGAAGCTAAAAAACAAATCGAAACAATTATAAAAATGTTAAAATATGAGCATATTACAGAGTCATGGTGAGCTAAACATACAAAAGGAATCATTTTCGAGTGACCTACATGAACTGGAAAAACTCTTTTAGCAAAAGTAATTGCTCATGAAATAAATGCTGAAGTTTATAATATCAAACTAACCGATATACAATCAAGTGCACTCATAAATGAATGACCCAATAATATAAAAGAACTATTTAGTTTTTTAAGAAAAAGAAGCGCTGAAATTAATAAAAAAATTATTGTGATTTTAGACGAACTTGATGCACTTTTTAAGAAAAGAAATGGAAGTATAAATAGTAGTTGAGAAGATACAAAAATAGTAAATACTTTTTTATCTGAAATGAATTGATTTGAGGATTTAGAAGATGTTATATTTGTTGGAACCACTAATTTGATAGAGACTATAGATGAAGCGGTTATTCGTTCTGGAAGAATGTCAACTAAAATAAAAGTTGGTCTTCCTGATTCAAAAGCTTTAAAACAAATTTATGAAATTCATATATGAAAACTTCCTCAAAAAGCAAAAAATGCTTTTTGAAATATAGAAATTGATATATTAGTAAAAAAATCAGATGGTTTATCTGGTGCTGATATACAAGAAATAATTAATAGAATTATTATAAAAAAAGCTCTCCAAGAAATCGAAACTAAAGAGATTGCTGATATTACTCAAGAAGAATGCTTTGAAATTATAAACCAAGTAAGAGGTGCTTGAGAAAAAAAATCTATATGATTTATAAGTAATGTTTAAAAAAATAAAAACTACAAAAATTTGTAGTTTTTATTTTTTTAATATAATTGAGACATATTTTAATTTTTAAAGATTTTTCTATGGCATCTATGATTTCAAAAAAGAAATGAAAATGAATTATTTCTCAAAGTAAAACAATAATTAGTAATACCCTTATTCCAACAGTAATTGATAAAGTTCCTGGGGGAGAAAGAGCTTATGATATTTACTCAAGACTTTTAGAAGATAGAATTATATTTCTTGGAGATGCTATTGATTCTCATCTAGCAAATACTGTTATAGCTCAATTACTTTTTTTAGAAAAACAAGATCCTAAAGCTCCTATTACTATTTATGTAAATTCTCCAGGATGACATGTAACAGCTGGATTAGCAATTTACGATGTGATGCAATATGTGCAATGTGATATTATCACAGTTTGTGTATGACTTGCTGCTTCTATGTGAAGTATTATTCTTGCTGGATGAACAAAAGGAAAAAGATATTCTCTTCCAAATAGTGAAATTATGATTCATCAACCTCTTTGATGAGCTGAAGGACAAGCTACTGATATAAAACTTGCTGCAGAACATATTATAAAAACTGGTGAAAGACTTTATGGAATTCTCTCTTATCATACAGGAAAAGATATAAAAACAATAGAAAAAGATTGTGATAGAGATAATTTTATGACTCCAGAAGAAGCTTTAAAATACGGGCTAATTGATAAGATAATTAAAAACAAATAAAAAATCGTGAAATTTCACGATTTTTTCTTGCTAATTCTAAAAAAAATGTTAAACTATAAGGTGTGAAATATCAATTAAAAAAGCTAGTATGAAAAGACACCAAAAACACGAGAATAAAAAGCAAGCCTTTACGTTAGTTGAATTGATAATAGTGATAGTAATATTAT